>CAMKNB010000019.1 GCA_946414095.1 uncultured Mycoplasmatota bacterium
CAATAAAATTAAAATAATTGATGCAACTAAGGGAATGAGCAATACGAGTATTGCAGGAATATGGTTAGACCCATCAAATTATTTAATGCTATGTAGTAACATTAAATCATCATTAATTGATTATACAGATAATGTATATATTAAAGAAAAAATAGATGAAAAATACAAAGAATTAAATGAAAAAATATCTGAATTAGATGTTCAGTTATATGATATTGGTAAAAGTGGAAATTATAATACAATATTAACCACTAATAATGTATTTAATCATCTAACTAAATATAATATTAATGTTATATCTTTAGACCCTAATAATGATGCAATTGATAAAGCATATTCAGATGCTAAGAAATTAATAACTGATAAAAAAATTCAATACATTTATTATTTAGAAGGTACTGAATTAAATCAAGCTCAAGAAAAACTTATTAATGATTATTCATTAATCAAAATAGAGATAAATGATATATATTCATTAAACGATGATGAAAGACGTGAAGGTAAAAATTATATATCAATTATGAATGAAATAATTGATAATTATAAAAAAGAACTATATAAAAAGTAATAGATTTTATTCTATTACTTTTTTAAATTTCTTCTAATGACATCTTTAGTTTCATTAAATAAACCTTCATCAGCTTTTCCATTTGATGAAAAATCTGAATAAATATTATAAAAATTAGATATTAACAATTCATAATCACTACTAAATAGTTTTCTGAATCTATTTTCATATTCATCTTCATAACATGATAAGAAAAACCATCTAATATCATCAATAGAAAGATTACTTATTAAATAATATGCAAGTTTTAAGTCATAAGGCATGTCATCGTCTTTAATAACTAAGTCACAATACTCTTTAATATCTAGTTCATTTTTGCATTTGCTAGCAACTATAATATAAGCAAATGCTTCGGTTAAAGCTTCTTCAATGCCAATTTTACTTGATGTAAAATCATATAAATAACTTGCTTCAGCATTACTAAGTTCATTAACATCAATATAATCATCAACATAATCAGTAACACCATAAAATTCATAGTCATCTAAACTTGCACTACAAGATGTAAATGGCATCATAAAGAAATTTAAAGACAAGTATCTTTTAATCATATTAAATGTATCAAAATAATTACCCATATTAAATTTTTTCTTATCTAATCTAAAAACTTCATATGAATTATTTTTATTATTATAAACATAAGCCATATAATAATACTCTGTTTCTTTAACCTTTAATAAAATAATATCGTTTGAACTATTAAGATTTTGCATTAATAATGGATCTAATTCTTTTCTTAAATTACTATTTCTAATTCTAGCCATTTTTGCTGATTTACTAGAAAGTAAGCTTAAACTAACAGTACCATCTTTAATCATAATATCTCTATTAGCATGTATTTTCTCATGTACGATAGTGTGAGCTAGTTCATCTAAACATTCATCATATTTATCTTTATGTTTGTCTAAATATATTAGAATTTTATCGATATATTTTGCAGATATATTAATAGAATTATTGTTTTCACCATCACTAGATGTATAACAACCTACTGCTTTAATCTTATCTAAATCATCAGTATAATCGATTACAATATTAATTTCTTTTAAATGACCAAATATACTAGTATCTATTCCTAATAATTTAACAAAATTATCAAAAGAACGAATAGACTCAATAAGTGCTGCTTCACAAAAATTCTTAATTTCTTCTTTTGAATGCTTTGTTTCAATATTCTCCCCTAATTCTTTTACCATTTTAATCCCCTCTTTTTACAGGAACATATTATAACAAATTTTTTGATTTTAGTCAATTTAAAAGGACTATTTTAGTCCTATATAGCATCATAATCAAATAATGTTTTTTGTTCATTTATTTTAAATTCTCTATAAGTTTTTTCTGTTATAATTCTTCCTCTAGAAGTTCTTTTTACATAACCTTCTTGAAGTAAAAATGGTTCAATAACATCTTCTATAGTAGTTGCTTCTTCTCCGATTGATGAAGCAATAGATTCAATTCCAACTGGACCACCATTAAATTTTTTAATTATACTCATTAAGTAATCTACATCTGTACTATCAAGTCCATTTTCATTAATTTTAAGACGTTCTAAAGACTTTTTAACTATTGCTAGTGTTATTTTATCACTACCTTCAACTAGTGCAAAATCACTGACTCTTTTTAATAGTCTATTTGCAATTCTTGGTGTTTTACGACTTCTAATTGCAATTTCATGTGCTGCAGTCTTTTCAATTTTAGATCCTATTACCCTAGCAGTTCTTTCAACTATTTGAGTAAGTTCTTCATCTGTATAGAATTCAAGTTTACTAACTATACCAAATCTATCTCTTAAAGGACTAGATAAATCTCCTGCCCTTGTAGTAGCACCAACTAAGGTAAATGGTGGTAAATCAATTTTAATATTTCTACTTTGACCATCATTTCCAATAATAATATCCAATTTAAAGTCTTCCATAGCACTATATAGTATTTCTTCTATATATCTTGGAATTCTATGTATTTCATCAATAAATAATACATCGTTTGGTTCAAGAGTTGAAAGTATTGCAGCTAAATCACCACTTTTTTCAATAGTAGGTCCACTTGCAGTTTTAATGTTACTACCAAGTTCATTTGCAATAATATGAGCAAGAGTAGTTTTACCAAGTCCAGGAGGACCATATAATAATACATGATCTAAATTAGTATTTCTAATTTTAGCTGCCTTAACAAATACTTTAATATTCTCTTTTACATCTGTTTGTCCAATATATTCATCAAAAGAATCTGGTCTAATATTTTTTTCAAAAGTATCTGTTTCGAGTTCATGATTAGTTACAATTCTCTCATCCATTGTATTTCTCCTTAATATAATCTTCTATTTGATACCAATTATCTACTCTTTTGAATCTTTTTTCATCATGATTGTATGCATTCGTAAATAGTAATACATCTATTCCTTCACTACTTACATCTTCACAATGACTTTCTTTATCATCAACAAACAATGTAACATTATTTTCAATACATTCATCAGTCTTTGTACCAGTATTTACAAATATTTTATCATAATGAACATCATTTCTATCTAACCAATCTTTTGTTAATTTAAATGGATCAGATAAATATTTGTCTTTTCTAAAAGAAATAATTAATACTTTCCATCCATTATCATGAAGTCTATTTATTACTTCACGAGCGCCTTCCTTAATAGGAGCATTATCCATAATATATTCAAGACGATCTGCAAAGAATTTACCTTTCATATCTTTTTCCCATCCCATCATTTCAGTAAATTCATATGCATTAACATCTTTAATGCCAGTTCCACCAAGAACTTCCTTATCATATTTATCTGCCACTTCTATAATAAGTTCATTAGTAGAACAAATTGTATCATCCATATCTATTCCAATTACCATAATTACCTCCTATTTTAATAATAACTTTAATGCTTCTTTAATTTGATTTTCTATTGGCAATTCATTATCTACTTTACCAATAACATTTTTAATATCATTAGTTTTATATCCTAAACTTTCAAGTGCTAATGTAAGTTCATCACTAGTAGTTTGTTCTTCCTCAGTAGTAGTTAATTTACCTTTTAAATCAAGTATGATTTGTCTTGCAAGCTTTTCTCCTACTTTAGGTATTTTTTTAAGATATAAAATGTTTTCCCTATCAATTGCATCAACAAGTCCATTAACAGAACAACTAGCAAGAATTGTAATTGCCATTTTAGGACCAAGTCCTTTAACATCAATAAGTCTTAAAAATAAATCTCTTTCACTTTCAGTTTTAAAACCATACAAAGTATTTTCATCTTCTCTTATATGATTATAAGCATAAACTGTAACATTTTCTAATTCTTTATATACATATGGATTTGGAGTATATAATTTATATCCAACTCCACCTACATCTATAACAATATAATTTGCTATTTGACGTGTTATATTTCCTCTAAAGTAATCATACATAATAAATACCATCCTCATTAAAATTATATCATACTATTAAATAGTAAAACAATTAAAAAAGAATTAAAATAATTCTTTATATTTTTTGTTTATTCTAAACATAGCATTCTCAACATATTTTCTATCTTTATCAATTAAAGTAGATATTTCACTATTACTAAGGCCTTTTAATCTAAGTTCAAATATTATTTTTTCATTTTTACTTAGTTTTTCTTTAATAGTATTTATTAAATCTTCCTTCTCTTCTTCATCCATAATTAATTTATCTGGATTTGAATTATCATCTTTTAAAATATCATAAAATGATGTATTAGTGTCTTCTATTAATTTATCTAACGAGTAGGAATTGTTAAGTATTCTATTTTTCATTCTAAATGTTTGTCTCATAGCAGAAACTAAATTACTTTTAATACAAGTATTTGCATATGTATAAAAACTAGTGTCTTTATTCTCTTTATATGAATTAATAGCATGAATTAATCCAATTAATCCTTCTTGATAAAGATCAGCTACTTCTACACCAATAACATTGTACTCTTTTAAATATTCTTTAAGTGTAGCAAGTATACAATTTTTATATTTATCTATTAGTACCATAGTTGCATCTTCATTATTCTCATGGCATAAATAAACAAGTTCATTATCATTTAATGTTTTATAATCCATATTACACCTATTTAAATTTCATAATTTCATAAATTAATATTCCAGCTGCTACACTAGCATTTAATGAATTTATTTTCCCTTTCATTGGAAGAGATACAATTTCATCACAAGAGCCCTTAACTCCCATTTTAATACCATGTCCTTCACTTCCAATTACTAAGCAAGTTTTACCACTAAAATCTATACTTCTATAGTCTTTTCCATCCATGTCTGCAGCATATACCCAATATCCTAAGTCTTTTAGTTTTCTAATAGTATTTGATAAATTCACTACTTCAACTATTTTCATATGTGAAAGTGCTCCACTAGCAGTTTTATAAACAGTACTATTAACTGATACACTTCTATTTTTAGGAATAATTATATAATTTACCCCAGCACATTCACAAGTTCTAATAATTGCACCAAAATTATGTGGATCTTCAAGTGAATCAAGAATAACAATAAAATTAGAATTTTTATCTTCTTCAATAGCTTTAATATCTAAATAATTATATTCTTCAATATCAAGAGCAACACCTTGATTAACACTATTATTGCACATCCTATCTAATTTATTTTTATCCATATGAAACTTTTTTAAATTTTTTTTATTTATTTTATTTAAAATATTTTCATCATTAAAATTATTATCTAGAAATACTTTATATATTTTAGTATTATTATCAAGTATCTCATTTACTACATTTTTACCATATACTAGCATAAATCCTCCAAAAAAGACTCATGAAGAGTCTAAAAAATCATACTTTCATCTATTTTATTATACAAATCATCAAGTTTAGGCTTTCTATGTTTTTTAATAATAATTATTATTCCAGTAAGAATCATTATAACACTTACTATTTGTGCTACTTTTAAATCCATAAACATTAAACTATCTGTTCTAAATGTTTCTATAACAAATCTAATTATTCCATATAGAATTAAATATAAAGAAAGAATCTCACCATTTTTAACATATTTTCTTCTTCTATTAATTAATAATATAATAAATACTATTAGACAGGATATTGATTCAAAGTAGAACATTGGTAAATGATATGCGCCATTAATATACATATTATCTATTACAAACTGAGGAATAATTTTCATATTTACAAGTGTTTTGTATTCCACTACGCTTCCATATGCTTCAGAATTAAAGAAATTTCCCCATCTGCCTATTGCTTGAGCAATAACAACAGAAGGCGCTAATATATCTAAAATTTTCCATGTATTAGCTTTATATTTTCTAGTATAAAATATTATAGTTATTAATCCAAATAATATACCCCCATGAATTGCAAGACCACCATTCCATACTTGTACAATTTCAATTAAATTATCTTTATAATAATCAAAATTAAATACAACATAATATAATCTTGCTCCAATTATGCCAATAATTAAAGTCCAAAATAATAAATTAAATAAGAATTCCTTTTTAATCTGAAATTTTTTACTTTCCATATAAGCAAGGGAATATGCAACAATTATACCAGTTAATATTAAAACACTATACCACCTAATTTCAAAACCAAATATTTCAAAAATTACTGGTGACATATATTACCTCCCTATTTTTTTCGTTATCATTTGATCTAAAAACATTTTAAGTAGACTAATAAATATGGATATAAAAAACATAGATAAAAATCCACCTATAACAAATGAATCTCCCATTATTATATCACATATTTTTAGCATTAACATATTTACAATAGGATATGCAATTCCATATGTAAGAATTGTTATAGGAAGTGCCATAACAACTAATACTGGTTTAATTGTATAATTCAATGCACTAAGTATTAATGCAGCAATAATAGCGTATATAAATGACTCTATATAAAAATTTTTAAATAATTCAGAAGCCATAACTAATACAATCGCATAAACAATTATTCCAACTACAAATGTTATTATATCATTCTTTTTTTCTTCTTTACTTACTCTATATACTTTTGTCATAATATCTCCTTATATACTAATCTGTATAACATTCATCACCATTACAGTAATAATCTGTTCTCACATTTAAATTAATTTTAGTTATCTTATCTGTACCAATATAACTGCTATCACATTTATCACTACCACTAAGTGATTTATAACATGTGCCGCTATTATCTAAATAATATTTTTTAGTTAAATTATCATTAAAACTAATTTCTAATCTTGAACTTGTATTCTTATATTGAATTCTTCTACCATCTAAACTTCCATTTCCATCGAAATCCACTGGAGAGAATAAATGATACCCATTATCATAGTAAACCCAGCCTATTTTCATAATTCCATTATTATCAAAATAGTAGTAATATTTATTCTCATTATATTGTAGTTTATGTAATCCTACAATTTTTACATTATTATCATAATATACCCATTGTTGATCTTCAACAGGATTTCTTGAGTTAATTAATTCCCAGCCATTTTTAATTGTTTCAGGATCAGGAGTTGGTGAAGGCGTAGGATCTGGTTCTGTAGGAGTATTGTTAGTTTGCATATTCTTGCATTTATTAATTGCATCTAAATATTTATTGTAGTTACTATTATTGTAGTCAACTGTTTTATAATCACCATTTCCGCAATATAAGTAAGTTTTACCATTTGAATAAGTTTTATTTTCTTTGGTAAAAGCAACAAATCCATTACATTCTATACTTCCTGAATATAAAACATCATCTTTTAAATATCCTTTTTCTTTTATTGTTTTTAAACACACATATGTCTTTTCCAGGTTAATATCAGTTGCACCTGCAAGATACTCTCTTATTATTTGTAAATCATTATCATCAACTTTTCCATCAACATTTAAATCTCCTCTTTCAATTATTGCAGCATCAATATTTCCATCATTATTTACATGTTTCCTTAATTTAATCAAATCAAGGTTATCAACATTACTATCATTATTTACATCACCAAAAAGAAATAATTCATATTTATTATCATTACATTCTTGCAAGTAATTACTACTTATTGGATTTCTACAATAATCTTCTAGATATAATTTTGCAGCATCCAATACTTCATTTTCTTGTATTACCATTGTTTTTTCTTTACCTTCTCTAAATAATTTCATAACGTTAGGTGCAGCTATTATTACTAGTATTGCTAATATAGCTACTATTGCAATTATCTCAACTAATGTAAAACCTTTTTTATTCATATATAATCACCAATATTATTGTAACATTTAATTAATCATTTTTACAATAAAAAATAAGACATTTGTCTTATTTTATTATTCTTCATCCTTTTTTACTTTTAAAGTTTCTTTTCCTTTATAGTAACCACATTTTGTACAAGCTCTATGTGGAGCTACTACAGCACCACAATTACTACAAGTAGTAGTTGTTGGAGCAGATTTCTTTAAATGAGTTCTTCTTTGTCTTTTAGCAGTTTTACTAATTCTTCTAAAAGGTAGTGCACCAAATAAAGTGATATCTAATTTCATTTTTATTCCTCCTTCGCGCGTTTTATAGTTTATAAACTTTTTTGCATTGCTAAAGTATTTTCTCATAAATCTACAAAAATATCAAGTAAAATCTTTAAAAATTGATGAATTTATAATTATTTGATATAATACAATCGAAAAAAGAAGGAATTTTTATGAAAATAATTGGAATTGTTGCTGAATATAATCCATTTCATAATGGACATAAATATCAAATTGATAAGATTAAAGAAAAATATAAAGATTCTTTAATCGTTGTTTGCATGTCTTCAACATTTACTCAAAGGGGAAACATATCAATATTAAATAAATGGGATAAAACTAAAATAGCACTAAATAATGGAATAGATATTGTAATAGAACTTCCCTATTTATACTCTACTCAAGGTAGTGATATATTTGCTAAATATAGTATCAAATTATTAAACGAATTAAAAATAGATACATTATGTTTTGGAAGTGAAAGTGATAATATAGATGATATTGTAAATAATGCTAAAATACAAGTTTATAATAAAAATTTTGATATAAAGGTAAAAGAATATCTTAATGATGGAATAAACTATCCTACAGCCTTAAATAATGCTCTAAAAGAGTTAAATGGTACTACTATAAATACACCAAATGATTTATTAGCGCTTTCATACATAAAAGAAATATTAAAAAATAATTATAATATTGAACTTTTAAATATTAAAAGAACTAATGATTATCATGATATATTATCTAATGATAAAATAATATCTGCATCTAATATAAGAAATAAATTATTAAATAACATTGATATTAAAAAGTATGTTCCAATTGACACATATAATATACTTAAAAATAAAAAAATAGATACTAAATATTTTGAATATTTAAAATATAAAATTATTTCTGAAGACACATTAGAAAAATACTTAGATGTAGATGAAGGATTAAATAAAAGAATTAAAGATTCAATTAATAAATCCAATGACATAGAAGAACTAATTCAAAATATTAAAACGAAAAGATATACATACAATAAAATATCTAGAATGCTAAATCATATATTATGTTCTCTTACAAAAGAAGAAAATAAATCTATCAAAGATTTAGAATATATAAGAATACTTGGATTTAATAGTAAAGGCCAAAAATATTTAAATAGTATTAAAAAAGACATTAGTACTCCTATATTAAATAAATATGATACTAATAAGTATAAAACATTGAATATTGAAAAAAGAGCTACTAATATTTACTCTCTAATTTATGAAGATATTAATACTCAAGAAATTAAAAATAAACCAATTAAAAGCACTGATTAATTATTACAGTGCTTTTTATTAATCTAATTTTTTACTTTCAACATAATTAATTGGCAATTTTGTTGATTCATCAATTATGGCATATTCTATATCATAACTTTCTTTTTCATCACTAATATCTGCACCTCTTAAATCAACATCTTTAAATGAAGCCCAAACTACATTACTATCAGACAATTTTGAATTACTAAGGTCTTTGTTAAAAATAATTTGAGGATTAATTCTAATATTAGTATCTCTTAAATCTAAATTAGATAGTTTTAGATTAGTAACATCCAATAAAGATAAATCTATAAATTTCAACAAGTCAATTATTATCCATAATTATTATAATAAAAAATGTAAATTTAGTAAACAAAAAGTAACAATTAAATTGTTACTTTGCTTCATACCAGTTTTTACCATAATCAATTGATACTTTTAATGGAACTGACAATTTATAAATACCCTCCATTGTATTTTTTACTAGTTCTTTTACTTCTTCTAATTCATTATTTGGAACGTCAAATATTAATTCATCATGTACTTGAAGAAGCATTTTTGTTTTATATCCTTTTTCTTTTAATTCTTTATAAAGTTTAATCATGGCAAGTTTTAATATATCAGCTGCACTACCCTGTATTGGAGTATTTAGAGCCATCCTGTCTCCCATTGAACGAATTAAATAATTTGTATTTTTAATTTCTTCAATTGTTCTTTTTCTATTAAATAATGTTCTTACATATCCTAGATTTCTTGTTTTTTCAACTATACTTTTCATATAATTATCTACTTCTGGATATAAATGTAAATATTTATCGATATATTTTTTAGCTTCAGTTGCACTTATATCTAAGTTTTCACCAAGACCATATCCGCTTATTCCATAAACTATACCAAATATAACGCTTTTAGCAATTCGTCTTTCATTAGGAGTGACACTTATTTCATCTTTATCAAAGATATCACAAGCTACATGTGTATGTATATCTTCATCATTTATAAATGCTTTTTTTAAACTATCAGAGTCACTTATATGAGCAAGTACTCTAAGTTCAATTTGAGAGTAATCACTTGACAAAAGAACTGAGTCTTTGCTTGGTAAAAATGCTTTTCTAATTTTTTTGCCTTCTTCACTTCTAACTGGAATATTTTGTAAATTTGGTTCAATTGAAGATAATCTCCCAGTACGAGTACCAGTTTGAAGATAAATAGTATGTATTTTACCATCTTCATGAATATAGTCATTAAATGTATTTAAATAAGTTGTATATAATTTACTTAAATTTCTATATTCAAGTATTTCTTTTACTATTGGATGATAATCAATGTATTTAACTAACACATCATGAGCAGTACTAGTAGCATTTTTACCTCTTCCTCTAGGAAACTTTAATTTTTCATATAATATATCACCTAGTTGCTTTGGACTTGAAATATTAAATATTTCTCCTGCTAGATTATAAATTGTGTCTTCTAGTAACTCTAGTTTTACTTTAATATCACTTTTTAATTCATCAATTACACTACTATCAACATTAATTCCTTCAATTTCCATACTTGATAATACTTCAATTAATGGATGCTCCATATCATAATATAAATCATATAATTCTTCTGTTTTTAGTTTTTCATTAAATTCTTGATAAACATCATATAAAAATTTTGCTTTATTGACTATAGCAGTTATTTTTTCTTCTTCACTTAATTCATTCTTTTTACTAATAATACTTGTATAATAAGGTATTTCTATTCCATATGTTGTACTTAAATATGAAATATCATCTTTAACATTATATTCTAATAAATAAGAGGCAATTAAAAGATCGAATTTAGCATCAATTTTTATACCTAATCTATTTAGATAAACAATATTTTTCTTATTATCAAATGTAACTAAAACATTTTTAAGTACATCTTTATTTAACATTAATGCAGCTTTATCTAAATAATATAAATTCTTCCCATCATAAATAGAAGCACCAATCATATTAGATTCATGATAATTAGTACCATCAAGTTCTAAATAAAAACTATATTTAGAATCAAGTTCAATTCTTCCTTTTACTATTTCATATTTATTAGATTTTGTTTCTATTTTTTTAGGAATACTTTTTAAGAATGAATTAAATTCTAATTCTTTATATTTTTCTATCAATTCATTTGTTTTAGGACCATTATATTTAATATCATCAAATGTATATTTAAAATCAATATTTTTATATATAGTAGCTAATTTATATGAAAAATATGCATTATCTTTATCATTAATAAGTTTTTCTTTTGTTTTTCCGCTTATCTCATCTATATGTTCGTATACAGAGTCTAAAGTGCCATATTTTTGTAATAAAGAAAGAGCAGTTTTTTCACCTATTCCTTTAACACCAGGTATATTATCACTAGCATCTCCCATTAAGCTTTTTAAATCTATCATGTGTATTGGAGTAATACCATAAGTATCAAAAAAAGTTTGATTATTCATCATTATATAATCTTTTTGTTTTAGTAGTTTAACATCTACTTCATCACTAATTAATTGAAGTAAATCTTTATCACTACTTATAATTGTAGCATTATAGTTTTTATCTTCATCTGCCATACGAGCAAATGTACCAATTATATCATCAGCTTCATAATTATCTTGTTCAATATATTTAATACCCATAAGTGTACATAATTCTTTAGCAATTGGAAATTGAACTTTTAAATCTCCTGGTGTTTCAATTCTACCATCTTTATATCCATCATACATATCTTGCCTAAAGTTATGTCCTTTATCAAAAGCTACCATAACATATTCAGGATTTTCTTCACTTATAATTTTATTCATCATATTAACAAATCCAAAAAGACCATTAGTTGGAATTCCTTTTGAATTTTTCATTAAATTTCCAGTATATGCAGTAGCATAATAACTTCTAAATAATAAATTGTTTCCATCGATTAGAATTACTCTTTTTTTCATATATTTGTTCCTTTACATTATTTATTTTAAATATATCAATCTAAAATTATTATATAACATTATTGAATTTTTATAAAGAAAAAGAAACAAATTAAAAGAATCGCTATTTTAGAGATTCCTTTATAAATTTATTAAATAAACATTTATTATACTCTTCTAGTTCTATATGAAATTGAGTACCAATAGCGAAATAGTCTTTATCTTTTGATTCAACTACTTCAATTGTATTATCTTCAGAAACACCAACAACTTCAAATAAACTATTATCATCAAATATATTATCGCATGAAGCATATTCATGCAAAGAGGGTTCTTCTATTACATCTTTCTTAAATATTTTATATATATTACTATTTTTATTTAAAATAACTTTATGCTTACTTTCATCAATTCTAGATAAATAAAATGGGTTTAATTTATTATGATTAGATACTTTCTTTAAAAAATGTTTTTCTTTTTTAGAGTTAAAGAATGTTTCTATTTTTTTATTATCCATTTCATAATTAAATTCTTTTCTTAACCATTCATAACCAGCAATTGTTTGAAGACCATTACATATAGCAAGAATACTCTTTTTATTATTAATGGCATAGTTTAATACTTCTATTTGATAACTTTCTATTAAACTACCCCCAGTAAATAAAAATGCATCACACATACTTATATTTTCTTCTTTATATATTCCATATGGAAAAGATAGACCTATTGGTATTCCACCTGCATCCATAATATATTTAATATAAATACTTTGAAATTTTATAAAGTCACTATATGGTTTATCTTCTTCACCTACATTTCTGTAAGTAATTATTCCAATTAATGGTTTTCTCATACTTTACCTCTTCATTCTAAGTTTATATACACTAGGATTATTATATACTCTTTTTTTAGAGTATGCTAGTTGTTCTGGTAAAGTTGTAATAATATTACCATTTTCATCTAAATTAGATGGATTACCATCATGTCCTAATTTATGAACCCATATGCCTGAAGCAGTTTTTCTTAAAAAATGTAAATCAGATAATTGCAAAAATCTTGGCTTTAATTTATACATCGCTACTAACCAATTAAAGTATCCTTCATTATCAATGTATTCACTATCTTCACTCTCACTTGCATAGTCAACATCTATATCAAGAGCTTGCATATCAAACATAAATCTTTCTTCAAATGATTTACTATATAATAAAGTACACATAGTTTTATATAAATCATAGTCATCACTATATGTTATATATGTTCCCATTTGGCCAGGATTAAATGCATAAGAGCATACATCTTTTTCTTTTAAATCTATACCAATAGCATAAGCATAACAATTTAATCCCTCATTATTTTTTCTTTCAAAATCAAAGTGAATAGAATCTCTTACTTTATTTTTAACTCCTTCATTCATTTTCAAAACCCCTTTTAAAAACGTGTACATTATACCATAAAACCCGTAAAAAGTCAATTTTACGGGTCTTTTCTACTTCTTTAAATGTAGTTTTCTAAAAATATTATTAATAAATTCTTCACCAAATACTGTATTTAATGAACCATTTTTATATGTTATAAATAAATATATTGCTACTCCTAATAATCCATATAATACAACTGATAATAATGAAGTCATTCTAGTTAGATTAAATGTAATAAAATGTCTTATTATTAATATTGGTATTATCATAACTACAATTGGAATAATTATATTTTTTAATAATTCTAATGTCTTTTTGAAGTTAAAATTCATTTCTTTCTTTAAGTATTTCATTACAATTGTTATTGATATAATATAACCAATACAAGTTGCAATTACTGTTCCAATATATGCAGGAAGTCCTAATTTATTTAGAAGTATTATCATTGGAATATCAAGTAGTGCATTACATGCAAGTCCAATGCCAGAATTTAAATAAATGATTTTAAACTTCTTTAAACTTTGAAGCGATGTATTTAAAACTGTCCAAGTACCAAATAATATATGACTAATTGCAGAAGCACTAAGTATTAATGTTCCATATTTACTAGGTCCATAGAATATTGTATATGCTTCTTTAGATAATATTAATAGTAATATTGACATTGGTATTGTAATAATAAGCATTGTAGATAATGCTTGATTTATTCTATAATTCACTCCTTCAAAATCTTTTTTAATGAAACTTGAAGTAACATGAGGAATAATATTTGTTGTAAGAGCTGTTGCTATTGCAATTATTATAGTACATATTTTAGGAGCCCATGTAGCAACAATAGATGATATTGTTTCACTTTCCATAGCACTATATCCAACTATATTTAATCCTCTTACAATAAGTCTAATATCTACTAATGTATAAAGATTATCAATAATAGCAACCATTACTATTGGAATTGAATAAGTAAGTATCTTTTTAGCAATAATTTTATTTGATACATTATCTTTCTTCTTAGAAGTTGGAAATGCACTCTTATTATTTTTAACTTTAATTCTCAAATAAATATAAGCTGCTAAACCTCCAAAAAATGCGCCAGAAAGAGCAATTGCAACCCCAGTACTAGAACTCTTACCAAGAATGTTTATAGCTACATATGATCCTACTAATACTACAAGTATTCTTACAATTTGTTCTAATACTTGAGAAATTGATGTTGCAGATATATATTTATGCCCTTGTAAATAGCCTTTCAGTACACTTAAAAATGGAATTATAAGTAAGCAAAATGAAATTGATTTAATAACTAATATTACATCTTTTACATTATGTCCTCCACTTTTATTTGAAAGTAAAAATTTTGCAAGCAATGGAGATGCAAAAAATACTATTGAAAACGATAGTATTGCTAAAAGCGCTATTAATTTATTTCCAACTTTTCTAGATTTTTCTTTCGCATCATACATTTCTAAAGCTAAGTATTCACTAACTATCATACTCATAGCAATAGGAATACCTGCCGTAGATATATTTAAAAATAAACTATAGATACTATATGCATAACTATATAATGTTCCACCATAGTCCCCTACTATTTTGTAAAAAGGAATAACATATACTGCACCAAGTATTTTAATAAATATTAATGAAGCAGATGCAATTAATGTTCCTTGTACAAATGTATTTTTCTTTAATTTACTTTTCATAAATCTATTTTATCCATTTCTTTTCCAAGAATTTTGCTTATTTGAGCTAAGTGTCCTTCATGTTCATCATTAAATAGATAATATTGTACAAGACCATAACTTGGATATTCATTACCTTCCATTATAACAGGACCATTTTCAGTAATTGCAAAATCCCATCCTACATATCTTACTTCTGGAACCACTAATGCTGCTTCTAAAGCCATTTTGAATGCTTCTTTTACATATGGTACTTTTACTGTGTTAAATTTTATTTTAGCAAGTGGATGTTCTTCATACACATTAGCAACATCATCAATTACTCTACTACATATAATTCCTTGTTCATTAAGTCTCATATATGCATCTTGACATCCAATTGCAGGATTATCATCTACATTTATTCTTAATGCGTTAGCTAGTATATAAGCTTTACCATCCTTAACAAGTGTAACAATTCTAAATGAATTAACTGCATATGGATTAATTTTATTTAATTCTTCATGTTGAACAAGACCATCTTCTATTAAATTTAGTTTTTTCTTTTTTAATTCTTCATATAATTTTTCAACATCTTTTATTTCTTTAACAGTTATTTTTTGTATTCCATGACCACCAAAATCTGTAGGTGGTTTTGCAAATATAGTTTTTTTACCTTTTAAAAATGATTTAAATTCATCTAAACTAGTAACTCTAATATCAATCCACTCACGTCCTAAATATTTACTAAATATTTTATTAAATACTAACTTATCTGACATACATGCATCATATTTTGGATTATTTAAATAATGTAATAATTTATAAAATGATTTTGTAGTAACGTATGTTTTCTTTTGTTCTTTTGTTAAATTAATATAATCACCTTTTAAATAATCAGTGTACCCTATTCCATATCTAATAAAATTTTTAATCATATCAAATTTTACATATAATACACTTTTATTATTACGCTTAGCTATATCATGAGATAACTTATTTAATTTTTCCTTATCTATTGCTTTTACTTTTCTTACCATTAAACTCTTTACTGACATAATTTCCTCCTATATTTCACCAACTATTTTACCATTTTTAGTATATAATCTTTTCATACTTTTATCTATAGTTGACAGTGTTTCTTGTATACCTTTATTATTTAATCTACTAAAGTATCCTAGTGTAAGATCATCTCCTAAAATAGTTACTTCATCACTAGATTTAACTGAATCATCTATTTTCACAAACATCATACACATACATATTGGACTTAACACTTCATATTTCTTTTTATTAATTAATACATATCTTCCATTTGTATTTGTTCCAATACCAGATTCATATCCAATTGGAAGAACAGCTATTTTAGTATCTTGTTTTAATACGTGGTTACCGTATCCTAATATTTCTCCTTTTTTAACTTCTCTAATTTCCATTATATTAGTTTTAATTTTTAAAGCTGGTTTTAAATTGATTTTAACGCCTCTTATTACTGGAGAAATATGGTTTTTCTTAATATACATATCATCTCTAAATTTCTTTAATTTTTCTTTAAAAGATTCACCATATTCAGATAATGTTATATCATAACCATACATAATAGTTCCAATTCTAAATCCATTTTCAAAGTCAATTTTTGGATGATTTAATAGCATAAAACTACTACTTAAATGAACAATTGGTATTTTCTTTAAATCTATATCATTTGTAATTTCTTTAAATCTTTTTATTTGTAAGTCATAATATATATCATTAATACCAGGTGTTGCAAAATGAGTATATATTCCTTCTAACAGAATATTATCGTTATTTTCTATATAGTCATAAATTCTATTAAAATCTTCTTTTGTAGAAACACCTAATCTATTCATACCAGTATTCAGTTTAATATGTATTTTACACTTTTTATCTTTTAATTTTTTTAAATACTCTATATTATCTATAGTTAAAGTTATATTGTTTGATACTGCAGTATCTATTAAATCTTCATCAATTATTTCAGTTATTAATACTGGAATATTTTTATTATATTCTCTAATACATAGTGCTTCATCTAATGATGAAACAGCTAAATAATTAATACCAGACTCAATTAATGAATTAACTATATACATTCCATGACCATATGCATATGATTTAACCATACCAATACGATATTTATATTTATTATATTTGGTAATAATAGTTTTTACATTATTTTTAATATTATCTAAATTTACTTCGACATATGTTTTCTTATACATATTACACCTCAATTTTAACTACTATTAATTATTATACTATAATATTTAAAAATTATAAAGTTATACTAGTTTCTTTTCTTTTGAAAAATTTAGGTCTATGTCAAGCTCATCTAAATCGTCAACTATTTTCATCATAAAGTCTTCATTATCAATTATTGAACAATTAATTGATTTATTGCTATTATAAATAACTGTTAATGTTGAATTTAAAAAATATTCTATTTCTTTACCCATAATATGATATTCTTCATCAGTTTGAGGTGGATTAAGTTTCCATTTATTTATACATGTATTTACAATAAACATATTTATATATTTACACATTTCACCCATAATAGCTACTTTCTTATCACTATTATTCTTTGTATATATATTTCTAATTAAATAATCAGTATATGTAATAAATCTACTAATATCTTCAAAACTTGCATATTTTTTAAGTTCATCAATTAGTCCATACAAACTAGACTGCATATATAAACTTTGCATTTTTTCTTTGCCAACAATTCTCTCAACTAAAAGCATAATGTAAACAAAAATATTATAATTTCCTTTAGTAGAATTACCAAAATATCTTTCAGCAAGTATTTGAGTATATCCTTCATTAATTCCTTCACCAAATTCAATATTATTATTAACATCTATTGTTCTAAAACCAGCAAATAAAACATTTTTTTCTCTTTTAGCAGTACTCATATGAAATAATTCATGATATAGTGTATCAATTTTATTTTTATCTTTAATATATATCGTATTAACAATAAACTTATAAAAGGCAAGAGTTTCAAATGCTACATTTTTACTTTTTGATACATTTCCACTAAATTCATCTATTTTAAGTGATCTAATATTATGATAAAAGGTATTTAAATCATTTTCATTAAAATTAGTTAAAAGTACTCTATAAAATATTAATAGTTCTTTTGATAAATCACTATTTTCAAGTATTGAAATAATATCATCTTTTCTAACATTAAAATAATCAGAATTAGGTTTTTCTACAAAAGATATATCTTTTATTTTTACACTTTTATCTAAAGTTTTTGTAGAAATTTTTTTATTAACTTTTCTAACATTATCATTCATAATTACACCACTTCTAAAATTAAGTATTATTATATAATAAATTTAAGATAAAAACCATAAATATAATACAATTACTTTAAAAACACAAATATTTGTTTGTAATGTATAACTATACATGATATAATTATTATGGAATACTTAATAAGTTGGGTGGTGCCTGTTTTCTATTTATAGAAAGGAGGCAATATAATGAACAAGAAAGATTTTTTAATTTTTGCTTTAGTAATTATTATTATCCTTTTATTATTTTTACTATTTATAGTACTAATATAAAAGAAAACCACCTAACTCATCTTATGATTTAGGTGGACCATTTAAATATGGCAACACTCAACACGAGATTATTAAGTGTTCCTTTTTTATTTTATGTAAGAATTTCTTACATATTCATAATATCATATTTTATTGTTTTATTCAATCAATTATTAAAATGCAAATATTTGTTTGTAATGTATAACTATACATGATATAATTATTATGGAATACTTAATAAGTTGGGTGGTGCCTGTTTTCTATTTATAGAAAGGAGGCAATATAATGAACAAGAAAGATTTTTTAATTTTTGCTTTAGTAATTATTATTATCCTTTTATTATTTTTACTATTTATAGTACTAATATAAAAGAAAACCACCTAACTCATCTTATGATTTAGGTGGACCATTTAAATATGGCAACACTCAACACGAGATTATTAAGTGTTCCTTTTTTATTTTATGTAAGAATTTCTTACATATTCATAATATCATATTTTATTGTTTTATTCAATCTCTATTACTTCGCTTAGTTCATCTTTGTGAGAAATATAAAGTTTTATTCTTTCATCTAATGCTTCTCTATTTACATTATATGCAAGATCATATGTATTATCATGCTCACTTATATGCATAAGCATGACAATTTTAGTATTATTACCAATAAAATGGCTTAAATACATAGCACATTCATCATTAGACAAGTGTCCCATATCACCTGTATTTCTAATTTTAGTATAATAATCTTTATGACCGTTCATTTCCATTTCTACATCATGATTACTTTCAAGTAAGTAAATTGTCTTATTTTTTAGTTTCTCATGATATTTTGAATGTATCATACCAGTATCTGTAATATACACAAATGAAATATTATTATATTCAAATACATATCCAAATCCTTTTTTATCATGAGATATTGGTATCTTTGTAACTTTTATATCATCTATTATTTCTACATCATCTATGAATTCAAAATTATTCAAATAATCTTTTTTTATATATTCGTTGTATGTTTCACGAGCTATATATATTTTCGTATTATATACTCTTGAAAATGAGTGCAAACTTTTAACATGATCAATATGAGCATGAGTAATAATAATAAAGTCAATATCATCTGCATAAACACCAAGACTAGATAGTTTGTTTTTAATATCATTAAATCCAAGACCAACATCTATTAAAAACTTTTTATTATTCATCTCTACATATGTAGAGTTACCACTACTACTACTTCCAAGTACTACTATTTTCATGTTTTACTCCATTCCAAAGTCAAATAGACTTAATTGTGAACTTTCTGGCATTCCTTTAAATAATCCCATACCCCTCATTTTATCAATTAAAGTTTGAGATACTTTACATCTATTTTGGAATTCTTCAATACTAACAAATGGCTTTTTGCTTGCTTCTTCTTCTATATTTTTAGCTACTACTTCGCCTAGTCCATCAATTGATATAAATGGAGGTATCATTGTAGTATCATCAAGTACATCAAATGTAAGTGCTTTGCTTTTATATAAATCAAAGTTTGCAACTTTAATTCCTCTTGCACTTGCTTCTAATGCAACATTTAATGATTCTTTTATACCACTTTCTTTATTTGAAGCATCAAATCCTTTATCTTTTATTTCAGTAAGTCTATTTTTAATAGCGTCATATCCTTTAATCATTGATTCGATATCAAAATCAGTTGCTTTAGTTGAAAACCATGAAGCATAAAAATATACTGGCATATGTACTTTATACCAAGCTATTCTAAATGCACTTGTAACATAAGCGGCAGCATGAGCTTTTGGAAACATGTACTTAATTTTTTCACATGAATCAATAAACCAATCTTCAATACCAGCGTCTATCATTGTTTGTTTATGTTCTTCCCAACCTGCTGGATCTTTACTTGCTTTTCCTTTTCTAACAAATTCCATTATCTTAAATGCTTTTATTGGCTTTAATCCTTTATACATTAAGTAGACCATAATATCATCACGACAACCAATAACTTCTTTAAAGGGAACAATATTATTTTTAATTAATTCTTGAGCATTACCAAGCCAAACATCAGTACCATGAGAAAGACCTGATATTTTAACAAGTTCTGCGAATGTTGTTGGTTTAGTCTCTTCAACCATACTTATAGTAAATGGTGTACCAAATTCTGGAATACCTAAAGTTCCAGTTGGACACATTATTTGTTCTTCTGTTACATTAAGTGCTTTTAATGATGAAAAAATACTCATTGTTTCTTTATCATCCATTGGCACTTCACTTACATCTGTATGAGAAAGGTCTTGAATAAGTCTTAATTGTGTAGGATCTGAGTGACCCAATATATCTAATTTTAATAAGTCTTCTTCAATTGAGTGATAATCGAAGTGGGTTGTTCTCCAAGGTGAAGAAGGATCATCTGCTGGAAATTGGAAAGGAGTAAACTCTGAAACATCCATGTAATCTGGAACAACTACAATTCCACCTGGATGTTGCCCAGTAGTTCTTTTAACTCCTGTACATCCTTCAGCTAGTCTTTCTATTTCACAACTTCTTTTATCAAATATTCCTTTATCTTCAAAATATCCTTTTACAAAACCATATGCAGTTTTATCTGCTACTGTACCTATTGTTCCAGCTCTATAAACATTATCTACTCCAAATAATACTTTTGTGTATTCATGAGCACTGGCTTGATTTAAATCTGAAAAGTTAAGATCAATATCTGGTACTTTATCTGCATTAAATCCAAGGAATGTTGCAAATGGCATATCTTGTCCATCTTTTTTCATCATTGTACCACATTTAGGACATTCTTTATCAGGTAAATCAAATCCACTTGAATATGTAGCACCAAGTGCATTACCATTTTCATCTTTAAATAAGCTATATTGACAATTAGTACATCTATAATGAGCAGGAAGTGGATTTACTTCAGAAATTCCCATTAATGTTGCTACAAAACTACTACCAACACTACCTCTTGAACCAACTAAGTATCCATCATCATTTGAGTGCTTTACAAGTCTTTGAGCTATTAAGTATATTGGATCAAATCCTCCTCCAATAATACCACCTAATTCTTTTTTTATCTTTTTATTTACAGCATCATCTGTTTGTTCTCCATCTTCACTTGTCCATTTAGATAAAACAACTTCTCTCATTAATTCTTTTACTTTATCAAAACCACTAACAAGTGTTTCGTGAAGTTTTTCAAAAGTTGAACTAATTAATTCTTCTTCTGTAATATTTGGATTTTCTTCTTTTATTTTATTGTTCCAATAATTATATACTGCATCTCCATAAAGTTCCTTACTAATTCTTTCTTCAATGTTATGAGAAAGAGGATTACCATACCAAGATTCTGCCTTTTCAAATACTAAATCAGTAACAACTCTTGGACAATCTAGATAACTTTTTCCATCATCGCTTCTAACTCTTGGACTAAATGGAACTCCTCCAGTATCAATAATTACTTCAAATTCACCAATCATATCACATACTTTATTTGTATTTTCTACAACAATTTCATATGCTAAATCTTTGCCTAAAAAATCAAAATCTTCTAGCATTTCTTCTGTTGTTCTAAAATGCTGAGAAGGAATATTTGTAATATCTGTTTTAGCAAGTGGATGTCTGCCTCCTCCTGGAACTTTTTGATTTATAATTATTTCTCTATATATTTTATCTTCTCTATCAAAATGATGAACATCTCCTGTTGCAACTATTATTTTTCCAGCATTCTTAGTAGCATCTATAACCTTTTTAATATGATTTTTAAGTTCTAAAATATTTGCAAAATCACTTGTTTGGATTAAATGATCATATACTTCAGGCGGTTGTACTTCAACATAATCATAAAAATTAATTATATTTGTAAGTTCTTCTCCATCTTTAGTTCTCGCTTCAATAAAAACCTCAGATTCATAACAACCACTACCAATTAATAAACCATTTCTAAGTTCATTTAACTTACTTCTAAGTATTCTAGGCGTTTTATATAAATATGTTGTATTTGCAAGTGAAATAATTTTAAATAAATTTTTAAGTCCTTCTCTATTAATAGCAAGTGCATTAAAATGATAAGTTCTACCAAATTTATATATCTCATCTTTAGAAACCAAACTATCTATATCACTAATTTTTTCAATATTTTGGCTATTTAATTTTCTGCACATTTTATAAAATACTAGAGCAGTACCTTCAGCATCATAATCTCCTCTATGATGGCTCTCTTCATCAAATGGTACATTATATCTTTTAACAAGTGCAGACAAACTATGACGAGCAAATCCTTGATCTAATGCTCTTGATAATTCTAATGTATCTATAACTGTATTTTTAAGTTCTTTAAGTTTGTACTTTTTGATGGCCATTTCTAAAAATCCAATATCAAATTTTGCATTATGAGCAACAAGTGGTAAAGAGCCAATCCATTCTAAAAACTTTTTAGTTGCTTCTTCTTCATTTAAAGCATCTTTAACCATATCATCAGTAATTTCAGTAAGTTCTGTTATTTTATCAGGTATGTGACGTCCTGGATTTATAAGTTCGTCAAATCTATCAGTTATTACTCCATTCTTAATCTTAACTGCTCCAATTTCAATCATCACATCTCCATTAGCAGCATTAAACCCAGTAGTTTCTGTATCAAAAACTACAAATTCACTTTCAAGTAATACTTCATCTGTTGGCCTAGTTACAATAGTAATCATATCATCTACTAGTGTAAGTTCAGTTCCATAAATACCTTTAAATTTTTTATTTTTATCTTCTACTTTTTTATTATGTTTTTTAATTAATTGATAAGCTATTGGAAATGCTTGACAACCATTATGGTCAGTAATTGCTACACCTCTATAGCCCATATCAATACATCTTGTAATCAATTCACAAGTATGTTCTTTTAAATCAAGTTTAGTTACAGCATCCATTTGACTCATCATAGTATGAGCATGAAGTTCAACACGTTTAACTGGAGCATTGTCTACTCTTTTAGCTTCTTCATAATCAAACTCCTCTATATCATTAATGCCATATTCAAAATCGTTACTTCTTGTATTAAATTTAACATTCCCTTTAAACTTATACCATTTACCTTTTTTAATATTTGAGCACAAATAATTAAATTCACTTTCATCTTTAGTAAATATATTTGAAATAATACTATCAGTATTATCAGTTATTTTAACAGTAATAATATACCAGCCACTTTGTGTACTTCTTGAATCAACGCCAAATACTTCTCCTATTATAACTACGTTATTTTCATTATTAATTAGGTTCTTTATTTTAGACACTTCTCCAAATATACTTTTTCCCTTAATAACTTTTATTTCTTTTTTAGTATTATTAACTTCTATTTTATCTTTTACACTTTCAAATTCTTTTCTAACTTCTTCACTAATAATTGCTGTAACACTTACATCATCGAATCCCATATCAGTTAAAAATGTTTCTATTTTTTCACTTAGAGATTCAATTTTGTCTTTTTCAAAAGTATTTAATACATTAAATGTAATATTAGATTCATTAATTACTATTTTATCTCTATCAATAGATTTTAACATTGGACATTTACTTACAAGAATATCAAAATAATAATTAAAATATTCATTAAAATAATTACTATTATTTACAATAAATTTATATCTAACATCTCCCTCAGAATTGATTGTTTTACCAGTTGTATAAAGATATAAAAAAACGTCTATAGGTAGAGTATTTTCTATAGATAGTATTATAGTCATTTTATTTGTTTTTCTAGTCAAAAGAACATCTTTAACAGATGCATTTTCAAAATAGTTATAGTATTTTTGATCAAAATTTATTGCATTAAAAAATCTATTTAGCTTACTATCCATATTCCTCACCATATATATAATTATACAAATTTAAAAAATTTATATCAATAAATTATTTTGCTTTTTTTATACATTCATCATATATTCTATATAATTTCTGTACACTATTTTCTAAAAAGTAATAATGGAAAATATAAAACACTAATATTACTAAAAATAGTAAAGTTATAACTGTATATAATATACTACTAAAAGTTAATGAAAAATATATAAATATTAAAGTAAACAATGCAAAAAACATTGTAACTATTAAATGAATTAATCTTTCATGACTAAAAAAACTAATTTTTAGTTTTAATTCTTCTATATCTTTTGTAGTTACTTTTGTACTTATTTTATTTTCAATTTCTTTTATATATTCTTCTATATATTGTTTCATTTTATCACCATAAATATAATAACATTTTTTAATAGAAATATATACTATATTTTGATATAATAATTTT
>CAMKNB010000020.1 GCA_946414095.1 uncultured Mycoplasmatota bacterium
AGGAGCTGCAACTACCTCAGCTGGTGCTGGAGCTGGCGCTACTTCTGCAGGTGCTTGAGTAGGATTTTCAATTTGAGTTGTTGCAAATAAATCATTATTAACGCTAGATGGCTCTTCTGCTAATATAGTATCAGGCATTTGAGGCATAGCAATATTTAAAGGTACATCTACTTTTTCAGCTTCAGGAATTTCCTCATTAACAATTTGTGCTGTTGGTGATGGAATATTAAAAGATCCTAAATCTTCTGTTGATGCAACAGAAATAGGTACTTCTTCTAAAGTATCTTTAGGTGCCTGAGGTTGAATCAATGTAGAAGTTTCTAATTGAAAAGCAGATTGATTAGATAGTGGAACCATACCATTTACATCTGGCTCAAGATTAATAGTTGAAACACCTATTGCTTTATCAATAGCGCCTTCTTTTCTTACGACACTACCATTCATAATATTTTCTACTTCACTTGTTAATTGCATTATCTTCACCTATCCTTCTACTATTTCCTTCATAGCCTGTTTGACTTTTTGCCAAACTTCATCATCATTAATTCCAATTAAACTATAGATACCAGGTGTTTCTTCAACAAATTCTGATATATAGATTTTACTTCTTCCCTCGTCAACTACTTCACCTTTTGATAAAATTACAAATCTTTTATTAATATCCCCAATTTTAAAAGCATTTACTAAGTCTACTTCTTCAATTGTACCATCAACATTTTTAATAGATATCTTTTTCATACGCACCTTCCTATCTTATTTAATTCTAACACACAAAAAAAATAATATCAATTACTTGACATTATTTTCTTCACTTATTTTCTCTAAAACAAAGTATTTACAACCATAAGCACAATTCTCTTTTATGTACTTATCTAAATTATTATAATCATTTATCTTATTAAAATTTTTATTTTTCTTTTTATTAAAACCTTTTAATCTCAGTTTAGAATAAGCTATATCTCCAACAATATAATCATAGTTTTCAAAATAATTCGTATATTTTTCTAAAAACAAATCTTTATCAAAGCCTTCTTTATAATCTTTAATCAACTTATACTTGTTGTTTTCAACTTCTATAATCACTATTTCACCTCAATCTATTAAGTATTATATCACCTTTTTAAAAACATTTAAACTTTTATTCACCTACACTTCCTGAAATAATACCACCATAATAGTTTGGAATTTTACCTTGAATTATTTTACTATCGAGTAATATATTTTTATTAACACTAAATGTTTCTGATTTGAATGGTAAAATTATTTGAACCTGTAAATTTAAATTGACAAACACTTCTACCATTGAACTATTAATACCATATTCTTTTATATTCGTGATTGTCTCATTATTAACACTTCCTAAAAAATCTAACTTAAATGGAATTTTAGGCCCAATATTAACTAATACTGGACTATCATTAATAATTCCAATAGGAACATAATACACAGAATCTTTTTTAGTAACATATTCCGCATTTAGATTATTATATTCTCCATTTTCAAGTTGTTTTATATTATATAAAATATCATTTGTTACTAAATATAATATTTCATTTATACTTTTATTATTAAAATTTAAATTAGTTATGTTACCATTACTATCTTTTTCTATCTCAATAATCTCATCATAATCGTTTTTATATATTATCTTATTTACAGAGTTATTTATTAGTGAACTTATAATATTAACAGATTTTATTTTTGCATAATCCAATAATATAGGTTCAC
The DNA here is from genome assembly GCA_946414095.1 of uncultured Mycoplasmatota bacterium. Taxonomy (GTDB): domain Bacteria; phylum Bacillota_I; class Bacilli_A; order RF39; family UBA660; genus CAG-1000. The sequence continues at coordinate 1,729 of CAMKNB010000020.1, forward strand.
TTTTATATGTAAATATCCTAATAAAAATAAATGAAACTATTATTATTAAAACTATTATTATTAATATGACATCACTTTTTTTTAACTTAATTCTCATAATAAATAATATGCAAATAAAAGGAACTTATATTAAGTTCCAATCAAATATAAAGTTTAATATTAAAACTATCGTTGCAATTAGTAATAGTATAATTATTGTAATAGCTATTTTTGTAAATACACTACTCTTCTTAACATCTTTTTCTAAGTCTTCATATCCCTCAAAATCAGCTTTACTAAATGTTGTAGAATTTGTAAAGAAAGACTTGTCAATTTCTGTTATTTGAGGAACATCATCTGTTGTTTCAAACTCATCTGTTTTATCTAAATCATTAGATTCATCAAGACTATCTAATTCTTTTTCAATTTCTTCACTTGATAATTCTTTTAAAGCTTCTTTTTCAATGTTTATTTCATGAGTAAAATCATTTGCAGGTTCTTTTATCATTTCTAAGTCTTGTGTCATACCTAATAGTGCTTCTTTAATATCTTCTTTACTTGCTTCTGTGTCTATTGGTGCAACTATTGTATCATCAGAATCACCCATCAATTCTTCAAATAAATCTTTTTTCTTACTCTTTTCACTGCCTTTTTGAATATCCTGAATTAAATCAACTATTGTTTTTTCCTCTGTGTTTAATTCATCTATTGGTCCAGTTATATCTGGGTCTACTTCATTTTCTGTTTCTTCTTTGATTTTTATATTTTTTAATATATCTATACCTGTATTATCTAGCTTACGATGTCTGTTCTCTTCATAGTCTGTTTCTCTTTTATCTCTAGCTCTTTCAAGAATAGAATTTATATCATAGTCTTTAACTTCTTTTCTCTTGACTTCTACCTTTTCTTCTTCTGGAAGTTCAAGTGAAACTCTTTTTCTTTTTTCTTCCGTATTATCATTTAACGAGTCAACATATCTTCTTATTTTTTCAATATCTATTTCTTTTTTTGCATCAGAAATAACACTAACATTATTGTTAGTTTTAATTCTAGATAACTCACCAATATCAGAAGAATTATAAACATCTTGATTTCTTTTTGTACGACTCATCTCATCTAGTGAAATATTATCATATTTATCCATTCTTGAACTCATATTATTCACCATTATAATAATAGCATAAATATATTTTATTTTCAACAATTCATATTTTATGCTATAATGAAAATATAATTAATTATTAAGGAGAAGTGTAATGGAAAAATTAAAAGTTAAAGATTCATGCATAGGGTGTGGATTATGTGTTGCTCAAAGTGAAAAATATTTTGAATTCAATGACGAAGGATTAAGTTCAGTAAAAAAAGAAATAATTGATGAAGAAGATAAGGCAGAATTATTAAATCTTGTTGAATCTTGTCCTGGTGAAGCAATTGTTATTGAAGAAGAAAAATAAGCTTAATTATTAAGCTTATTTTATTTTAATACAAGTTCTTGTCCTTGATTCTTTTGAGACATTAACATAGAAAAATAGTCTCCATAAATATTTATTCCATTTGCTATTTTATATTCATGTATTATATTTTGATATTCTCTTAATAGTTTTATCTTTTCATCAGGAGTTGCGGAATTTTTGGCAAGAAATCCATTTATATCTGTAAGTATCTGTGTTGGTATTACAACTTCTTGACCTGCAAAAAATTTATATGGATCTTCACATGCTATTAAGGTTTCAACAATATATTTAACATCCATGGAATGTTCATCTTGTTTTAACCCCATCATAAAGTATGGACTTACCACTTCATCACTAGGTGTATATAAATATTTTGTAGCATTTGGCGTAAATGTTAATGTTGGATTTTCTCGAGCAAAAGTATCTTTATCAAAATTAATACATCCATAATGAAATCCTGATAAATCTGCTAGTTTTGAAAATATATCACATTTAATACCTATTTTATAATAATTGAGTCCCATACATGCCATTCTTTGTCTATCATATTCAATTATATCTTCTGCATTATCAACAACAGTTTGCAGTAATGTATAAGAGTCAATTTGAGTTCCATCAACTATTCTTAATATATTACTTCTATAATTAGTAAAAATATCTTTCATTAAATTTTTGTAGTCTACTCCAAGCATATGACAAATATTCATATATAATATTTCAAAATCTATTTCTTCATTATTACTAAATTGAATAGTATATTTTCTATTTAAATAGTCTTTATTATATAATTCAAAACATTTTTTTAACTTTTCCATTACTTTAATACAATAAGTTTCTCCTGGATATGGTACTCTTGATGGCCAATTATTAATATATCCTAGTTCTTTTCTTGTTATCACAATAATCCCCCTTTAAAACGGACATATTATAACTCAAATTATTAAAATTGTAAAGATAAAGTAAAAGAAGTAATTACTTTACATAATTGTAAAGTTGTCTTACTTCTTTAATTGTTAACATCCTATATTCTCCTATGCTTAATCCTTGTAAATCAAATATAGCATATCTAATTCTTTTAAGTTTTAATACTTTATGGTTAAAATAATTAAACATATTTTTAACTTGGTGATTTCTTCCTTCTGTAATAGTTAATTCTACATAACTTTTATTATTTTTTTTATCTATTTTTCTTATCTTAGCTTGAGCTTTTTTTGTTTTAACTCCATCAAGAACTATTCCTTTTTCAAGTTCTTTTATTTCATTTGGTAAAACAATTCCTTCTACTTTAGCATAATATGTCTTTGTTACACTTCCACTTGGATGTGTTAGTTTATTTGAAAGTTCACCATCATTTGTTAAAAGTAATAGTCCACTTGTATCATAATCAAGTCTCCCTACAGGAAAGATTTTTTCCTTAGTGTTAATCAAATCAATTACAGTACGTCTACCCTTTTCATCATGAACAGAACATATTGTTTTTTCTGGTTTATATAATAAAAAGTATATCTTTTCTTGTCTTTCAACTTTTACATTATCAACTAAAACAATATCTTTATCACTAACTTTAAATCCTAAATCTTTTATTACTACATCATTTACTATAACTTTTCCCTTTAAAATTAGTTCTTCACTTTTACGTCTTGATGCAATGCCACATTCACTTAAATACTTTTGTAATCTTTCCATAAAAATCACCAGTTCAAATTATACATTATTATTTAAAAAATGACAATAAACTTTTAACTTTACTATTTCTTTCTTTGTATGAAAGTTTATATATTTTTTCAGTATGAATCAATTCATTATTTAAATAAACATTAACATAATTATAATTATCATTTAATGTTATTCTAATATCTAATTTTTTAATTTCATCTTTCGTGAGTAACATATTAAAGTTATTTTTTATATAATAATGATCATAATTATCATTTTTAACTTTAAAAGAAAAAGTATTTTTATTTAGTATTTCATATTTTTCATACAAATTAAAATATTTTTCATATAGATTCTTGTGTAAATTAAATTTATCACTTTCATTAATAGAAGCAATTACTATTGTTTTATTATTTTTACGGGCAGCAGACACAAAAACTGGACCACTAGATTTTGTATATCCAATTTTTCCTGATATTAAATATTTATAATCTGTAAGTAACTTATTTTTGTTATACCATATATAATTATTTACTTTATATTTTTTTGCTTGTGTTATTTTTAGAAAATCTTTATTATTAATTGCATATCTCATAAGCAATGCCATATCATAAGCTGTTGAATAATTCTTTGTATCATCGTTTAAACCATGTGGATTTTCAAATGTTGTATTGTACATTCCAATACTATATGCTTTTAAATTCATTTGAGCTATAAAATCATCGTATTTTAAAACATTATGTGATATAACCATTGCTGCGTCATTTCCACTTTGAAGCATTAATCCATGTAATAAATCATTTAATGAAAATTTTTCATTTTTCTTAATATATATCATTGAACCATACATATTATCAATTTCATCACCAACTATATATTCATCATTTAAAATTCCATTTTCAAGAGCTATTATACTTGTCATTATTTTAGTAGTTGATGCTATTAATTTTTGCTCATTCATATTTTTTGAATATAATACTCTTTTTGAATCAGCATCCATTACAACAATTGAAGCATTAATTTTTATACAAAATAAAAACAACAATATAAATAATATTTTTTTCATACTAATTATATTATTGTTTCTACTTTTTTATTCAATTAATCAGACAATATTTTTTCATTAACAATATTAATAAAATTATATTCTTTCATTCTTAAAAATTTAAGTTTTTTATTTTTAACATAGCACTCAATCTTTTTAACATTATTATATTTTTTGTTTTCTCCATCAAATACTGCAAGTAAAGTTTTTTTGAGTGGAAATATTTCAATATGCATTTTTTCTGGCAATATTACTGGATTTAAAAAACTTCTATATGCTTTTGTATTAATTGGAGCAATAGGTGTTATTTGAAGTGTATGTAGTGTGTTATATACTATAGCTCCTCTTAAACTAGTATTATATGCAGTTGAGCCTACTGATGTTGTAATTAAAAGACCATCTCCTACAAAGTTTTCTAATTTTTCTCCACCAACATATATACCTGCATTGAATACATTCAACTCTAGTTCTCTTAAAACTAATTCATTCATTGAAAAGTATCTTGATATAGAATCTTCTGTTGTTATTTTTGTTTCAAGGACACCTATCTTATCTATTTTAAAATTATTTTTATCTAGCGCTTCTACAAATTCTTTTAATTTATCCGGTCTAATTTCTTGTAGAAATCCAAGAGTACCAGTGTTAATTCCTATATAGTAAATATCACTATTAAAATTAGCAAATTTTACCATTTTTAAGAAAGCACCATCTCCACCAAGAGCAATTGCTAAATCATATTCTTCATCTTCAACTACTTCAAATTTATATTCATCAAGCAAAACTCTTAATTCTTTTTCAATTTGTTTAGATAACTCAAGTCCATTTGAAAAAAATCTTATTTTATTAATCTCTCTCATTACTTTCACCTACATATTTAAATAATACACTAGGTCTATGTCCTTCCCCAGTTTGCATTTTATCAGTTTTAACTACTTTGTCTTTTATTATTCTTCTAAATGCTGGATCTAATAATTTTTTACCCAGAATAACTTCATATACCTGTTGCAATTCACCTAATGTAAAGTATTCACTCATCATATTAAATACAATATCTGTATATCTTATTTTACTTTTAAGTCTTGCCATACCAGCAGTAATAACTCTAGCATGATCAAATGCTAACATATCATTTTTCTCTATTTCAAAATAATATCTGTCAGTAGTAGATTCTTTTAATACTTTTCTAATAACATATTTAATTTGTTCATTTCCATTATCTAAAGTAACATGAATAAATTTTTCATCCTCAAGAGATGTTATATTAAACCAAGATGCATTAGGAAATAATGTATCATCTAATTTATTTTTATCAACTAGTCCTATGTATGCAATACTTATTACTCTCGTTCTTGGATCCCTATCTAAACTATCAAATGTATAAAGTTGTTCTAAAAAAACATTATGTAAATTAGTTTCACTAGTAAGAATTCTTCTAGCAGCATCTTCACTTGTTTCATTATTTGAAATAAATCCACCAGGTAAACACCACTTATCTTTAAATGGATAATTATTTCTTTTTACAAGTAAAATACTAAAATACTTTTGTTTTAGCTTTCTATAATTTGATTGAACACCATCAGAGACGCTAAACAAAGCTATATCACTTGTTACTGAAGGTTTTTCATATTTACTATTATCATAGTTTTTTAAAAACTCTTCTTCACTATTATATTTCATTATTATCACTTCCTTTTTCTATTACCAATATATATGTACTATTAGGTAGATTTACAGTATTATAGTTTTCATCATAATAATTTATTTTACTTTCTAAATGAGTTTGATAACCGCTTTGTAAAAAAGATTTTGAATAAATTATTTTTGAATTTTTTAGTGTATCTCTAACCATTTCTTCATATTCACTTGGAGTATAATATCCAAATTGTTCTTGTACCTCTAATGGATATGCTTCTTCTCCCCAAGTATAAGTATATAAAAATTCCATAGAATCATTTATATCCATAATAACCTTATTATCGTCTATTAATTCATATTTAATCTTTCTACCCTTAAAATCACTAACATATCTTTTTAATATGTTAATGTCTTCTTTATTTTTAAACTCAATAATTCTTTTCTCATTAGAGTTAGTCATTATTCCGTCTCTAATAATAATTCTTCCTCCAACTTTAATGATATTATAAGCACTTTTTAGTGTTTTTTTAATAACTTCATGATTAAATTTTTTATTATCATAAGTAATGTATGAAAACAACTCATGTATTATTGATGAATAAATAATTGTATCAAAACTATCTTTCTCAAAATAATCTTCTAGATTTAATGCATTTCCTTTTACCAAGTTATAGTTTCTTTTCTCTTTTATTTTCTTTTTATTTAGTTCTTCAATAACATTACTAGAAATATCTATACCATACACTGTTTTATCATTGTAAGTATCTAGTATTAAATCCATCAATGCTCCACCACCAGGACCAACATCTAATACTTTATCTCCTACTATATAATCCAGTAACACTGATTTATTATTAATAGTTGAATTCATTGTTTCTAAATAATCTATTTCATTATAAAATCTATCATAATTATCTTTTCTAAATCCAAACAAATCATATAATAATATAACTGATTTATTATATAAACTATCACTTGTGTATGCTACTTCACAAAACTCAATCAATTTTTTGGCAACTTTAGAAAACATAAAATTAAATTCGATAGTTGTATTCGTTCTTTTTATTAAATAAGATAAATTAATATTATTTTTAATTTTATTGTTGATAATTTGTTTATAAGACATATTTTTCAAATATGCATCAATTATTCTTTGCTTGTAAATGTTAACAACTTTAATCTTTTTATAATTTAAATAAATGTTTTCCATAAGCGGCGCAAATGTAATTTCTTTACTACCATCTATATAATTTGAAATTATCAATAATATTTTTATTTGACTATCAATATCAAAAGATTTTAATGCTGATTTATAATACCATAATTCATTACTTATAAACAATTGCTTTAATCTATTATGTACGTTTTCATCATTAATAATATCTTTTATTATTTTTTTATCATTAGTACTTATTCCTTCATTTAATTTATCAAGTCTATCAACTATGGATATCTCTTCATCAAATTCATTATTAATTATTTTATTAATTATTTCTTCTATTTGAATTTTTTCTTTTTCATATATTTTAATAGAAACATCACTAATTATACATTCATTTAAAATACTTAATATTTCTTTTAATTCATTCTTAGTAAGTAGTTTCTTTTCAATTAAACTATATAAATCTCTATTTGTATCTAAATTAACTTCACCTTTGATATACTGTCCTATTAGACCATGTGTTTTAATTAAAACATATATTACTTCATTATAATTTGAAGAATACTTTTTGTATATTTCGCTAGAACCAATATTATGAGTGAATAAATTATATCCTTGTTTTTTCCACTCTCTAATATCTTCTTTTGTTCCACATTTAGCTGTATCCATCCATATTAAAACTTCTGCAATTAAATCTTTAAATTTAGTGTTTTTAGTTTCTAATATTTCCAATGTATTTAATACTGATTTATATACTAAACTAGTTTTTAAATCTTTTAATGATTTAATTCTATCCAAATTATAATTTTTTTCTTTTGTTAATACTAGTTGTTTTATAGGATAAATATAAATATTTTTATTTTTTAATTCATCTAATAGTCTCATACTGTTCACCAATTATTTCATTTAATCTTTCTAATACTTTATTTACAATAAATCCTTTACACTCTATTCTTTTCTTATTTGGGCATATTATTTCAATATCATAATATTTATTATGTTTCTTGTTATAAATAGTTGCAAATATTTGATTATTCTTTCCTCCTGGATTAAATTCATCAAATCTATTTATCATTCCACTTATACCTACTCCATATGTACTATTTGCATAATCACTTATACATTTACTCATTTCGTGAGTGGTTTCAAAACTATAAACTGAATATTTATTTATAGTTTCTTCTTTAACACCCATTTTAATCTTATATTCATTTGAATATGTAATAGCTGAAAATTTAAGTACATTTGATGAACCATCTACATTTGTTATAGTAGTAGCAAAATATCCAGCTGTACATGATTCCATTGAAGCAATAGTTTCTTTATTTTTTATTAATTTATTAACAACTTCTATTTCCATATTGTCCTTTCCTTATTCAATTTTTTGAGAATAACTCCAATCAGCAAAAAGATCTCCATTTGGTGCTAAAACAAGTTCTAATAAACATTTGTTTTCACGATAATAGTTAATAAGAGTTTGAGCAGAATTTACTTCACTATTACTCTTAAACACAAGTGTGATACCATCTTTTTCTAATATTTTTACGAAGTGTGCATATCCTATTATTTCTTTTTTCAAACTATATCCTTTATTAATTAATGTTTGTTGCCAACTATCGAATTCTTTATCTGATATTCTATTATTAGTTGTATATTCAACCAAACTATCATCATGAAAAGAATCTTTTATTAAATTGGTTAGATTTGCAAACATAAATTGTTTTATTCCTAATGATTTAAAAACATCAATAAACCTTTCTATCTTTTCAACAGAATCTATTCCGCACTTAAAACATGTTATATTTATTCTAATTTTTTCTTTTATATTATTATCCATATTTTTAAAATCATCAAGACCTAATAAATTATTAGATTTAATAATTTTTTGATTCTCAAAATCATCTATAGAATGTCTGCTTATATCTATATGGTCGAACTTTTCTAGCAAATCTATATTACTATACCACTCGGTTTTAATACCATTAGTAACAATAACTTTTTTTTGGCATTTTATTAACTCTAACATGCTTCTTATATTATCACAATACAATAATGGCTCCCCACCCACAAATTCTACACTATGATATATTCCAGATATTTTCTTTAATGATTCTAATTGATTTTTTAAGTTTGTTTTTCTCTTTTCAGAATATCTTTCTTTAGTTCTTGTTATGCAAAAATCACAATTTCCGTTGCACTTAAAGCCTAAATCAATATACAGATTTAATCGCTCATGAACATTATAGCCTTTAATATTTTTTATTTCATTTAACATTTTATGCTTTTTAAATATTTCTTCAATTTCATTAGACATAATATTTATCCTTTTACTTATATAAATTATTCTTAATTATATAATCTATAACTTTCTCATCAATCAAATCTTTTAAATTATAATAGTCATTAATTGTTTCTCTAATTCTTGTACTTGATATATCAATATTTTCAACATTGTCTATTACTATAACTTTATCTTTTTTATTAAATTTATTTAGATAATGTCTAATATTTAAATTATTTCTTTTATAAATAATCAACTCATATTCAAGCAATTCTTTATAGTTTTTCCATTTATCAAATGAAATAATATTGTCAGCGCCAATTATTAAGCATAATTCATCATCTTTATATCTTTTTTTTAGTTCTCTCATTACTTCATAAGTATATGGAAGATTATTTAGTTCTGTTTCTATAATTAATTTATCTGTCTCATAATTTTTTAGCATATCAATTCTATATTTAACATCAATTATACTATCTTTATCCCAATAATTTCCTGTTGGAATCATTAATAATTTATCTACATATCCTTCATTTAAAATATAATTTGCAATTTTAATATGACCCTTATGTACAGGATTAAAACTTCCTACAAATACACCTATTTTCATAATAAACTCCTATTTTAATACTCTTTGCATTGATTTTTCTTTTAATTTAACTTCTAATCCTTCAAAATGAGCTTCTTCATATTCATCTCTAAAATATCCAGCTAGTCTTACTCCACCAACATATTTAAATGAATCATATTCATATCCTAGAGAACTTACATAATCACTTACTGCTTCTTCTAAGTCACTTTGATCTAAATATGTAGTTGTTGTTGTAACAACTTTTCCATTATTTGATACTTCCTTAATGAAAAATTCAATATCTGGAACAGCCTCAGTATCATCATACATTCCATAAGAAACATATTTTACTTTGACATCACAATTTACTTTCACTGTTCTATTTAGTTTTTTACTAAAGTAATCACTTAAAATGATAAGTAAATTATTACAATCGATGTCCATTATTGATTCTCTTTTTTCTCTCATAAAAACCTCCCATTATTTTCTATCATAAACTGGAATATTAAATTTATGTAGTGAACCATTATGAAGTTTTTCTATTTTCTTTCTAGTTTCTTCATCTAATTGTTCATTATTTATATATGAAGCTATATCTTTATATTTAACACCTAGTTTATCTTCATCAGTTTGTCCACTAAGTCCATCACTTGGTGCTTTATGAAGTACTTGATCAGGTACTTCTAAATACTCTCCTAATGCAATTACTTCATCAACAGTATAATTATTTAATACTCCTATGTCATATGTTGAGTCTCCACCTTTTGTAAAGTAACCTACATATAATTCACATTTATTTCCGGTACCTGCAACAATATAAGTACCACCTTTAAGTTCACTATATAATGCTGCTAGATAATATACACTAGCCATTCTAAATCTTGGTTTAATATTAATATTACTATTTTTAAGTTCAGATTCACTAAAATTACCAAGTTTATTAACTTCATTAATAAATGAATCATATACATTAGTTAAATCTAAATTAATTAATTCAAATCCATATTTATCAGCAACTAACTTAGCATCAGATGCATCAGTATGAACTGAATGACATGGAAGTGTTACTCCAAGAACATTTTCACTACCAATAGCACGTGCAAATAATGCAGCAACAACTCCTGAATCTTTTCCTCCACTAATTCCAAGAACTACTCCTTTTAAGTTGTTTTTTGCAAAATAATCCTTTATATATTTTGTGATTCCTTCAACTTCCTTTTCTGCATTAAACATAATTTTTACCTCCTATAATAATCTTTTATTTTAGAAAGTGTAAGTTTAGTATTTCCTCCACTTACATATCCCATCTTTTCAACTTCTAATATTTCATCAAGTGTTAATGTCATAAATCTAACAATTTCATTTTCACCCAATTCTTGATCAAATATCTTTTCAGAATCAAGCGCTAAAAATGAATGATTAAATGCAGCACTAACTCCTTCATCTTGATAAAATGAATCTAAATGAACAAGGTTGTCTGAAACATAACCAGTTTCTTCTCTTAACTCTCTTCTAGCAGCATCAATTGGTTCTTCATCTTTTTCAATATACCCTGCTGGAAATGAAACTGCAACACCCTCATGAGTAAAAACTCTTGGTTCAATGTTTACAACAAATTCATTACTTCCTTTTACTTGAGGCGCTATCATTACTGCTGAGCCTGAAATCCCATTTTTAAGTAGTTGTTCACGTGGTATTACTCTTCCATTTCTAAGAGTAAACAAATATGGATTACTAGTAATAAACTTCTTTTTTGGATTCTTATTTACTTCAACTTTAATCGTTTCTAACTCATGAATATGTTTTTTTAATTCTTCTAATTTTTCTTTTCGCATTTCTTTTTACCCCTAGCTTCATTAATCATATTTTTCTTTAAATCAATATATTTATCTGTCCCATCAACAAAGTATTCATGTGGGTTTAATAATCTTTTTATTTCTGGATAAATTTTAGCCATAGATTCTTCACAATACTTTTTCTTTTCAAATATATTTTTATCTTTATAAACCAATTTACCATCAATAAATATAGGTTCTTGTAATTTAACTAAATCAAAATTTTCAATTGTAGTACTCTTTACAAATTCTTTTACACTTGTAATATTTAATTCATCAGTTTTGATTTCTTCACCTTTCAAACACATAATATCTGCGATTGCATAGCCGTATTCTTTATCATATGCTCTATATAATTCTTTAAATCCTGGATTAACAATTTTAATTACATCGTTACTTAATTTGATTTTTGGTGTTACTATTCCATTTTCTATTGTTGCAACTTCTTTATATACACAACCCATTCTTCCTTCTGGTTTAGAAATATTATCACCTACTCCAAGTGAATCAAATTTAGCTCCCTGCACAACTAATGACTGAATTGTTTCTGCATTAAGACCATTGCTTAAGCAAATTTTAGCATTTTGAAATCCTGCTTTGTCAAGCATTTCTCTTGACTTTATAGATAGATAAGCAAGATCACCAGAATCTATTCTAATACCAATATTATTAGTACTTATTCCATTTTCTTTCATCAAATTAAATGTCTTTATTGCATTTGGTACACCAACTCTAAGAGTATCATAAGTATCAACTAATAATGTTGCGTTATTTGGATGAGACTTTGCAAAAGCTTTAAATGCTTCAAATTCGTTATCATAAGTTTCTACAAAACTATGAGCCATTGTTCCAAGAGCTTTTATACCAAGTAAGTTTGCTGCAAGTACGTTACTTGTTCCTGCACATCCAGCCATTATTCCATAAATTGATGCATCCATTGCTGCTTCAAGGCCATCTGCTCTTCTTGCACCAAATTCCATGATTGGAACATTTTTAGGAGTTGACTCAACAACCCTTCTTGCTCCAGTAGCATGTTCCATTGCTCCATTAATTATTGATAACAATGCAGTTTCAACTATTTGTGCTTCTATTAGTGGAGCTTTTACTGTTACAAGTGGTTCATTTGGAAATACAGGTGTCCCATCAGGAATTGCATACACATCTCCACTAAATTTAAAGTTTCTTAGATATTCTAAAAACTCATCACTAAAGTTATAACCGCTTTCTTTAAAATAATTAATATCATCATCAGTAAAATGCAAATTTTGAATATAGTCAATTAATTTATCAACGCCTGCCATAATTGCATATCCACCTTTATTTGGTACTACTCTAAAGAATGCATCAAATACTCCAATTGTTCCTTTCTTGTCCTTTACATAAGAATCAGACATAAATAATTCATATGCATCAGTTAATAAACTATAATTTCTTGGTAATCTTTCTTTCATTCTATCCTCCTATTTTTCTTTTAATATCATTACTTTTTAACATTTTGTTAAAAACATTAATTTTATTAAAAGAAGATTATCTCTTCTCTTAATATCATTATATTAAAATCAATTATTTTTGTCAACTATTATTAATAATATCAAAATAAAAAGTAAATATGTTTTTACATATCTACTTTTAAATATTTTAATTAGCAGGTGTCCATTCTCCTGTACATGATTCCATTTCTTGTGTTTCTACTGTTTCTTCATATTCTACTCTTTTGCAACAATATCTATGATCATTCATTGCCAAATATGAGTGAGAGTTAGGACAACATTTACCATATCCTGTTTTGTAAGTATATCCACTATCACAATATGAAACATCTCCGCATACTATATTTTGTTTACCAACATTTCCAGCATTACAAGTAGATACAGAACCACTAGTAGAACAACTTGAAACTGATGTTGATGATGTTGGCCCCCAGTAATAAGTATAGTTTAGAGTACAATTAGAAACATATGTATAACTTGAATTTCCCGTTTTTCCAGAACAAGTACCTGGAGGAGAACCAACTGTACATGAAGATTGATTATATGATGTTGACGTCAACCAATACCATCTATTTCCACTTTTTCTGCATTTTTTTGTTTCTTTAGTATAAGTATTTGCAGATTGTCTTAAACATGTCTTTGTTGTCTTAGTTTGCCTTGGTGATGAAGCAACAGAATATGCATCGCATAACCAACATCCATTTTCATTTTCATTACCAGTGGAACAAGTTTTTACAGTTCTTTTACATAACACAGTTTTCTTTTTCCATACCGCATATAATTCTTTTGTCCCACTCGTAGTAAGTGTACTTATCGATGCTTTATCTGCATACTGAACTGAGCCTGTTGATGTCGTTGACCATCCTTGGAATGTGTATCCTGTTTTTGAAAACGCATTTGCTGTTAAATTACTTGCTGTTCCATATGTATGTGTTGAATTACTCATTGTTCCAGTTGCAGAACTATCATTCTTATTGTATTTTACATAATATGTATTACCTTTCCATATTGCATATAAATCTTTTGTTCCACTTGTAGCAAGTGTACTTACTGATGCTTTGTTTGCATACTGAACTGAGCCTGTTGATGTCGTTGACCATCCTTGGAATGTATATCCTGTTTTTGAAAATGCATTAGCTGTTAATTGACTTTCTGTTCCATATGTGTGTGTTGAATTACTCATGCTTCCACTCGTAGAAGTATTTCCATTATATTTTACATAGTATGTATTTGCTTTCCATATTGCATATAATTCTTTTGTTCCACTTGTAGTAAGTGTACTTACTGATGCTTTGTCTGCATATTCAACTGAACCATTTGATGTCGTTGACCATCCTTGGAATGTGTATCCTGTTTTTGAAAATGCATTAGCTGTTAATTGACTTGCTGTTCCATATGTGTGCGTTGAATCACTCATACTTCCACTCGTGGAAGTATTTCCATTATATTTTACGTAGTAAGTATTACCTGTTGCATTTGCAGTATAGCTTAAATCACTTGTTCCCATTGCTAATGTCTTACTTTGCTCTGATATAGTACTACTTCCTGTATAATTTTTCCATGTATATCCATCTTTAACACTTGCATTTAAAGTATAATTGCATCCATATTTATATGTTCCATTTCCACTTACTGAATTAATTCCTGTTCCTTTTGCTACACTTACTGTATGTTTATCTCTTGTATAATTATAATTTAATACTGTACTTCCATCTGCATTTATTTTTATTTCCTCTCCATTTGGTGAAGTAAATCCTGTATATGTCTTTCTACTTGGTGTTACTTTGGTATCAGTTACTCCTTGTAAAGTTTCTGTATCTTTTAATGTATATGTTCCATCACAGTTTTCTTGATTATGTTTGACTGTATACCTTGTATCACTTCTTGCTTCCCATTCTGCAGTTAATTCTTGATTATCACTATTAAATATCATCTTTTCTGTTGGAATGTTACTTATATTTCCAGCTGAATCTATTACTGTTACACCATTATATTTATATCCTTTAAAATTATACCCTATTCTTGTTGGTGGAGTTATTTTTGTTATTTTTTCTTCAATTTTATCAAGTGATGAATCATACTTTTTATACCAACCTGTATTGTATTTATAGTATATTTCTTCTGGCTCTGGTTTTGTTGTATATACTTCGCTTGCTAACGTAAATTTAAATACTCTTTCATTGAAATATGCTATACAATTTATATCATTTCTTATGTTTGTTATCATGTATTTAGTATTAGAAGAAGCTGATTTTTTTAAATTACATTCATCTCTTCCTGAATACTTATATCCATTTGCTACTTTTACATCTAACTCTACATTTTGTCCTGCTTCTACATTTTTCTCATATGTTGTTCCTTCTACTCCTTCTATAACAAACACTGCATAATTTTTATTATTGGTTGTAACTTTTACATTATATCCTGCAACAAAATACCATGGATTTGAATACTCTCCACTTCCATTGACTGATACATTTGGTTTTACATATTGTGTTACCCTTGTATCTAATCTTGATGTTATTGATTCACTTGATACATTATATTTTCCTATTGTGTATACTTCATTTGTTGACTTTTTTGTCATTGTCCAATATGGAGAACCTGATAATAAATATGATGAACCATTTTTTAATGTTAGTTCAAAGTCTTCTTTATTTATTAATCCTCCGTTTTTAAATGAAGAATCTGTTTGTACTGTATATGAAGTCTCTGATCCTACTATTTTTTTTGAATATTTATATGGTGTTCCTTGACCATATTTTAAATACTTATTTTTTGATGAATATGCTTCTTCATTTGTATAATTATTTGCTCTTGATACTGCACCTTTATAATCAGTTGTTGCTTTTATAAAAATTGGCAATATCAATATTATTACAAATAAATATTTAATACACTTCTTCATATTATCACCTATTATAATTATAAATAATATTTATTATTTATTCAACAAAAAAAGGTAATTTTTATCAGATTTATTACTTTACATATATTCCATCCAAAGAAAAACTCTTTGTATCGGTTATTTTAACATTAACAATTTTACCTATTAATGATTTATCTCCTTCAATATTAACAAGTTTCATATTTTCTGTATATCCACAAACTTTATTTTTGTCTTTATCGCTTAGCGAAGTCACTAAACATTTTACAATTTTATTATTCATCTTTTTATTAGCTTCATTACTATATTTATTAACAACTTCATTAAGCCTATGTAATCTATCCATTTTTACTTCTTCACTAACAGTTTCTTTCATTAAAGCAGCTGGTGTATTTTCTCTAGGAGAAAAAGCAAAAGTAAAAGCGCCATCAAATTTACATTTATTTACAACATCAAGCGTTTCTTCAAAGTCTTCTTCGCTTTCTCCTGGAAAACCAACTATAATATCTGTTGTTATACTAGAATTCTTAACTTTACTTCTGATACTATCATATAACTTTAAATAGTCTTCCTTAGTATATCTTCTATTCATTAACTTTAATATTCTATTACTTCCTGATTGAAGTGGTAAATGTATATAAGGCATTATATTGTCATTTTCTGCTATTACATCAACCATTTCTTCAGTAAAATCCCATGGATGTGATGTTACAAATCTTACTCTATCAATTCCAGTAGCACTAACATCTTTTAATAAATTTGCAAGATTATAATCATCATAGATATCTTTTCCATAAGCATTTACATTTTGTCCAAGCAATGTGATTTCTTTATAACCTGATTCTTTTAATTTCTTAACTTCATCAATAATATCTTCTTTTTTTCTACTTCTTTGACTTCCCCTAGTATATGGAACTATACAATAAGTACAAAATTTATCACAACCATAAATAATATCAACCCAAGCACTATATTTACTTTCTCTTACAACAGGAATATTTTCAACAATGTCTCCTTCATAGCTTAATACTTCTATAGTTTGATTATTTGTTTGAATTTTACTTTCTATAATATTTAATAAATTATCTAAATTATGTGTTCCACATACAAAATCTACATATCTATATTTTTTTAATATTTCATTTACTACAACTTCTTCCTGAGCCATACACCCACAAATACCAACTAGTAAGTTTGGATTAGTTGTATCTTTTATATGTTTTAATACACCTAAAAAACCAAATACTTTATCATGCGCATTTTCTCTAATTGCACAAGTATTTAATATTACAATATCAGAACTTTCTATATCTTCTGATTTTTTGTACCCAACACTTTCTAACATACCAACTATCTTTTCAGAATCATGTTCATTCATTTGGCATCCATATGTTCTAACATAATATTTTTTACCTTTGCCAAATTTTGTTGTATTTACAGAATAACTAGTATATTTTACTTCACTATTATTGTGTCTTTTCCTTGCTTCATTCATATTTGGTTTTTTCATAATATCACATCCGTCTCATATTATAGCATATATTAATTGATTTTTTAAGAAAAAAGTGTTATAATATTGAGGCTTTAAAGGGGGAATCTTGTTATGTTTGAAGATTTTATTACAAAGTTTAAAAATAGTTTACTACATGAAGATGAATATGAATTAACTGAAGAAGAAAAAGAAAGAAAAAGTTATTTTGAAAGAAATATACTAAATACAAAACAATTTGGTGACTATATTTGGGCTATAAAAGATGATTTTAATTTTGATGGTTTAGAAGATAAAATTTGTCCATATATAGTTATAGGAAAAGTAGATGATAAATTAATCGCATGCGGCCTTACTAAAAGCCCAAACTATTCTTATTCATTTGCTATAAATAAAGATGATGAAAAAAATAAAGCATATGTTCTATATTCTTTTGTTAAAGCTATAGACTATGTATCTTATAGACACTCATCTTTATATTTCAATAAATCTTTAACTCTAGAAGAAAAGAAAAAATTAAAAGGTTATTTATCATCTTTAGGTGAAAATATTTTTTATAAAGATATTGGCAAAACTAAATCATTTAATATAGATACAAAGCAAGATTTTAATATCGGAGATGTTATTGTATCTTATAATGGCTTAACTTCACTAATTATTGATATTACAGATGATGATAAATACTTATGTATAAATTTAGAATCATATGATGAAAAAGAAAATAGAATTAATTTTAATAATGAAAAATTTGATTTTTATGAAAGATTCCATTTACCAAAAAAACAATATAGATTTTTAGGTACACTTCCAAACAATCAATTAACTGTTGTTTTAAATAAATATAGCGATTATTTAAAAAAAGTTATTGAATATCAAAAAGTTAAAGAAACAAATTCTTTAGTACGTGGTACGATAATTAAAAGAATGAATAATTACTATTATGTAAATACAGTTGAATCTAAAAAAGCAAAATTATTTTTATTAGAATTATCAAATAAAGAAGATTCAAATGCACTAAGCTTTGGAGATTTATATTTTAGACCAAATTATCAAGTTACAACTGAGATAGATGAAAATGATGCTTTATCAAATATTATAAGATTATCAAGTGAAGAAGAAATGGAAATTGTAAAAAAAGATAAAAAGAGTAAGTCAAAAGCAAATAAGCAATCACCAAAAATACAAAAGTCAAATAACCAATTATCATTAAAAGATGGAGATGTAATAACTCATAAAAGACACTTTAATCAAAAATTCTTAGTATTAGGTTTCTATAATAATACTATAATAACTATTTCATTAAATGACTTCGTAAATGGTGAAATAACAGTAGAAGAATTCTATATAAATGATAAAAATATTAGTATTTGTAAAGAAATAACTTTAGCAGATAGATATGCAATTGATGAAAACCAAGGATATTTATTTGGATTATATGAAGATATATGTGATAAAAAAGATGAAGGAACTAAATTAGTCATGAAAAAAGATGTTTATTAACATCTTTTTATTTTTCGATTCCCTTTAATTCAAATATAATATCTCTAAGTTCAGTTGCTCTTTCAAAATCTAATTTAGAAGCAGCCTCTCTCATTTCGACTTCTAATCTAGATACCATATCATTAATTTCCTTCTTAGAATATTTTTGCTTTTCAATTTTTTCTTCCTCTACTTCATTTGTGATGGCATCTCTAATTTCTTTAATAATTGTTTTAGGTGTAATATTGTGTTCTTTATTATATTTTTCTTGAATACTTCTTCTTCTATTAGTTTCATCTATTGCTATCTTCATAGCATCACTAATATAATCAGCATACATTATTACCATACCATTTTCATTTCTAGCAGCACGACCTATAGTTTGAATCAAACTTCTATCACTTCTTAAGAAGCCTTGTTTATCAGCATCCATTATGCATATTAAAGATACTTCAGGTATATCAAGTCCTTCACGTAAAAGATTTATTCCAACAACTACATCTATTTTACCAAGTCTTAAATTCCTTATAATGTTTAAACGCTCTAGAGTTTTAATTTCATTATGTAAATAAGTAACTTTATATCCAAGTTCTTTTAAATAAGATGTCAACTCTTCACTCATACGAATAGTTAATGTAGTTATTAATACTCTTTCATTTCTTTCAATACGTTTGTTAATTTCTTCTAGTATATTATCGATTTGATTTTTAGTCTTTCTAACTTCAATAATAGGATCTAATAATCCAGTTGGCCTAATAATTTGTTCAACAGGCTTTCCACTAAGTTCAAGTTCATAATCTCCTGGAGTTGCTGAAACATAAATTGTTTGATTTAGTTTACGTCTAAATTCATCAAACTTAAGTGGTCTATTATCCATTGCACTAGGTAGTCTAAATCCATATTCAACTAAAGTTTTCTTTCTCATATGATCACCATTATACATACCTCTTACTTGAGGGAGTGTAACATGACTTTCATCTATCATTAAAAGAAAATCTTTTGGGAAAAAATCTATCAATGTTGTAGGAGTTTCTCCTTCATCTCTTAAACTTAAATGTCTACTATAGTTTTCAATACCATGACAAAATCCAGTTTCACGAAGCATTTCTAAATCATACATAGTTCTTTCTTTTAATCTCTGTTCTTCTAGCAATTTTCCTTGCTCATGTAATTCTTTTAGTCTTGCAACTAATTCCTTCTCTATTCTAGAAGTAGCTTCTTTTAACTTTTCATCACTGGTTACAAATAATGATGCTGGAAATATATTTATTGTTTTAACACTTTTATTGTTTCTTCCAGTAAGAGGATCAAACAAAGATATTTTTTCTATTTCATCATCAAACATTTCAATTCTAATTCCACTCTTTTTTTCACCAATTGGTATTAGCTCAATAACATCACCATTTACTCTGAACGTACCACGTTTAAAATCTATCATACCTCTTTCATATTGCATACTAACAAGTTTTTCAAGTATTTTGTCTCTTTCAATTATTTGTCCAACATAAAGATTTAACATTTTATTAATGTATTCTTCTTTTTCACCAATGTTGTATATACAAGAGACACTAGATACTATTATTGTATCTCTTCTATCAATAATAGCAGCTGTTGCAGCGTGTCTTAATTCATCTATTTCATCATTTATTGAAGAATCTTTTTCAATATATAAATCTTTTGATGGAACATATGCTTCTGGTTGATAATAGTCATAGTATGATACAAAATATTCAACTTTATTATTTGGAAATAATTCTTTAAACTCTGCATACAATTGTCCTGCTAGAGTTTTATTATGTGCTAAAACAAGAGTTGGTTTATTAACTCTAGCTATTACATTTGCCATAGTAAATGTTTTACCAGTACCAGTTGCACCTAATAGTACTTGATCTTTTTTTCCACTCTCAATGCCCTTAACTAATTCTTCAATAGCAGTTATTTGATCTCCACTAGGTTTATATTTAGAAACAAGTTCAAACATAATATATCCCCTTTCTTTATATAATCAAAGTTATTCTATCATTTTATATAATATAAAACAAGAATTAAAAATAATACTACCAAAATAGATAATATTATTTTAATACAAGTTTTTTATTAGATTGTTTTACCCTATCTGATTGCCATTCATACCAATCATCACTATAATTTCTTGCATAATAAATTGTATTTGGATATAAACTAACTAAATTTGAATATTCTTCACTTACTTTTTCTTTTGACCAGTCTTTAGTCCAGCCTAAATCTTTTGATAAATAGCTATCTTTATTTTCCACAAATTTAATAACACTATTCTTATTATGTGTTTCGCTATTAGTTAGTACTTTCATATATTTTGCGTATTCATTAATTAAAAATTCATTTGCAAATAATACTTCTCCATAAATTAAAGGAATCCACTTCTTTAAGGAATATGTAACAACTGGAAAGAAATTACAACCTTCATTTGGTAATGCTATTGATTTAGCGGCATCAAATCTAAAACCATTAACTCCTAAATCAATATATTCATTTAACATATTGATAATTTTTCTTTGTACTATATGATTATTTGGATTTAATCCTGGAAGTCCCATACAATAATTAATTACTTGATATCTACTATCCCAATTATCAATTTGTTTTCTTTCTTTAAAACAATCACTATTTAATAATAACTCTTTGTCTACTTTCTCATGAGGAATTAAATATTCTTTGTCACTTTTATTAGCAGTATGATTTATTACTGCATCTACTATTATATTTATTCCATATTTTTTTGCTTCTATGCATAAATCATATAGTTCACTTTTAGATCCAATTTTGTTTCCAATATCAAAACCAATTGGCTGATATAAAATCCACCACTCTTTTGATTCATCATCTTTAGTTTTTTGTAATGGAGACACCTGTACTGCATTAAATCCTTGGCTTTTTATTATTGGCAATAACTTTTTTATATCCTTAAGCGGACAATCAAATAAACTTAATATTCTATTCATAATACCTCTATAATAATTTTATCATAAGAGAATATTTATACCAATATAAAAAGCCACAAACGTGACTTTTTCCATAAGGTAAGTGTGTGTGAAAAAATATTTATTTTTTTATTAATTATTTTTCTTAATCTATTATATGCCTACTATTCTTCTATATGCATCACTACTCCTTTCAACAATTATATTTTATATTTTAAATATTAAATGAATATTAAATAATAAAATATTCACATTTTTTTAATAATATGTTAATATATATTTAAGGAAGGAGCGATTTTAAATGTATAATACTTATGGAAATTATGGTTATGGAAATAATCTAGTTACTAGTGCACCAACAATGGGAACAGGAGAACTTGTTTGGTTAATTATTTCATTAGTTGTTGCCCTTGCAGGATGCTTTGTTGTATATTTTGTATTTGTACAAAAGAAAGAAAATCCAAAACAAAAATTCCTAGCTTGGCTAAAAGATTTCTTAAGATTTGACAAAATGATGATTGAAGCAATTCTTAAGATTAGTTACTATTTCTCAGCTATTTTCATTACATTATCTTCATTCTCATTAATTAGTACTAGTTTCATTGCATTCTTATTAATGTTAGTATGTGGAAACTTATTAGCAAGAGTTATTGCTGAAGCAGTATTAATCAAGGTAATGATTTGGAAAAATACTACAGAAATCAAAAAACATTTAAAATAAAAAAGTCTCTTCCAAGAGATTTTTTTATTTGTCTAAATAATACATATTAAAGTTAGCTGTGACTAACAATTTATCATTTTCATCATATATTTCAACGTTGTAATATCCTATACTTTTTCCTTCTTTTAAAGATTTTGCTACTGCGTATATTTTTCCTTTTTTAGCAGGGCTTAAATAATTAATTGTTGCACTAGTTGTAACACATTTTTTATTGTGTACTGCAGCTAGTACTCCAGAAGTTGTGTCAGCAAGCCCAAATAGTACTCCACCATGAACTATATCATATGGATTCATCCCTTCTTGTTTTATTTCATAACTCATCTTAACAAATTCTTCATTACATTCTTCAATTTTAAAATCTTGATTTTTTATAAATCCATTTTTTTCACAAAGTATTTCTTCAATTTTCTTTTTCATATTATAAAACCTTTCTTACTACTACTCCATCAACAAAACTATTAAATTTTTTCCATTTAGTTTTTTCTACTATTTCAAAACCAAATGATGAAAATAAATTTAATGCATTAAATCTATCTAATTCAAAACTATCATATAGTTCTTTTATACCATCTTTTTTAGCTTTATTAATTAATAAGTTTAAGGCTATTTTACTATATCCTTTTCCCCTATATTTATTTTCTATTAAAATGCCACAAGTATATCTTTTTTCATCTTCTTCATATTGATAATTAACATAACCAACAAATTCATTTATATTATTATCTTTTATGTATGCAAAAAATCTATTTTTATCCTTTCTTTTTTCATACATTATTTTCCATCTTTCAGGTGGAAAATCTATGCATCCAGTATCATAATGATAGCCAAAATATGACACATCATAACCAGCATTATAATTCATAGTATCTTTGTCACTTTGAATCTTTTCTTC
>CAMKNB010000021.1 GCA_946414095.1 uncultured Mycoplasmatota bacterium
TTTACTCCTTCTTTTCCATCGTTAGTTTTAATATTTTTAACTTCTTCTCTTTCAATATTTTGTCTAACTTCGGCATTAAGTAAGTAGTTTGATATTTCAGCGCTAATAGAAGCCATCATATTATCAAACATTTGGAATCCTTCTAAAGCATACACTTGAAGTGGATTACTTTGAGCATATCCTCTAAGACCAACGCCTTCTTTTAATGCCTCCATTTCATCTAACTGATTCATCCAATATTTATCAATAATTCTAAGTGAAATAGATTTTTCAAAATCGTCTTGAATTTCTTTAGGAACATCTTCTAGTTTTTTATTATAATCATCTACTACTATATCATAAATAAAATCTATTAGTTCCTCATTAGATTTATTTTTAAAATCTTCTTTACTTAATTTTCTTCTCTTTAATAAATGAGCATTAAATTGTTCCATTAGATTATCGATATCATTATCAGTTAAATATCCTTCTGGAGCTAAATGTGCATTTATTTGATCTTGTACAAATGTTTTAAATGTATCAAGGACTCTATCTCTAATACTTTCTTTATCTAGAATCTCATTTCTTCTTTCATAAATGATTTCTCTTTGCTTACTAATTACATTATCATAATCAAGTAAACCTTTTCTTCTATCAAAGTTGAATCCTTCAACTTTCTTTTGAGCAGATTCAATGTTTTTAGAAATTATTTTATTTGAAATAGCCTGGTCTTCTTTTATACCTAATGATTGCATAACATTCTTCATTTTATCAGAACCAAATTTAATCATTAAATCATCTTCCATAGAAACAAAGAATCTTGTAGTACCTGGGTCTCCCTGTCTACCTGCACGTCCTCTTAATTGGTTATCAATTCTTCTTGAATCGTGTCTTTCAGTACCTATAACAAATAAACCACCAAGTTCTTTTACACCTTCTCCAAGTTTAATATCAGTACCACGACCAGCCATATTTGTTGCTATTGTAACAGCACCTTTTTTGCCAGCACCCTCAATTATATGAGCTTCTCTTTCATGATTCTTAGCATTTAAAAGTTCATGCTTTATACCGGCTTTGTTTAATAATTGGCTTACAACTTCACTAGTTTCAACACTAGCAACACCTACTAATACTGGTCTTCCTGTAGCGTGTATTTCTTTAACCATTCTAACAATAGCTTTATATTTACCATTTAATGATGAATAAATTAAATCTACTTGGTCATCTCTTATTACTGGCTTGTTAGTTGGTATACATACTACATATGTATTATATATATTTCTAAATTCTTCCTCTTCTGTTTTAGCAGTACCTGTCATACCAGATAATTTATTGTACATTCTAAATAAATTTTGGAATGTAATTGTTGCTAAAGTTTTAGTTTCTTCATTGACAGTTACTCCTTCTTTAGCTTCTATTGCTTGATGTAATCCTTCACTAAATTGACGTCCATGCATTAAACGTCCAGTAAACGTATCAACAATTATTACTTTATCATTTTCAACTACATAATCAACGTCTTTCTTAAATCCATAATTTGCTACACAAGCTTTATCTAGATTATGAACCATAACACTATTTTGAATATCATATAAGTTATCTAAATGTAATAACTTCTCAGCATGTTTAACTCCAGCTTCTGTTAAAGTTACTCTCTTAGTTTTTTCATCAACAACATAATCATCAATAGTTAATGATTTAGCTACTCTATCAGCTTCTTTGTAAACATTTGCACTTTTAGCTACTCCACCAGAAATAATAAGTGGTGTTCTTGCTTCATCAATTAAAATTGAATCAACTTCATCAATAATAGCAAAATTAAGACCTCTTTGAGTTCTATTTTCACTTCTAACAACCATATTGTCTCTTAAGTAATCAAAACCAACTTCATTATTAGTTGTATAAGTTATATCACAATTATATGCTTCTTGTTTTTCTTTTGGACTTTTATCTCTTGTATTTATACCAACACTTACACCAAGTAAGTCATATATTGGTCCCATCCATTCTGCATTACGAGTTGATAAGTATTCATTTGTAGTAATTACATGTACACCTAAACCACTTAATGAATTTAAATAAGCTGGTAAAACAGTTGTTAAAGTTTTACCTTCACCTGTTTTCATTTCAGCAATATTACCACGATGTATTGCAACTCCACCAATTAATTGTACTCTAAATGGTTTTTCACCAATTGCTCTAAAACATGCTTCACGAGCAAGAGCAAATGCTTCAACTAAAATGTCATCAAGACTTTCACCATCACTAATTCTCTTTTTAAACTCTTCAGTTTTAGCTTTAAATTCAACATCCTTAATTTTTTGCATATCATCATCTAAAGCTTCAATCTGATCAACTAATTTATTTATTCTTTTTAATTCTTTTGTTTCATAATCAAATAAATCTTTAAAAATTCCCATGTCTAACCTCCGTAATAAATATTATACCATATTACGTACTTTAAATAAATAAAAAAAGAATAGTGAGTACTATTCTTATTTTTCTAATTATTTATATTTTCTTCTCCTCTTTTAAGTTTTTTTATAATAAAGAATAACTCAAAAATCAATATTACAATAGTAGGTACTATTAATAAAAATAAGAAAATCCATTTTTTTTCTAAAAAATTAATAATTTTTCCAATATTATTATATTGATTTTTATAAATTCCAAGTATTGAATCTTCTCTATAAAAACCAATATCATTATCAACAATAATATATTTAGGATTACTTTCTAAATTAATATCTTTTATTTTACCTATTTTAATATTAACTTCATTATTTGAATTAGATTTATATAAAAATACTTCTTCTGATTCTTTTAACTCATCTATTTTTTTATTTTCAACTATAACTAAATTACCATTTTTATATACATCATTTTCACTATTCTCATTAATAATTACATAATAATTATTACCAAAAGTTGTAATTCCATATTCATTTTCCTTTATTACTAATATACTAACTAAAATAACTATTAAAAAATATATAATAGATATTATCCATAATAATATTTTAAAAAATTTCTTCATATATCATATACCTCTATTTCATAATATCATTTTTTATTCTAAATAAAAAGAGGAAAATCCCTCTTAATTTGCTTCTATTACTCCATAGTCTCCATCTTTTCTCTTGTAGACTACATTAATTTTATCAGTCTCAACATTTTTAAATACAAAGAATGAATGTCCTAATAATTCCATTTGAGTAATTGCTTCTTCTTCATCAATTGGTTTTAAGAAAACTTCTTTTCTTCTTACAATTGTTTGTTCATCATCTTCAAAATATTCTTCTATTTC
This sequence comes from uncultured Mycoplasmatota bacterium, assembly GCA_946414095.1. Lineage (GTDB taxonomy): Bacteria > Bacillota_I > Bacilli_A > RF39 > UBA660 > CAG-1000. Next base: position 3,287 of record CAMKNB010000021.1, read on the forward strand.
AGCAGTAATTTCACCTCTTGGTGCTCTTTTACTAGTTAATTTAGATTTATATTTTTTTAATTGCCTTTCTAACTTATCAACAACTAAATCTATAGCAGCGTATAAATCATTATTTACTTCTTCTGCTCTTACATTATATTTTCCACTCCAAATTGTTACTTCTACTTTTTGATCCTTTCCCTTAGCTGATATTAATACTTTAGCTTCAATTGAATCATTATCATCAAAATATTTTTCAATTCTAGATATTTTATCAACTATATAGTCATTAATTGCCTCAGTAACATCAATCTTATTTCCACGAATATTATATTTCATATCATCATCCTCCTACATCAAGTTTATCATAATTTCAATATTAAAGAAATAATTAAACAGATTATTTACAAAAAACTATACAAAATAAAAAAATACACATACTTCGTGTATTTATATAACTGCATGTTCTACTTCTTTTACATTAATTGCTTGACTTCCTTTAGCGGTTTCAATTAATGTAAAATCTACTATTTGGCCTTCTTTTAATGATTTATAACCTAGCTGATCAATTGCTGAATAATGTACAAATACGTCTTCATTAACTAATCCTTCATACTCGATGAATCCATACCCTTTGTCATTATTAAACCATTTAACACGACCTCTACTCATCACACACCATCCCTTCTTGATTAAATCATAATATAATTATCTCTTGTGCACAAGTAAAAGCATACAACAAATAATGACATATTTTTTATATTTGTTATTAATTGCTAATAGATAATTACAATTTGACTATAAATATTATTTTTTAAACTTAATGACAATATATAGCTATTTAATGACAAATTAACAAATCATTATAAGATATATATTAACATATTTATGTGGTAAATATGAAAGAAGTATTATTAAATAGTATTACTGACAAAATCAAAAACTATTATCATTTCGATAATAAAAAAATATTAGAAATAAGATATGGACTAGAAACAATTTACGTAAGTATTGTAAAAATACTCGTAGTATTTATTGTTTCTATTTTTATACACACTACAAAAGAATTATGTATATTTTATTTATCATATGCGATACTCAGATTATTTGGTTTTGGTTTACACGCTAAGAACACTTTACAATGCTGGATACTGACTATACCAATATTTGTATTAATTCCATATCTAATAAAAAATATTACTATTAATAGTAATTGTTATTATTTAGTAATACTATTTGTACTATTAATTACAATATATGCTCCTGCAGATACAGAAAAAAGGCCATTAATAAATATAAAAAAAAGAAGAACTTATAAAGTTCTTACAGTTATTACTTCAATTATATATTTAATAATAATTGTACTTTCAAAAAATTATCTGATTAAGAATTCACTATCATTTGCAATTATACTTGAAAGTATTGTAATCTTACCTATTAGTTATAAACTATTAGGACTTAAATATGCCAATTACAAGAGTTATAGAAGAAAGGAGGTAACATAATGAATTTATTAGTTAAAGTTGCTGCTGCAGTTGGTGCATTCGTAGCCGCTACAGCTACATCTGGATGCATTCTTGCAATTTTTGATGAACCAGAAATGCCAGAATCATTATTATAATTTATATTTACTAGCGCAAGGAAGAACTTAGTTCTTCTTTTTATTTATAATTATTTTACTTGTAAAAATATTATTTAGTATACTTTGCTCAAACTTAATAGAATCACTATTGCTTATCAAATTCTTAATAATGTAAAGACCTAGTCCTCTATTCTTACCTTTAGTTGTATAATTTTTTTCATTAATTTTGTATTTATCAATTTTTCCTTTAAATGTATTATCAATAATTATGATTATGTTATTATCTTCATTATAAATATCAATATTTATTATTTTATCTTTTGTCTTCTTTGCTGCCTCGATAGCATTATCAAGTAGAATTCCTATCATTTTGTAAACGATTACATAATCTTTATAATCTACTTTCTTAAGTGAATTAGATATTTGTTTTGAGATATTTATGTTAATGTTATATCCATCTTTTTGTAAACCATATAATTTATAATAGAATATTCCTTTTAACCCACTAGGTAATTTATAAATATTTTTAATACCAATGCCCTTTTTATCATAAATTGTTATTAATTCATTTATTGCTTCGTTAAATTCATCACTATTCTTATCATCAATGCTTTTTAAAAATAAAAGATTATTTAACATTTCGTGTCTATTTATCCTATCTTCATCTATAATTTTTTCATATTTACTCATAAAATTTAATAATATTTCTGACTTCTCCATTTCATTTTTTGCTTTTATATAATTGTATAAACAAATAAATATTAACACAAATAAACAAATTATAATAATTATATTAGTCAAATATATTTTATTAGAAAAAGTAACAGAGTATTTAAAATCTAGTGAAACTAATATAGTAATAATTAAGGAAAACATAATAAAAATTATTTTGTTATCACTTATCTTGCTATTAATTTTCTTTAAAAGATTTAAAATAATTTTACTATTCATACTTATATAAACTAAAAATACATTAACAATAGAAAATAATAGTTTAAAAATAACACTATTATTGAACGAATTTATATCAATAATATTAAATAATGATACAAATATAGAAATTATAACTTCATAAAACATCATTATTAAATAGCAAACCAAAGTATTAATAATAGTCTTAGATAAAGACTCTTTATAAGAAAAATACCCAACAATTATCAACACCAAAAGAACCATTACTATTCTTAGTATTGTTATAGTAAAATATGCATTATAAGTTATTAATAATCCACCAATTAATAAAAATATAATAGACTTATAATTAATTTTTAATTTATTATTTGTTGTTTTACCAAAAGCTAATGTCATAATAGCAATAGTAATAAAAGATGTTAATAAAAGAACAAAATAATCAAATGTAGTCATAACTTTCTAACTCCTTTTTATGAGTTCTAGATACTAAAAAGTCGTTTTTTCTATCTTTGAAATAAACTTTATACTTTGACCAATCAATCTTTTCTACATTTTTTAGATTAATTAATACACCTTTAGCAGAGGAAACAAAATTAGATGGTAAAAACTTCTTTATTTCATTAATTGAAATATTTTGAAAGTACTCTTTCTTTTCAGTTACTATCTTTGTTTGTCTACCATCTCTTTGAATATAATCTATTTGATTTAAATTAATTGTATAATCAACGTTTTTATAAGTATATCTATATACCCTTTCTTTATTTAACATTTTTAAACATAAATCAATATTCTCTGAGAGGTTAGTATCGATATCTTCACACTTACCAATAAAATCTAGTATTTGTAATCTTTGTCTATATATTTCATAACTTAAAGATGTATGAGCAGTAATTATAATAATAGGGCTTATCCAGTTATTTTGAATGTTTCTAATTTTTCTTGCAACATCCACTCCATCTCCATTTGGAAGTTCTATATCAAGTAAATAAATTGTATCTTGCTTATCTTCTTTAACATATTTTAATAATGTATCATCACAATCATCAAATTCATGTATCTTAAAATCTATTTGATTATTCATCATCTTGCTAACAATGATATTATTAATTTTCTTTCTATGTAATTTATTATCATCTACTACTACAAAATTAATCATGACCTTCGCTCCTAACACGTACTAAATAATAGTAACATAATTATTTTTCATTTTCAATTTAATTGACATTAAAAAAATAAGCATTTTTGCTTATTTTAATTCATTAATATTTAAAGAATATATTTTTTCTGGATTCACTTGAATATTTTTGTTAATAACTTCAAAATGTAACATAGATTTATTCTTTTTATCTAACTTAGAACTATTTGACGTAGCTATTATTTCTCCTTGAGATACCTTGTATCCAACAGTAACTAAAACATCCTTTATGTTAGAATAAATAGTTTTTAAATTATCATTATGCTTTATTGTTAATACTTTTCCATACACTTCATTATCTTCAATACTTATAACTTCTCCATCTAATACTGATACTACATCAAAATCTTCATCGCTTACATAATCAATACCTTTATTTTTAATATAAGTGTTTTCATATAATATCAAAGAAGATTCTTGTTTAGATTTATCAGACTCAAAATCATAAAAATCTTTTCCTATCGTTACATTTTCAGATAAATATGGTCTAATAATATTATCTGGATTAGTTTTTATTACAGGTAAAACATCCTCATCAAAAACACTATCCAAAGTATAATTATAATTTTCTTTTTCATTTAAAAAACTTTTGATTCCACTAATTACTAACATTACACTTATTACCATAACACATACTACTCCAATATATATCATTGGTATAAAATATTTTGTAAAATTCTTCATTATTCACTCTCCTAATAATAGAATGAACAATTTTAAAATATTTATACACTAATTTCTACTCCTTTATAATAATGCTTTAATATTTCATCATATTTGTATCCCTCTTTAGCCATACCATTCGCACCATATTGACTCATACCTACTCCATGACCATACCCCTTAGTATCAATTTTTACAATTCCATCAGAAACATCTATATTAATATCAGTACTTCTAAGAGACAATTTAGTTCTAAAGACAGTACCTTTAAACTTTTTATTGTTAACAATTATATATTTGGCTCGACCACTTTTACTTCTTTTAATTTTAATATTATTTATCTTTTCATCTTTAATATTTAACTTTTTTAAAAATTCTTTTTCTTTTATTTTAATTATTTTTTCCTTATATGAATAATCTTTATCCCATGAAGAATCAACGCTTACCAAATAATCTAATTTTTGGCTAAAAACATTTTCACAATTTTCAGTTTTGCCATTAGATATAGAAAAATAAAATGATATAATAACTTTATCATTATATGTTAAATATTCATTTCTAGTTTTTTCAACTGCATTTTTTATTTTATTGTAATTCTTCTCATAATTTTTACCCCAACGTTTTTTCATCTGAGATTTGCTAATATAACATTGATCTTTAGTAGTAGTACTAAGTTTATAGTTTTTATTTGTTCTAATTTTATATAAAGCAAAAGTTCTTGCTGCAACTGCCATAGCTTTTAATGCCTCAGTTTTAAAAGATGCAGGCATTTCACAAGCTACTACGCCAACTACATAATCTTCCAAATCTAAATTAATAGTGGAATCTTTATAAATAATATTTACCTTTTGAGGTTCTTCTTTTACTTCATTAATAATACGGTCATTATTGACGATTATTTCTTCTTGTTCATAACTTGTTATTAAAAAAACAAAGCAAATAAAAAATACTATGATTTTTTTCTTCATAGTAATTTTATGTTAATAACTTGTTAATTATTCTCTAATTTTAATATTTTTTCTATTCTTCTTTTATGTCTTTCTTCAGTAGATGGTTTAGTATTTATAAAGTTATCTAATATCTCTTCTAAATTTTCAGTGTACTCAGCTAATGTTATAACATTTGCCATATTATGTTCTTTAGTTAATATTGCTTCTCTTGGAGTATTAACCTTTCCTGCAATAATACCCTTCATTTTATTAGCAACAATACTCATACCAATACCAGTTCCACAAACTAATATTCCATAATCAATATCTTTATTTTGTATACCTTTGCATAAATTAATGGCATAATCTACATAATCTACATTATCAACAACATCACAACCATAATTAATGTATTCAATATTTCTTTCCTCTAAATAATTAATAATTCTTTTTTTAAGTTCAATTCCATGATGATCATTTGCAATTCCAATTTTCATTATTTCCTCCTACTAATTTTTTTCAATTCTTGTAACTATTGTATGTGCTAGTTTATCATGAAGTCCAACACCATCTTCTCTATATATTATCATTATACCAGAAGCAAGCAATAATCCTATATCAACTAATTGAAAGTATAAACTAAATGAATTAAATAAGTTTTTATCCATCAAAAACAGACATACAATTGTTAATAATTTAATTAATAAACTATTAATAATTAAAATTCTAATTAAAATATTCTTAAATTTCAGTTCTCCATCAGTTGATTTAACTTGTATTCTCATTGCTAACTTTCCAATCGTTTTACCATCAGTATAATACTGGAACAATCCAAAATACAAAAACAAAACAACTAAACTAATAATACTACTATATCTTCCATAATATGAAACATCATATGCTAAATTAACAGCATTTTCATCATTTAATGCGTTATCAGAAGACCCACTCATAGCCATTTCTTTAATATAATTGTAATAAGCATCATATGACTCGTTATACTTATCTAATGTTGGATTAATTATTTTCAAACTTGAAAAAGCACCAACAATAAAAGCAACAATAATTAAATCAATTATCAATGCTATAAATCTTCTAAATGTTAACTTCTTACTCATTTTTTATCTTCCTTTGGTTTCTTATATAAAAATGATAACAAACTTGTTCTTTTTCTTAATATACCTGGTAATTTATAAGATTTATTAATGTTCCAAATAATAGAATTACATAAATCATATAATCCACCTTCATCAACTGTATAATTAGCACCACTTATTTCATTATCATCAATAATTAATGGAGATCTTCCAGAAAAATTAATTTTACATAGTTCTTGTTTAGAATTATATAAATCTTTTTCTACACCATAAAATGATGTTACAAACAAAGCATAATTTTTTTCTCTGATAAATCTATCTAATGCTCCTATAACTGCATCAATCTTCTTTAATCTTTCAGACATTTCAGCAACACTTTTACAAGAATCTATTTCATAATTAATAATATATAATTCTTTGTCATAAGAATTAATTATTTCAATAACCTTATTAGGATCATAATTAAAGTTATCATCAGTTGGATAATATTTTAACGCATCATCTACATTATTTCTAAGACCAGTTAAATAATAATTAATATAAGCACAATTATCTTTTTTATCCATAACTAAACATTTAGCATTTATACTTTTCAAGGAAGACAACATATAAGAAGAAGCAACAGCATAATTATACATAAATGGTATTTTTTCTTCACTTCTTACTGGAAATAAAGAGTAAAATTTAATTGTATCTAAATTTAATTGTCTGTATTTTTGAGCTTTCAATTCTTTCATAATCATTGAAAAATCAACATTATTATAATTTAATATTAATATTTGATCGTTATCTTGAAACATATAACCTGAGTTTACTGAAAAAGTTCTTGCTTTGCATGGAACAGTTTTTGTTTGAATGAATACGTTCACTTTTCTACTTAAATCTTTCCACTTTTCACCATATTCAGTTATAAAACATTTTACCAAATCTCTAGCAGGTAAAACTTGTGTCATATTTTCTTCACCAGTTACAACACCAATTTTTATATTATTTCCAAGTTCATAATTTAATGCTTGAAATGATTTATCAATATCTTTATAATCACCCATAGATTTTTGGCATAAAACAATATGTAGATATATTATAGAACTTGTTTGTGAAGTTATAACTTTCAAATATGATACTAAATGTTCAAGAGTCCTTTCACTATCCCAATAACAAAATATATGTAATCTTGATTTATATTTATTTACTTCATTTGTAATATATCTAATCAACTGATTACTTTGATGTTCATTTTTACTAATATAATTATCTACAAGATTATAAGTCAAAGCATCCTTTACACCCATACTAAAATATCTATAAGCACTTTTATAGTCAAAAAAATTGTTTGGTATAGATGTAAATATCTTTTCTTTTGTTAATCTATCCATGTCAGGCATTAGGCTAGCTGAGTACACATTATATGAACCAGCCTTCTCAATTCCAAAACCATTTATAAGTAACAAAATATTTTTTTTCATATAATCTCCTTATATATATTATATCATTGATTTTCTCTTTTTTATATGTTTATATAGTTCCATTACTGTCAATATTGGTAAAGCTATTAAGAATAATATCAATAAATGAACATATGGAATTTTATATGTTTGCAAGAACTTAGCTAGTAAAGGAACTTCCATAACTATTATTTGTAATAATATTGATCCAACTATAGTAATTAATATAAATGGATTTTTCTTAAAGCTATTTTCAAATATACTCTTTTTCTCGCTTCTACAATTAATTACGTGTATATTTTGTATAAATACCATTAGTGCAAGTACATATCCTCTTGCATGAGAAACTTCAACACCAATTCGCATAAGAATAAACCACACAACGAATACTACCATTCCAATAAATAATCCTGATATTAATATTTGTTTTACAAGTTCACTTTCAAATAAACTTTCATTTGTAGGTCTAGGTTTTTGCTTCATAATAGTATCTGTTTCTCTTTCAAATGAAAGAGCCATATCTTGAAGACCATCAGTAACTAAGTTTAGCCATAATAATTGTATTGCAACTAGAGGAATTGGTAAGTCAAAGATAATTGCTAGAACAAAGAATAGCACCTCCGCAAATCCACAAGAAAGTAGCATTATAGATATTTTTCTAATATTAGAATACGCATTTCTTCCTTCTTCTATACCAGCAACTATTGAAGCAAAATTGTCATCAATAACAATCATCTTGGCAGTTTGTTTTGCTACATCAGTTCCACTACCCATAGCAACACCAATATTTGCAGCCTTTATTGCAGGTGCATCATTTACACCATCTCCAGTAACTGCAACGAATTCTCCTTGTCTTTGTAAAGATTCAACTATTTTCAATTTTTGAATAGGAGTGACACGAGCAAAAACTTTCTTATTTTTAATATATCTATCAAATTCTTCTTCATTATCAATATATTTTTCCAAATCGTTTCCAGTAGTAACTTCATCTTTGTCTTTTATCATATTTAAATCTCTTGCTATTGCGTAAGCAGTTAATGCATGATCACCAGTTATCATTAAAACTTTTATACCAGCATTTTTACATTGCCTAATTGCACTTACTGCTTCCTTTCTAACAGGATCGATAAATCCAACAAGACCAACAAAATTTAATTTTTCTATGTCTTTTTCACTATACTTTTCTTTTAATTCAATTTCACCATCACACAATGCAATAACTCTAAGTCCAGAAGCGGCCATTTCATCATTTTGCTTTAATATTTCTTCTTTATTTAACTTAGACTTTTTTCCATTACTATATGCATGACTACAAAATTCTAAAATTACTTCTAATGAGCCTTTAGCAGTACAGTATACTTTATTATCTTTTTTATAAATAATAGCACTATATTTTTTCTCTGACTCATATGGTATTTCAAATATTTTCTTATATTCAGTACCATTAGTATTTAGTTTTCTAGATAAAGCTAAAAAAGCAACATCTATTGAATCTCCAAAACTTTCCCATTTATTTTTATTTTTTTCTAGCATTGCTTCATTATTCATATAACCAAGTATTGAAATATATTTAGCATTTTCAATATTTGAATTATTAAATGGAATAACACTTCCATTATCGTTATATCCATTACCTTCAATATCAAATTCTTCACCATTTGCAAGCATTATCTTTTTAGCAGTTTGTTCATTTACTGTTAGCGTTCCTGTCTTATCACTAGCTATTACTGTACAACTACCTAAACTTTCAACAGAATTTAATTTTTTGACAATTACATTCCTTTTACTCATTTTATTAGATCCAATTGTTAATGCCATTGTAAGTGCAAGAGGTAATCCTTCTGGCATAGCAGATACTGATAGTGCAACTACTGATAAAAAGATATCCATTGCACTATATCCCTTATTATATAAAACAATACCAATAATAATTGCAATTACTATTATTATGTATGTTATTTGTTTAGAAAATTTTTCCATTCTAATTGTTAATGGAGATGCACTTTCTTCAGTAGAAGTTACTTTTTGTGCAATCTTACCTACTTCAGTATTTATTCCGGTTGAAACAACTACAGCTAAAGCACGACCAGTTAATACAGAAGTACCAGCATATAACATACATTTTTTAGATGTATCATCAGTATCTACTTTTTCAAAAGATTTAACTACTCCAATACTTTCTCCAGTTAATATTGATTCATTAACAGTAAGGTTATTAGATGTTAATATTCTTGCATCAGCTGATACGACAGTACCAGGCTCAATTACAATTATATCGCCAGGTACAACATAACATGAATCTATTTCAAAATGCCTATTTTCCCTTACAACTTTAACTTTAGTTTTAATTAAGTTTTTTAATGCTTCTGAATTTTGCTCAGCTCTATATTCTTGTATAGTTGAAACAATTGCATCAACTAAAATAATAAATATAATAGCAAATCCATCAACTATTTCACCTACAATAAAAGATAAAATAGATGCCACTAAAAGCACATAAATAATAGGATCATTAAGAGATGAGAAAAATATTTGAGTTTTTGTTTTTTTCTTTTCTTTTGGAAGTTCATTTAAACCATATTCTTTTAATCTTTTCTTAGCTTCATTTTTATTTAATCCACTAAGAGAGCTTTTAAACTCCTTTAATACTTTATTTTTTTCAACATTACTATAATCTTTTTCCATAATATCACCTATTATCTTAATATATTATAATTTAATATTTCTTTATTTTCAATATAACTTTATGTTTATTTTTATAAATGATATACTATTTATGGTGATTATTATGCTAGATAAAGCTATAAAAATACATGAAAAAACTAAAGATATTGAGTATGGGTGGTTTGATAAAAAAGGTATAAAACATAATCATATTAGTGAAGGCCTAGCTAAAAATTTTTCTTTTCAATCATGTGAAGAATTAGAAAAATCAAGAGTTGGAATATGTTGGGAAACTGTTGAACTAGATAGAAAATATTTAGAAGAAGAAAATATTCCATGCAAATCATACTTTTTCATGGTACCTAGTAGAAACTTTTATTGTCATAGTGTTTTAGTCTTTGAAGATAATAATAAATTTTATTGGATAGAAAATAGTTTTAAAAAGTTAGTTGGAATAAGGACTTACAACTCATTACAAGAATTATTTAATGACGTTATAGATAATTTTCATTTGATTTCTAATAATAATACAATAGACATAAGAAATATGAAGATATATGAGTATACCAAACCTAATAATGGCATAGGCTGTGTGCAATTTTATTTTCACTGTTTTAGAGGAAAAAATGTCACAAAAAAATATATAGAAAAGTATTTGGAAACAATTGAAGATAAAAATAATAAATGATATAATAATCAATATAGATAATAGGGTGTGGTATTAGTGAAATTATATCTAGCAGACAATGATAAACTAAATACATTTGAGCTTCCAACAAAAGTTAGTGAAAGTTTTCTTTTTGCATATACACCAGATTCTATTAATACAGAATTATACTTAAATATTTATTCAAAAGATGAAAAATGGTATATAAAAAGTAATGAAGATATTATGATAAATGACACATTTGATGATGTACAATTAGACTATTATAAATATTATAGAATACGAATTAAAAATCAAGAAAAGCAACTATTTTTATATACTTATGATAACTATTCCAATGAATATAAAGATGTAATATTAGACAACTTAAATACAATTACCATAGGAAGTAAGGTTACTGATAGTATAAGTTATGAAAGTGGAATAACTATACAAAATCAAGTTTTAATTTTCAATGAAAATAATAATTACTATATTCAAAACTCAGTAGATGCTCAAACTAACTTATATATTAATAGAAAGATTATTAAACAAAAAACTCTTCTAAACATAGGAGATGTAATATTTATTGATAATTTAAAAATAATATGGATGAATAATTTCATGAGGGTATTTATAAATGACAAATTAACAATAAATTTTCATCAAGAATTAACAGTTAGAGATGAAGACAAAGTGGATAATCAAACTTATCTTGATTACAATATGAAAGATAATGATGAGAGTTTATATAACGAAGATGACTTCTTTTTTAGGAAACCTAGATTAGCTATGGGCTACGATGAAGAAGAAGTAAAGATAGATCCACCTACAAGAAAAGAAAGTAAAGAAGATGTCCCTTTAATATTTAGTTTAGGAACAGGAATGACAATGATTGTAACTTCTATAATAACTGCATATAGAGCAATTATAAATTTTAATGAAGGTAAAACAGATAAAACAAATCTAATAATCTCAATTGTCACAGCTTCAGCTATGCTATTATTTAGTTTCTTACTTCCTAAGCTATTAGCAAGTTATAATAAAAGAAGATTAGCTGAAAGAGATAAAATAAGAGAAATAAAATATAATGAATATCTAGAAAAAAAACAGTCAGAAATAAATAAAATATTAAATAAAGAAAAACAAAGTCTATTCAATAATAATCCTTCTGCTATAGAATGTTATAACTACTTAAATGATAATAAGAATAGATTATTTGAAAGAGAAATTAAAGACTCAGACTTTCTTACAATTAGAATAGGTCTTGGTACAATACCTTCTTCATTAAAAGTTATAGCTCCGGAAGATAAATTTACAATTGATGAAGATTACCTTCTTGATGAAGCAAGAAAAATTCAAACAATGTCAGAAAGCTTAGTTAATGTTCCAATCACAATGTCATTATGTAATAATTTTATTTCTTCAGTAACATGTAATTCAGATAAAGCTGAAGAATATATTAATGGATTAATTACACAAATATTATACTTACATAATCCAAAAGATTTAAAAATAGTTTTCTTAACAAATGAAAAAAATGCTCAAAAATGGGATTATATAAAGTTATTACCACATACATATTCAGATGATAAAATTAATAGATATTTTGCTACAAATGAAGATGAAGCAAAAATTGTTCTTAAAAATTTAGATGAAATATATAATAACAGAAAAGAAGATATAAAAAATGCAACTAATGATATAAATGAAGAAATTGAAACAACTGATTATTATAAAAACTTTGCTCCATATTATTTAATAATTACTGATAATTATAAAAAATATAAAGATTTAGATTTTTTAAATAAATTAGTTAATTTTAATAAAAACGTTGGATTCTCTTTATTAATAATAGATAATTCATTAAAAAACGTACCTAATGAATGTAATAAATATGCATATGTTACAGATAAAGAAAGTTGCCTATTTGAAAAAGAAAATGAAATCAGTAAGCAAACTAATTTCATGACAGAAATATTTGATGGAATAGATATGTTTAAAGTTGCAAAACAACTATCTAGTATTCCAATTCAAACAATTGATGAAATATATAATTTTCCATCATCTATATCATTTTTAGAAATGTATAATGTTGGTAATATTGAACAATTAAATATATTAAACAAATGGTCAAATAGTAATCCAATTGCAACACTTGCCTGTCCAATTGGTGTTACACAAACCGGTGAATTATTTAAGTTAGACTTACATGAAAAAGCACATGGTCCACACGGACTTATAGCAGGTTCTACTGGTTCAGGTAAATCTGAATTCATTATTACATACATACTATCTATGGCAATTAATTATCATCCAGATGAAGTACAATTTGTTTTAATTGACTATAAAGGAGGAGGACTAGCTGGCGCTTTCGAAAATAAAGAAACAGGTATTAGAATTCCACACTTATCCGGTACAATCACAAACTTAGATGTTAGTGAAATGAATAGAACATTAGTATCAATAAATAGTGAATTAAAAAGAAGACAAAAAAAATTCAACGATGCTAGAGATAAATTAGGAGAAAGCACCATAGATATTTATAAATATCAAAAATATTATCGAGATGGATTATTAGATGAACCAATACCACACTTATTTATTATCTCAGATGAATTTGCAGAACTTAAAAGTCAACAACCAGAATTCATGGATGAATTAATTTCTACAGCTCGTATAGGACGTTCACTTGGTGTTCACTTAATACTTGCAACTCAAAAACCTAGTGGAGTCGTTAATGATCAAATTTGGTCAAACTCAAGATTCAGAGTTTGTTTAAAAGTTCAAACAAGACAAGACAGTATGGAAATGTTAAAACGTCCAGAAGCAGCTTCAATAAAAGAAACAGGTAGATTCTATTTACAAGTTGGTTATGATGAACTTTTTGAACTTGGACAATCAGCTTGGACTGGTGCACAATACTATCCTACTGAAAAAGTAGTAAAAAAAGTAGATGATTCAATATCATTTATTGATCACACTGGAAACGTGATCAAATCAGCTAATAATATAAATCAAAAAGATATAAACAGAGAAAGTAAAGGAGACCAAATTACTAACATAGTAAAATATCTTTATGATTTATCTATTAAAAATAACTTAAAGAAAAATAAACTTTGGTTAGATAGTATTCCTGAAGAAATATATTTATCAAATATAATTAAAAAATATAGTTTTAAGTCAAAGCCCTATATTATTGATGCAGTAATTGGAGAGTTAGATGACCCAGAATCACAAAGACAGGGACTTTATCACATTGATATTACAAATACAGGAAATACCTTAATATATGGTATTCCCGGATCAGGAAAAGAAAATTTACTCACAACAATGATTACATCTATTTGTTCAAATCATACAACGGATGAAGTAAATATATATATACTAGATTTTGGAGCAGAAACACTAAATAAATTCAAAGATTTTCCACAAATTGGAGATATCGTTTATATTGATGATAAAGAAAGAATTAATAGTTTATATACTTACCTAAGTAAAGAAATAAATAGGAGAAAATCACTATTTGCTAATTACTCTGGATCATACACAAATTACATTAAAAACAGTGGAAAAAAAGTTCCAAACATAATTTGCTTTATACATCAATATGAAAATATGGTAGATAATTTAAATAACTTATCTGATAAATTTATAAATCTATTCAAAGAAGGTAGTAAGTTTGGTATTAATTTTGTAATAACTAACTCATTAGCAACTGGAATAAGAATCAAAGCACTACAATTATTTCCAAATAAATTATCACTAAAATTAAATGAAAACTCTGACTATAGATATGTTCTTGAATCTCCTAGAAACTTAATACCTGCTAATTACTTTGGAAGAGGTATTGCAAAATTAGAAAAAACTTTAGAATTTCAAACAGCATATATTTCAAAGCCTGATGAAATAAACAATACAATTAATATCATTGCTCAAGATTTAAAGAAAGCTAAATTAAAAAAGGCACCTAGAATACCAAGTATGCCAGACTTCCTATTAGTAGATCAATTCATAAATGAAAAATATGATTTAACAAACATTCCAATTGGAATTTCAAAAAATAAATTATCTATTTGTACATATGACTTTTCAGTTAATTATACACCAGTAATCACAAGTGATTTAAAAAATAATATGCATTTTGTTTATGCATTAATTGAACTACTAAAACAAATTCCTAATACAAAGATAAGAATTATAGATGTATTAAAACTATATAATAACTACCAAGGAATAAAAATATACAATGAGGATTTTGATACAATTATTAAACAAATAAGAATAGAAACACTTGATGATCAAAAGAATGATTATAATAATATATTCATTATAATTGGTCTTGGTGCATTTAAAAATAATGTACCAGAAAAAACTCAAAGAACATTTAATTTTGTATTTGAAAAGATTAAAGAATATAAAAAGAATAGATTTATTATTGTTGATGATTACAATTCATATAAAAGTTTAGAACTAGAACCATGGTATGTTAAAAATGTAGATAAATCAACAGGTATTTGGTTAGGAGAAAATGGTGCAAATCAATTATCTATAAAAATGCCTAACTTATCACTTGAAGAAAGAAAAATTATGTTCAATCAAATTGGTTACATTGTTAAAAACAGTTCACATACTATAATAAGGTATGTAGTTGATAAGGAGTTTGATGATGAAAAATAAAGTTTTAACTGAAATATATATTCCTCAACTAGATGAATCATATGATATTTATTTACCATTAAATAAAAATATTGCAAATGTAATTGAACTAATATGTAAAAGTCTAACAGAGTTAAAAAGAGTTTCTAAAATTAATTTTAATAATTATTCTCTATATAACAGAGAAACAGGTTATAAATACCTACCAAATAAAATAATAAAAGAAACTGATATTAGAAATGGTTTTAGACTAATATTAATGTAAAAGACCTTAAAAAGGTCTTTTTAAGTGCATAAAAAAAGAATGAATTATCATTCTTATTTATTAATAACATAAAAATCTTTAGCAGTTATACTATGAGTTTCTACCTTGCTAATTTCAGTACAATTATTATCAATAGTATCATTAAATCTTTTACTACTGTCTTGGATATCATTAATACATAAATTACAAGAAGCAACAATATCATCAATAGTTGATGATAAACCTCTAATATAACCTTCACTGTTCAAACTTGGAATATCTAATGATCCAACTATTCTTTTAGCTTCATTTAAATTAGTAATAGTGCTATTAACATTACCAATAACACCTTTAACTAATTTTTGAGAATCATATACAATTTTAGTCATTTAATTCACCTCAGTTGATGCAGAAGAATCTATATTTGCTCCAAGAGCATACAATGTATCAACAAATTTAACTAAAGACTCACCATAAATAATATACTTTTCCTTATCAACTGTTGTTTTATCAATATATTTTGTTGCAGCATCACCTTTCCATCCTTTATTATTAATTATATTATCAAAAAAAGTATTAACATTATCGTTATAAGATTGAACGCAATTACTAAAAGTACCAACTAATTCATTATATTTATCCGTATCTATTGTTACTTTACTCACTTTTCTTCTCCTTTTCTTTTCTTAATAAATAATTAAAATATTCGATAGAATTATCAATAGAACCAATTTTAGTATTAATTTCAGATATAACAGTTCCATTTAATTTAGATATAATAGACTCAATATTATCTTTCTCATCTTTAAGAGAATCCTTATCTATTCCATTATCATTAATAGTAAAACTACTTGGCATACTATCAATAGCAATATTTAAACTACTTGTAGATTTACTCAAAGCTGGTATTAAACTACCTTGCAATAAGTTTTTTAAATCAACATATCTTTTTCTATCATTTTTTAAGGATGAAATTCGATTTGAATAGTATGTTTCATTGTCATTCATAAAAATCACCTATTATTCCATTTTATTAACAGTTACTAAATCACCCTCATCTTCTGGTGCTGCTTCTACAGCAGAAACACTAATAGATTTTTGCTTTTCTTCATAAGCATCTTTAACTTGTGATAATTTATCTTTAAATTCATCAAAATGTCTTACAATTGCATTTATTTGATTTGCAGTTTCATCAAGATATCCATCTATTGTAGAAATTTGACCTTCTCCGTATATACCATTTTCATATGCTATATTGTATTCTTTAATTTTATTTAAATATTCTTCTACTTTAAGTTCATATGTTTCAATAGCAGCTGTCATATTGTCAATTTCTTCATATTTAATAGCCATTGTATCCATATATCTTCACTCCTTTCTTTTATTATTAACTAATTAATCCGCTTTGGAAAGTTTCCCATTGAGAAATAATATTATTAGCTTCCTTTCCAACTGCAGCTTTATATTCATTTATTTTAGCAATTACATCTTTTGCATGTTCATGGAATTTTTCAAGATAAACTTCACAGTCTTTACCACTCCATCCTGCTTTAAATGCTGTATCTATAGCTTCATAATTTTCAATTGCTGCAATTGCATCTTCAATAGTTTTATTAAATGTTTCTAATGCACTTTCTACAGCAGACTTTGTAATACCAGATGACCATTGAGTTGTAGGTGCATCTTCTGTAAATAATTGAATATTTAATTTAACTGTTGACATGTATTAGTTCACCTCCTTCATTTGTTTCTATTTCATTTACTGATATATTTGACTCTTCACTGTTAAATGATGATAACACTTTTTTCATATCATCAATATATGATTCTAAATTATTTAAAATCATATCATATTCATTTTCAAAAGAAGAATATTTACTTTTGATTTCAGTGCTAATTTCACCATCTACACCTGCACAAATAGTTGCAATTACACTACTTGCGTTATTTAAGCTTTTAGAAATTAAATCGTAACAAGATTGCATATTAGAAATAGTAACACTTAAATCACTCTCTCTAATAGCTACATTGTCTTCCATACGCGCCACCTATATCCTTAATTTAAGTGTAATCTAAAATAATTAATTTTACAATAATTTTTATATTTACTTTACACATAAAAAATCATAATTACTTATGATTTTATTCACTTTCACCTAATGTTATTTTTAGAGTCTTTTGTTCACTACCCCTAATCAATACTATATTAATTGTTTCACCTGGTTTATACTTAGATACGTAATATTTTAATCTAGCAGAATTACTAACACTATACTCTCCTATTTTAATTATTACATCTCCTTTAAGGACACCAGCTTTGCTTGCTGGACCATTACTTGAAACCGAAAATACGACTACTCCAGAAGTTATATTTGAATCAATTGTTATGCCTTCCCTTCTAAGCATATAAGATGAAGTTGCTATATCACCCATACTAATACCAATTAAAGGCTTTTTAACCTTTTCACCACTCACGATTTGCTTAGCATATTTCATTGCCTCTTCAATAGGAATAGCAAATCCTATACCTTCTATTTCAGATTGAACTATTTTCATTGAATTAATTCCAATTACTTCACCGCTAACATTACAAAGAGGACCACCACTATTTCCAGGATTAATTGCCGCATCTGTTTGCATAACATTCATTACCCAATCATTTGTAGAAGAATTAATAGATACTTCAACCATCCTATCTTTACCACTTAATATTCCTCTAGTAACAGTTCCTGCATAATCAGAACTCATAGGAGAACCAATTGTAAATACTGTATCTCCTACTTTAGATTTTTCACTATCACCAATTTTAGCGACACTTTTAACATATTTTTTATCTATTTTTAATATAGCAATATCAGCATATTCATCACTACCTATAACACTAGCATTAAGAGTATCACCACTCATTAATATTACTTTAATTTCACTAGCTTTATCTATTACATGATGATTTGTCATAATATAACCATTTTCATCATAAATAAATCCTGATCCAACACCAGCTAGTCTACTCTTTTGATAATTTTCCACAACAACAACGGAATCATAAATATTTTCTATTCCATCAGATATACCATTTTCATTTACAGTCACTTCTTTTTGAATCTTAGTAGTTGTTTCATTAGTTTGCAAATTATAATTATTAAGAAAATAATACATTCCAAAAGCACCAACACTGATACCAAGCATAATTGTAATAAAATATATTAATGCTTTTTTCATAAATCCTCCTATTCTAAATAAGATATTTGTTTATAGTTATCTGGAAATCCCATTCTATATAATACTTTTTGTACATCAATTGATTTCAATTTAGAAGATAACCATTCAATTTCATAATCTATTTCATTCATCATCATTTTAAAATCAGTAAATGTTAACATATGCTTTAATATAATTATTAATGCAAAAATATCATGTTTACCATAAATATATTCATCATCTACTTTAGGAATATCTAATTCAGCATGAAATCTTGTATCATTAATAGCTTTTTGAGTTTCATGATTATATAAAATATCTTCATGTGCACATAGATTTCTATAATTAGATAATATTGTTAAATAATCCCCAAGTGAATCAGCATCTATGTTTGTATAATAACTAGCAATTTCTTCTTTGTCTTCTTGCTTTAATATTGTAAATAATTCTCCCATTAATCCAAAACTTAATACTTTAACTCCTACCCAAAGAGGAATATACCCATAATTATTAATATAATGGCTAGTCGCAGCATGTTGATATCCATTAATTCTAATTTGTCTTTTTAACTTTCTAATTAAGTCATTAATTTGTCTACTTTTTTCTTTACTTCTATCAAAATTATCAACATTTAAATAATCTTTTTCTTTATATCCATACTTTTTACTTAAAACATAACTAAATATAGATTTATAATTATTTTCAACAATAAGTAAGTTCTTAAAAATAATGTTTCTAAAATATCTATCAAAAGTAAATAATGAATGCAGTTCTTCAAATGTAGCACCATCAATAAATCTCTTAGAACCGCTTACTAAAAAAGGAGATCTATAACCATTTAAAAAGAAATAGTTTTCTCTTAGTAATACTTCTTTAGCATTATCATAGTCTTCAATAATAAGTCCTTTACTTTTTAAAATATCAAGTTGTTCCTCAATTGTTTTAAATACCTTTGCTGCCATTAGACCCACTCTCCTATGTTAAAATTATATCATCATTGTAATTATTTTAAAACATATTTTTTGCAATTTAACACATTAAAAAAAGTTCAAACATTGAACTTTTATACTCTAACTATTTCTTTATATTTTTTATGTTTCAAATAATCTTTTTTAGTTATCTCTACCAAATACTCATCATAATATACACCATTATAAAAATATGCTTCTCTAAATTTACCAGCTATTTTATATCCAGCTTTTTTAGCTGCCATCAAAGATGGTTCATTAAATGAAAATATTCCAGAATATAATGTATTAGCATTTAAGATTTCAAAAGCAAATTTAGTAACTAATTCAAGAGCCTCAGTTCCATAACCTTTTCCTCTATCTTCTTTTTCACCTATAAAACCTCCAACATGAAATCTTCTAGAAACATTATCTTTTACCTCAAGTCCATAACTTCCAATCATAGTATCTGTATTTTTATCGATTATACTAAAATTATAATTATTTCCCTTAGATTCCCTTTCAATCCATTCCTTCTCATTTTCTTCACCAAAAAGAAATTTCATATTTCCAAGTCCTCTTGAAAGTGTTTCATCATTAAGCCATCTTGTATATATTTTATAGTCATCTATATTCATTGGTGATAAATATATTCTCTTACCTTCATATTTCTTATAATACATAAAAACCTCCCTATATTTTAACAACCTTTGTATCAATACTATCTTTAAAAACATAATATCTTTGATATAAAAATTCAGTAATTAAATTTAAAGCCATATTTATTCCAGTAACTAAATAATCATTCCATCCAATACTAGTTAAATAATTTCCAAGCATTGTACTAAGAGGTGTAAATATTAAATAATATATGAATACTTTAAACATAGCTTTTGGAACATTATTACTTGATTGAAAAGTAAATTTCCTATTTAAAGTAAAATTCCATACAACAGATAAAGTTAATGCTATTAAATACCTTGGCCAATACTCTAAATTTGTGTTTTCAGTTAATAATGCAAAACTCCCCATTTCTATTAATCCAGCACTAATAGAAAAAAATACAAATTTTAATACTCTTACAAATTCTTTCATAAAAATCCACCAATTTAAGTATACATTATTTCCATAATAAAAAAAAGTCCAAAGAATGGCTATTTTCTCATACAAAATATGATAATCATTATTTAAACTTATTGTTTCACCATTAAATATATATAATTAAATATTTATCTACGCTATTAATTTTTATATTTTTTCAATAAAAAAGCATGGTTATTGTATCACGCTTTCATTAATCATACAAATTTTCAGTATTAACATAACTAAACACCATATCATTCAAATGGTTTCCATTGCCAAAATAAATTGATCTTGTCAGTTTAGATTTAACCATTATACCATCTATAGTTATATAATATGGCGTACCTAAATAAGTTGCTTTATCTACTATTTCAGATTCTACTCTATTATAAAATACATACCCATCCATGTTGGTAAAGAAATTTTTAGGTGTTACTGTAAAACTACCTCCACTATAAGTCACATTTATACTAGTATTAACACCGCGACTTCTTTCTTCTCCATCTGATATCATACCTGCAGCTTTAAATGCTAGGTCTGGAATGACAGAAAAATGAAAAATAGTTCCAATAGTTGGATTACTTCCACCAAGCCCCCAACCAGTATAATAAATTCTATGA
>CAMKNB010000022.1 GCA_946414095.1 uncultured Mycoplasmatota bacterium
AAAAAAGGTGATAGCCTTTGGAAGATAGCAAAAGAGTATGGTACAACTATTAATGATTTAGTTAAACTTAATAATCTTAAAAATACTACACTTCAAATTGGTCAAAAATTGATTCTACCATAGAATATATGATAAAATAATATTATGAGAAGATATGGTAAAAATAAAATATGGATTTTTTTAATATTGTTAGTAGTATGTTTGTATTTTGAATATAATGATTCTTTAAAAAATACATTTGCATTTAATGAAAGAAAAGAAGAATTAGTAAACAATGATAATATTCCTGATTATGATGGTAAAGATGTTATTATCTTAAATAATAATGAACCTAATTTCGATGAATTAGCAAAAACTACTAATTCTTTTGAAGTATATAGTGAACTTGATAGTCTTGGTAGATGTGGTGAAGCTTATGCTAATATTGGTGTTGATTTAATGCCAACATCTAAAAGAGAAAGTATTGGTAATATTAAGCCTAGTGGTTGGCAAATAAAAAAATATGATATTATTACTGATGGGTTATATTTATATAATAGATGTCATTTAATAGCTTTCCAGTTAACTGCTGAAAATGCAAATCCTAAAAATTTAATAACGTGTACGAGACATATGAATGCAGATGTAATGACTATTTATGAATTAAAAGTTGGAAATTATATTAGAAAAACTAATAATCATGTTTTATATAGAGCAACTCCAATATTTGATGGGAATAATTTAATTGCTAAGGGAATTGAGCTTGAAGCCTTATCAATAGAAGATAATGGAAAAGGTATTAAATTTCATGTATTTATATACAATGTACAGCCAGGTATAGAAATAAATTATAAAACTGGAGAAAGTAGTCTTATAGAAAAATAAGACTTTTTAATTGAAAAATTTTTAATATATAGTATAATTACTATATGGTGATTTTATGGGTGTATTGTATAAAATTAGAGATTTTATACATTCAAAAAAAATAAAAGGTTTATTTATAAATATTAAAAATTATATAAAAGAAAACTATAAGCAATATATGCTTTGGATGATTATTCCTTTTGTTCTTATGGATGTATTTATATATATATTCGGTAGTGATATTAGTTATGTTAGTTATAACTTTTTATCACCGATTATATTTACTATTACGTGGCTTATATTATTTGTGGCTTTTCCATTATGCTTTAGAAAAAAAGTTGGAAGAGCAATATATTTATTTTTTTGTATATTATTTTTAGCTTTATTTCTTGTAAATAATGTGTATTATTCTATGACTAAGACATTCTTTGATTTTAGTTTAATGGAGTCTGCCAGTGAAGGTGCTCCATATATAATAGATACTCTTAAGAATTGTAATCCTTTAGTGTATGTGGCTTTTTGTGTTATATTTGTATTTATAACAAATGGATTTAAAAAGTTTCCTGATAATGATAAGAGTAACCATGAATTAGCTTTAGTTATTTTTGTAATATTTATTACTCTTCATCTCCTTGCACCATTAACACTTGGTAAAGCAAATACTAATTTAACTTGGTCTAGTTGGAGAAATCCAAGAAATATATATAATTCATTTAATGATGCAAATAAGAGTATAAAAGTAAGTGGATTTTTTGAGTATTCTGTTAGAAATTTTTATATAACTTTTTTAAAGACTGAAGAACAAATTAGTGAAGAAGATATTGAATTTTTAAATTCTGCTTATGATAATGGAAAAACTCATAAAAATAAATATACTGGTAATTTAAAAGGTAAAAATTTAATCATTATTCAACTTGAAGGAACTGATAAATGGCTAGTTAATAAAGATGATACTCCAACTATGTATAAAATGATGAATGAGGGTATTAATTTTAATAATCACTATTCATATTACAATGGTGGTGGTAGTACTTTTAACTCTGAATTTGCAGTTAATACTGGTTTTATTACTCCACTTTCTTATACAAGAAATGCTTATTCATTTAATAAGAATAGTTTTCCAAATTCTTTAGCTAATTTATTTAAGGAAAATGGATATAGTGTTAATGCATTTCATATGAATGATGGAGAATACTATTCTAGAACTGTTAATTATTTAAATTGGGGTTATGATAATTACTATGGTTTATCTGAAATGGATAAATACAGTAATTATGGTCATTATTTGGATAGAGAATTAATACTAAATGAAAAGTTTAATGAATTAATGTTTCCTACAGAAGGTAATTTTGTCGATTATATAATAGCTTATTCTGGCCACTTACCATTTAATAATGCTAATCCTAAAAGTGTATGTAAATTATTATATGATATAGATAATAGTGAAAAAGTGGAAAGTGGAGAAGAAGTAGAATTTGTCCAAATGACAGAAGAAGAATGTGCTAGACGTCAAGCTCGTGAAACAGATTATATGGTAGAATTATTACTTCAAAAATTGGAAGAAAAGAATTTACTTGATAATACAATTATTACTATATTTACAGATCATTATTTATATACGTTAGAAGATCAAAGTATTCTTACCAAGTATAAAGAAACATCTAATAATCTAATTAATAATACTCCTTGGTTTATATGGGGTAAGGGTGTTAAAAAGAATAAGATTTCCAAAGTTACATCACAATTAAATATACTACCAACAATTCTTAATTTATATGGTATTTCTTATAATACTAATAATTATATTGCTGAAGATGCATTAGATAATAAATATGATGGAGTTGTATTCTTTAGTGATTATTCATGGTATAATGGAAATGTTTATGTTGAGAATGGTGAAGTTACTAATAATAAAAAGATTAGTTTAAGTAAACTAGAAGAGAAGAATGAATATATTAGTTATATTACTAAGAAAAATGATTTAACTTTAAAATATAATTATTTCAAAATGATAAGTTCAGATTAGCTGAACTTTTATTTTTTTATTAATTATTATATAATAATTATACTAGGAGATAATAATATGAATAATAAGGGTAATAAATTGTTAATAATTGTGGCTGTTTTACTTTTTTGTATAATATGTTTCTTTATATATTATTTTTTCTTTAGTAGTTTAAATAAAAATAGTATTGAATATTATAATCCTAGAAGTATGGTTGAGGGTTATGTTGAATCTTTAATAAATAAGGATTATAAAAAGGCAATAAAATATATTTATTTACCTGATAATAGTTATGTGAATAGTAAAGATTTCGAAGAATATATAAAGACTAAATATTATTATGGTATTATAGATAAAATGAAAATAACTAGTATTATTGAAGAAGAACCAACATTATTTAACATAGTATTAAATGATAATAAAGATAATACTTTAAAAATTAGTATTAATTTAATTGAAAGAACTATCAATGATTATAGAATTGATGAAAGTGATATATATATTACTGATTATATGTTTAGTGTACCTAAAAATACTAATGTATTTATAGACAATTATGAAGTAAGAAAAGAATTGTTAGTTAGAACTAGTAATGATGATGATATTTATCTAATACCAGCAATAGGTGCTTTCAAAAAGACATTTAAATTAGTAAACAAGCTATCAACAAAGGAAACAGATGTTATTCCATCAAATTCAAATGATATTATAAAGTTTAATGTAGAACTTAATAATGATGAATTAAAGGATAAGGCGTACTCTTTTATAAAGAATATGTGGAATAACATGTATAGTGGATACTCTAAAAAAGATGATGTGTCTAATTATATGAAATACTTTGATGAGAGTTTTGATGAAAGCAATGTTAAATATTATTATTCTAAATCGTTTAAAAAGATTAGTACTGGTCTAACTTCTATAGGAAAATTTCAAAATTATAAAATTACTAACATCGTTGATAATTTAGAAGAGCCTTCACTAATAATAAGTGATGAATTAATAAATGTTAGTTTTGGATATACTTTATCTTGGAAATGGAAATTTAATGGTGCGAATAGTGCTGTTAAAATGAGTATGAATAGATATTCGAGTATTGTATTAAAAATTCAAGATGATAGTTTTGTAGTATATGAAGTACCAGATGTTGGATTATTTAATTATACTAGTCAATATACAAGAGACTTTTAAAAAAAGATTCATAATGAATCTTTTATTTTGGTAACTTTTTATATAAAATATATACTGCTAAAGCAAGTATTAGTATTGTATATATTATTTTTATTAAAATTGAAATAAATTTAACAACTTTTTTATTTTTTATTTTTTTATCTAAATAAGAAACTGGTTTTTTATAGAATAATGTTGCAAAGCCTTCATTATAGAATTGTCTTATAGCTTCTTTCATTATTTACCTCCACTAATATCATCAATTGTTATTTTGCTTTCATGAGGTATTGGCTTCCATGTTACATCCATAAATAATGCTGCATATGTAGTATATCTACCAATTATATCGAATGTAGGCCATGTAAAAATGAATAATAATTTATTTTTTAAACTCATTTTCTTTATTCTAGCTTCTTCTACAATAAGTAAGTAAACTGCCATTAACATATTTGAAAAATAAGCGCCAATTCTATATAGAATTCTAAACCATATAGCAAGTATACCACTTACAAATAGTGCTTTATATCCAGATGGAATATTTATATCAATAACAAATACTTTTCTTAAGAATTTTGTTAAGAATGATCCACCACTAAATAAACTTATGTTTTCTATTCCATTTATATATGAGTAGCAAGAATAAATAACCACACATACAACTGCCCATCTAACTAAATTAATAAATGATATTGGTGTTAGTTGTACAAGTGTATCAAATGATGCAAATCTATGTCTTATTGATTCTACAATATTTAGAAGTATTTGTTTGAATGATTTTTTGGCCTTTTTTGTATTATTTTCTTTGTTCCAATTTGTTTTTATAAATTTCTTTCCAAAAAATATGTTGATAAATAAATATGGTCCTGATTCAACAAATGCTTGTAAATGTCCTTTTGACCAACGAAGTCTCTGTCTCAATGCAACTTTTAAACTAACGGGTTGTTCATCGAAGAATTCTGCTTCATCTTGATAAGTTATTTGATAGCCTTGAGCTACTGCATCAGCTGTTAATGCTCTATCTTCAGTAAGTGATGTATATTTCCATCCATTTTTAACTATTTCATTTGAAAACAAAAAACCTGTACCTTGAATGTTTGTTGCTAGTCTTAATACACTTCTTGCTCTATGATTTGTTCTAATAGATCTTATCCAATGTAATGCATATGTTGATGCTATCCAATTTTCATCAAAATTTTTAGTATTTCTATATGATGTTATTATTTTACACCCTTCATCAAAAGCGTCATTCATTTTTGAAATATAATCTTTTTTTAATAAATTATCTGCATCAAATATGAAAAAACCTTCAAATGAATCTGTTTTATAATCTTTTTCAATATTTTTAAATAAAAATTGTAGAGCAAAACCTTTAGTTTTATGTGTTTCATCATGTCTTTCATAAACTATAGCGCCTTTTGAAGCAGCTAATTTAGCTGTATTATCAGTACAATTATCTGCAACCACAAATATTGTATATAAATCTTTTGGATATTCTTGTTTATTAATACTATCTAGTAAATTACCTATGACTTTTTCTTCATTTCTTGCAGCTATACATATTCCATATTTATGATATTTTTTTGCTTTTTTAAATTTCCTTGTAAAAAACATTCCAATTACTAAATAAAATGCTTTATGTATAACTATTGCGCTTAGTATTACACCTAGAATATCATATATTTCTTTAAATGATTCATATGTAGTACCAATTAATGTAATTATTATATTTATAATTTGCATATTACTCCTCTTTCGAAGTAAATTATATCAAATATTTTTAATTAATACAATTCTTCACATACTCCACTTTTTGGTGCATAGAAACAATGAGTTTTATATCTTCCTGTATTTAGTTGATTAAACCATGTACCTTTACATTCCTCGTTTTTAGATGGTGCATAAAACCAAAGAGCATTTGTAGCAGGGTAATAGTATTCTCCTTTTAAAACTCTTTTAGCAAGTTCTTTTTCTTTTGATGTTGAACTACCACTATTAAATAGTTTACTATTGGTACCTACAAAACCTCCTGGACTTTGGTAAATTACATCAGTAATTGATCTTACTTTCTTAAAGTCTAAACAGTTTGCAATTGCTCTATTAACAATCACATTTCCAACCATTAGCATTGCAAGCTCACCATCTGATAGTGCTTCTGCTCGCATAAGTCTTGCACATAAATCTAGTTCTTTATTTGTATATTTTATTAACATAATATCACCTAAAATATTATATGTTTTTTATAAACTTCATGTTATAATTATATTGGAGATGATATATATGGCAGTGAAACAGGTAAAGTATAATGATACATATATCTATATCAATGATGAAGTTGATGATAAAGAAACTGGTATAAAATTAGATATTATTGAAGATAATGATAATACTAAAGTTATTGAACCAATTGATTTAGAAGAGTCTCTTGAGAAAACAACAATAAATATATTAGGAGATAATAATGAGTGATAATTTACCAAATACTAGTTTCTATTATGATATGTCAACTGCCAAAGGAATGGATACATTCTTAAAACATATTCATACTATTGTTAAAAGTAATCCTGAATTAAGTATGAATTCTGATATCATCTACAATGAATTAAAGTTTAATAATTTAAAAAAACTTGAAGTAGATAAGTACTCTCAAGGTATTTCTGTTGAACATTTTTTTGAAAATTGGAGACAAAGATTTATTGGAAGAAAAAATTTAAAGGCATTTAGAGATGAAGTTAGATTTCCTTATTTTTTTCAATTTGTAAATCCAATAAAACATGATACTGGTGAATATATAAAATTATATATACCACTTGATTATGAACATTTATATGAAGGAGTTAATCAAATATTTGATTTTCTAGATAAAGAAGGAATAGAACACGAGTCAATAGTTTCTAGTCAAATGAGAGTTGATAACGTAATAATTAGGCTTAGAGCTGATGACTTTGATAATGCAAATAAAATAATTGATTTTATTACTAGTAATTCTAAAATAAAAGGTGGTCTTAATAGGGTTAATCCTTTTGTTCCTTCACGTAAGGGAATAGGTATAATGTGTGAACATGGAAATAGTTATAATAGGGATATTTCCAAACTTATTTGTTCCTATATGGATTATTGCAAGATTAATAATATTAATGAAACTAGTGCTGAAGAATTTAGAAAATATATTAAGAGTTCGTGTTATGATATGAGTGTATTAGATACTTTTGAACTTGCTTACAATGGTCATAGTAGAGTTAATACTAATGAAGGAATACTAAATGGCCCATTAAGTGAAGAACAAAAATATTCTTTATTTTTAGACACACTAAGAGAAACTTATAAAAAATATGGTATTAAACAGATAAAATCTGCAATTGTTAATGCTATTAACGATGGTGATTATGGATTTTTTATTAGAGGAACTGGTAATACTAAATATAGAGAAAATTTAAGAAAGTTCGTTAGTGGTGAAGATATATTTAACATGATAAATGATAGGCTTAAGTTATTTATGGATCCTAATGCGATAAGCATAAGTATAGATGGTGTTGCTAGTCAATTTTGTGATATTTTATTTAGTGATGAACTTGTATTTATGCTGGATGAAATTTCAAATGTTACTCTCGAATCACGTGGTAAAGAACAATTAGAATTTGCTTTGAATCAATTTTTGTATACTGGTAAAACAAGTGCATTTTCAAGATATAGAAATGGTGATACATCTATAAATTATAGAAATAAAATGGCACGCATTGATAATAAAACAATACTAGATATTGTGTCAAAATCACTTAGAATTAAGGGAATTGATACTTCAACTTTAGATACGAAAGATTTAATTAATATATATATTAATAAACTAATTGAGTCTAAATATGATTATGAATCAGGAATGTCTCGATAGAATCTAGCAAATGCTAGTTTTTTTTTATGTAAATATACAATATATTTATTGTATAAAAAAAAATATTATGTTAATATTAAATATATAAAATAGGAGGGATATTATGAGACAAGAAAGAGGACTTCAAAATACTGTAATAGTAGTATTAGCAATAGCTATATTAATTATGTCTGTTGGTTTTGCAACTTATTCTGAAAATTTAAATATTAATGGTACAGCTACATTTAATAAGGCTACATGGGATGTTCGTTTTAATAAGACTTCATTTAATGAAACAAGTGAAATTAAAGCAACTACTAAAAGTGTAGGAGATAGAGAAATTTCATATTCTGTAACATTACCAAAACCAGGTTCAACTTATTCTTTTACAGTTAATGTTCAAAACTATGGAACTATTGATGCAGAACTTAAGAAAATTACTATGACTGGTTTAACAGAAGACCAAGCTAAGTATATTAGTCATAAAGTAACTTATGCTGGAACTGATTATACTCAAACTACTGATAATATCACTGGTAAAGTGATTGCTGGTGGTGGTACTGCTACTGCTACAGTTGTAGTTACAGTTAAATATGAATTACCTGCAGATGCAACAGATTTACCATCTGAAGATCAAACAGTTAACTTAAATGTTCAATTTGATTATGTAGATGCAAACTTATAATAAAGAATAATAACTATATAAGAATTATCCTTCGGGGTAATTCTTATATATCAACTTGGGGTCAAGTATGAAAAACACAAGATTGTACTTAGTGGAGATACTGCTATTTATTTTTGTTATAGTATTTAATATTTTTTATAAAAATATTTATATTTTGAATGGCATAATAACTGCTGTTGCAATTTTCTGTTACTTATTTTTTGGATATAGAAAAGATAATTCATATATTAGAAATAGTGTAATTAGAATTGTAATAGCTTGTTTGCTTTCATTTTTTGTTATTTCTTATTCAGCTGGATTGTTTTTAGGATTTAATAAATCTGTTGCTACATTTAGTACAAACTATATTACAAGAATAGTTTTATTTAATTTTGTAGTCATAGTGTGTGAAGAAATAATAAGATATATAATAATTAATAAATCTATAAATAGTAAACTACCTATGATATTGTTTACTATTATTATGTGTGTATTAAATATTATAACAGAAATAAATGGGATTATTTTGTCTGATAAAGAATTAATTTTTATCTTTATTAGTGTTACAGTTTTACCAGTTATTTCTAGGGAAATATTGTGCTCATATTTAACATATAGTATTGGTCCAATACCATCTATAATTTTTAAAAGTATAATTGTTTTATATGAATTCATATTTCCAATAATACCTAGTTTAGGTAATTATTTATATTCTGTATTTAATATATTCTTGCCATATTTTATTTATTATTTTTCAAGTAAGACAATTGCTTATGCAGAAAAATCTAAAAAGTATTCAAGAAAAGTATCTAATAGGGTTGTTTATGTACCAATACTTGCTGTATTAATAGTAATTATTATACTTGTATCTGGAGTTTTAAAATATAAAATGATAGCAATTGGTTCTAATTCAATGCATCCAACTTATGATAAAGGAGATGCAATTATTTATGAAAAGATTGAAAATGTAAATAATCTTAAGATTGGAGAAGTTATTGCTTTTAGAAAAGGTGATATAGTAATAACACATAGAATTAGTAATATTATTAATAGAAATGGTGTAATAAGTTTTAAAACAAAAGGAGATAATAATAATAGTGAAGATTATTTTGAAGTTTCAGCTTCTGATGTATTAGGATTAGTTGAATATAGAATACAATATATTGGTTACCCTACATTATGGATAAATGAATATTTTAGAGGAGGGGAAATAGATTATGAACAATAGAAAATATATTTTATTACAAATATTGTTTGTTTTTGGTATTGTCTTATTTTCTCTTATGGATATTTATTTATATAAAAATGGTTATTTTGAGGAAAAGAAATTAACACTGAAATATAAAGAGTCTGGTCCTGATGTTGATTATAAAGTATACTTAAAAGATAATGACTTTTTTGATAAAAAATATTTAACTAAAGAAGATAATAAAACTTTTATTACAAGTTTAATAGATTATATTAATGTAGAATATAATTATGTTATGCAATTTGATAATAAAGTTAATGCTAAGTATAGTTATTATGTTGTAGCAACTCTTGAAGCAAATAAAAATAATAATGAAGCAAACTATTGGTCAAAAGATTATAGAATAACTGATGAAAAAAATATGAATTTAAAAAACATAAGTGAATATGTAATTCATAATAATGTAGATGTAGATTATAATAAATATAATAATATATTAAGTTCATTTAAGAAATCATTAAATTTAAATGGATCTAGTGGTGTATTAAAAGTATATTTGGTTATTAATAGTGATGTTGAGGGTAATGGATTATCTTCTCCGATTGAGAGTAAATTATTATTAATAAAATTACCTTTGACTGAAATGACTATTGATGCATCTGTTGAAACATTACCTAGTGATAATGTAAAAGAAATAAGTAAATCACTTGATGGTAATAGAGTTGAAATGATGAAAACTATAGGATATATATATATAGGAGCTGTAGTTGTGTGTGTAATTTTGTTGGTTTATACATCAAATAGAAAGAAAAATGCTAATAGATATGAAAGTGAACTTAAGAAGATCTTAAATACATATGATAGTATTATAGTAAATGTAAAAAAATTACCAGATTTATCTGGTTATAAAGTTATTGATGTTCTTAATTTTAATGAACTATTAGATGCTCATAGTGAAGTGAGAATGCCAATAAACTATTATAGAGATGAATATAGAAGTTTCTTTATACTTTTAAATGATAAAACAGCATGGAGATTTGTAATGAGTAGAATTAGAATAGAAAGGAAGTGAGTTATATGAATAATAAGTTTAGGCTTATTGTAACTATAATAGTACTTTCTATTTTTCTTTTAATGAGTGTTGGTTATGCTACATATAATATAAAAACAAAAATTGCTGGAGAAGTTAGTCTTGGTGCTAATGGTGAAGTCGCTATCACTAATGTTATATTGTCAGATTATAGTAACTTATCAAATCCAGGAGCACCTACATATACTAAAGATAGTATTTCTTTCGATTTAGTTTTTAATGTTGAAAATAATAGTGCTTTAGACGATGATTATTATGCTGAATATGATGTAACTATTACAAATGATTCATTTTTTGATTATGAATTTGCTTCATCTGTATTTACACCATCTGTTGAAACTTCCACTAATGAAAATATGAATGTTGATTATGTACTTGATGGAATTGAACCTGGTGAAGTTATACCAGCTTTAGAATCTAAAACGTTTAAAGTAAAAATAATAATGTATCCACTTACTGTTGGTGAACATAGTGTGACTGGAAATACAAATGTCGTATTAGAAGAAGAGGAGGAAGAGCCAACTGGAAATTTGCTTGCAAGTATTCCAAAGAATTCTACTATTGATTTAAGAGGAAATACTATTCGAGACAAAGTAACAGTAACTGTAATTAATTCATATAGTGAATCTAAGACATTTTCTTTTTCAATGAGCAATTCAAATTTTAAATTAGTGAATTCCAGTGGTACAGCTCTAGGGAGTTTTACAATTGCTGCAAATGAAACTCAAACATATGATGTTTATATTGAAAGAAAGAGTGGTGTAACTTTTGCTACTAATCAACAATCTGTTAATCTAGTTTTTGTAACTGATAATGGTAATACAAGTTTAGGCAGTGTTAAAATTCTTGTTGATAAGGATGAAACTTTGCTTGATGATGATCCTCCAGTGATAAGTAATGTTAATGCTACATTTGTAGCAGAGAATGGTAAAGTTAATCTAACATGGGACGCTACTGATATAAGTACTATTACTAAGTTTATAATTGAAGCATACAACTCTAATGACACATTAGTTAAAACATATGAAACTACAGATGGTAATTCTAGTTTTACGGCAACTGACCTTTCTAATGGTACATATTATTTTAGAGTATATGGTGTCGACTCAAAAAATAACAATGGAAAAAATAAAGCAACTTCTTGTGAAACTTCAAGTGGTTATTGTTCAAGAAGTGCAAGTGCAACATATACTTGGGTATTCACAGTAAATTATACTTTAGGAACTAATATTACAAGATCTAGTGGTCCAACTGAAATAGCAATAGGTGAGACATTATCTGCAAGATTTACAGTTAGTGGAAATAGAAATTTTAATGATATAACTGTAACTATGGGTGGACGAACATTGCAAAGAAATAGTGGATATACATGGTCTACAAATAATAGTACAGGAACACTATCAGTACCTAATGTTAATGGAAATATAACAGTCAATATTACTTCTTCTGGTGGAGGATGCTTAGTAGAAGGTACTAAAATCAAACTTGCAAATGGTAAATTCAAAAAAATCGAAGATATTAGGTATACTGATTTATTAAGTGTATGGTCGTATGAAAGTGGTAGCCTTACATATGAATATCCAATATGGATTGAAAAAAGTGAGAAAAGCGATTCATATCAAAAAACTACATTTTCAGATGGAACTGTTTTAAAAACAGTTGAACTTCATCAAGTATTTAGTTTAGATGAGAATAAATTTGTTAATATTTATGATGAAAATGGTTATATTAAAGTTGGAACAAAAGTTGCAAAAGAAGTGAATGGAAAAATAGTCCCTGTTTATGTTACAAAGGTTGAAACTGTTTTTGAAAAAGTTAAATACTATTATGTTGCTTCTTCCATTTATTACAATATTATATCTGAAAATATAATAACAACTTCTGATCAAATAGTTCCAGGAGTAACTTTGTCAAATATGTATGGTTTTGATAATAGGATTAAATGGTTACCTATAAGAAAAGAAATTATTAATAAACCAAATGCTTTATTTGAATATAGTGATTTGGATATAATGCCATATTATTTGTATTTAGGTTCTCGTGGTAATGAAACTAAATTGTTTGTTAATATGGGCTATGCTACTAAAGAAAGCTTAATAGAATATTTATTAACTACACAACTTGACCCAAAAAGAGCGGTGAGTGTAAATACAAATAAAAAGGGAAATAGATTATGGATGGTAACTACTAGTGTAGACAAAGTATTGAATTATAAAGATTATTTGTATGAGGAAGGAAGTTATTATATTTTACCTAAAGTATTAGGTGTAAAAAAGTGGTATTCTACTTTTGAAGATAAATATTATTTACCAAATGATAAAGTAAAAGTTAATTATCCAATGCATTTTATAGAAGTTAAATAGTCTATTTATTAGACTATTTTTTATGTAAAATTATTTTGATATTGTTTTCAATTAATAGTATTTTTTATAAAATAAATATGGGTGAAGTCTATGCAATTAAATGAAAGTATGTTTAGAGAATATGATATAAGAGGAGTATATGGAGAAGATTTAAGTGGAGAAGTTGCTTATAATATAGGTCGTGCTTTTGGAACAAAATTAAGAAAAAAGAATATTTTATCTACAGTAGTTGGATATGATAATAGATTATCTTCTGTTGAATTAGAGGATAATTTAGTTAAAGGTCTTATTGAATGTGGAATAAATGTTAAAAGACTTGGTCTTGTTACCACTCCTATGTGTTATTTTGCAGCTAATTATTTAAATGTTAATTCAAGTATGATGATTACTGCATCTCATAATCCAAAAGAGTATAATGGATTTAAGTTTTCATATAATGGTATTCATAATGCATATGGTGATTCTGTTAAGGAAATATATAGAACTATAGTTAGTGGAGATTATATTGATGGAAATGGAAAGAGTGAAAGTGTTGATATAAGGGATGCATATATAGATTTAGTTATTTCTAAACTTGATTTTGGAGATAAAAGAATAAAAGTAGTATATGATTGTGGAAATGGTACATCTAGTATAATAGCAGATGATATATTTAAACACTTACCAATGATAGATAGTTATGGAATATTTAATGAATCTGATGGTAATTTTCCTAATCATCATCCAGATCCATGTGTAGAAGAAAATTTAAGTGTTTTAAAAGAAAAAGTAAAAGAACTTCATGCTGACTTAGGAGTTGGTTATGATGGAGATGCTGATAGAGTAGGATTTGTTGATGAAAATGGTACATTTATTGAAGTTGATAAGTTCTTAGCAATTATGTGGAATTATTTATATGATAAAGTTGATAAGAAAGAATGCTTATTTGATGTTAAATGTTCTAAGACATTAGAAGATGAACTTAATAAACTTGGAGTTAAACCTGTTGAATATAGAACTGGTAATTCATATACACGAGCAGCTTCAAGTGAGGGAGATTATCCTCTTAGTGGCGAATTATCAGGTCATGTTTATTTTAGAGATAAGTTTCCTGGATATGATGATGGAATATATGTAGGAATGAGACTTATAGAAATGTTAAGTCATACTAGTAAGCCACTAAGTTATTATGTTAATAAATTAAATAAGTATTATTCTACTCCTGAATTAAAAGTTAAAGTTACTGATGAAACTAAGTTTGAAATAGTTAAAAAAATGCAAAAATATTGTGATTCTAAAGGTTATAAATATATTACTCTTGATGGTGTTAAAGCTAAGTTTGACGATGGATTTGCATTAGTTAGAGCTTCTAATACTGGTCCTAATATTACTATGCGTTTTGAAGCAACTACTGAAAGTAGATTAAATGAGCTAAGAAGCGAATTTGAAAGTGAACTTAAAAAGTATATTTAGGAGGATTTATGGAACTTGTATTAATTGAGCTTTTTAAAAATAAAAAGTATGGTAAAATTGCTAGCTTTTTAGATCAAAATAATAAAATATTTTATGCAAGAGTTATAGAAAAAGATGATGATATATTGTATGAAGAGTTAAGTGATGAAGAACAAAAAGATTTAATGAGAGAACTTGATAAAAATAATATGTAAAATGTGTATTAGTAATTCTAAACACATTTTTTTATGGTATAATTAAATAGGTGAAGAGATGAAGATTGTTTATAAAGATATAAATATAAATTATGTATTCTATGATAATAAATCAGATATAAGTTTAGTATATTTGCATGGATGGGGTCAAAATATTGAAATGATGATGCCTATTGCAAGACCATTCATTAAAAATAATAATGTACTAATATTAGATTTACCTGGTTTTGGAGATAGTATGGAACCAAATGAAGTTTGGAGTATTTTTGATTATGCTGAAATGTTAGAATTTATATTTAAAAAACTTAAAATAAATAATCCAATATTAATAGGTCATTCTTTTGGTGGAAAGGTTAGTCTTGCTTATGCAATTAAATATAAACCTAAAAAAATAATATTACTTGCTAGTCCATATAAAAAGAAAATAAAAAAAGATACTTTTAAAATGAAAGTATTTAAGTTTGTTAAGAAAGTTAAAATATTAAATAAATTTGAAAATCTTGCTAAAAAGCATATTGGTTCAACTGATTATAAGAATGCTAGTGAAATGATGAGAAAGATTCTTGTTAATCATGTTAATTTAGATTTAACAGAAGATGTTAAAAAGATTAAATGTCCTACATTATTAATATGGGGAACTAATGATGCAGCTGTTGATTATGAAGACGGAGTTGAACTTGAAAAATTAATATCTAACTGTGGTCTTGTTACATATGAAGGATGTACACACTATGCATATTTAGAAAGAGTTAATCAAACTATAAATGTTATTAATAGTTTTATAGGAGGTAAATAATGAGAGCATTTTTTATATTATCTATATTGGTTGCTTTATATTATGTATTATTTAAGAGTAAAAAATTTATGCATATGTTACAACAAAATTGGTACAATGATGGAAATAGGTATTTTAATTGGATGATAGATAATAGCAAAAAAGTATTTTTGAATTTTGATTTATTATTTATACTATTTATTGCTTTATATTTTATTAAAAATGCTTATTTATCAATTATATGTTTTGTTATCTTATACATATTATCTGACAAGATATTTGAAAATAAAGTTAAAAAAGAACAATCTAAAAAACCTCTTGTAATAACTGCAAGAATTAAAAGATTATATGCTACAATGTTAGTATTGTATTTACTATCTATATTACCTATGATTATTTGTTTTAATGAAAACATTATAGACAAATATTATTTCTTAATTGGTTTTATGATTTATATTAATCCATTTGTAATAATGTGTGCAAATACAATAAATAGACCAATTGAAAAAATGGTTTTTAATCATTATAAAAGTTTAGCTAAAAGTAAACTTGAGTCTATGCCGAATTTAAAAAAAATAGCAATTACTGGTAGTTATGGTAAAACAAGTACTAAGAATGCTTTAAATGATATATTAAATGTTAAATATAATTCTTTTGCAACTGAAAAGAGTTTTAATACAATGAATGGTTTAATGATATCAATTAATAACAAACTTGATAAATTTACTGATATATTTGTAGCAGAGATGGGAGCATTTAGAAGAGGAGAAATAAAAGAGAAATGTGAGTTTATTAAACCTCAATATGGTATTTTAACAACTATTGGAACTGCACATTTAGAGAGTTTTGGTAGTCGTGAAAATATTCAAAAAGCAAAATTTGAGTTAATTGACAGTCTTCCTACAGACGGAATAGCAGTGTTAAATATGGATGATGAGTATCAAACTAGTTATAAAATTAAAAGTGATTGTAAAAAAAT
Organism: uncultured Mycoplasmatota bacterium; assembly: GCA_946414095.1. GTDB lineage: Bacteria > Bacillota_I > Bacilli_A > RF39 > UBA660 > CAG-1000. Next base: position 16,587 of record CAMKNB010000022.1, read on the forward strand.
TTGGGTGTCAATTAAAAATAAAAAAGCTGATGTTTATGCAAGTAACATAAAATTGTCTAGTAAAGGAACTACATTTGATTGTACATTTAAAGATAGTAAGAAAACAATTAAACTTGAAACTAGATTATTAGGTGATGCTAATGTATATAATATTCTTGAGGCAGCTGCATTATCTTATTATTTAGGAGTAGGTCTTGATGAAATTAAAATAGGAGTTAAAAGAATCAAAACTATTGAACATAGATTAGAACTTAAAAAGTATGGAGAAATAAATATTATTGATGATGCTTATAATTCTAATCCAGTTGGTTCTTCTATGGCAGTTGATGTTTTAGGACTTATGTCTGGTAAAAAAATAATTGTTACTCCTGGTATGATTGAACTTGGAGATAAAGAGTATGAATACAATATGGAATTTGGACGTCATATAGCTCATGTTTGTGACGAAGTAATATTAATTGGACAAGAACAAACTAAGCCTATATTAGACGGCTTAAAGCGTGAAAAATATAATGAAAAGAAAATACATATATTGAATGATGTTAAATTGGCGTTTCCTCTTATGAGAAAACTTGCTAATGGTAAAACATATGTATTATTAGAAAATGATCTACCTGATATATTTAATGAATAGGAGTTGAAGTTTATGAAGATTAAATTAGGTGTAATTTTTGGAGGGGAAACAGTTGAGCATGAAGTTAGTATTATTTCTGCACTTCAAGCAATTCAAAATTTAAATAAGGATAAATATGAAGTAATTCCTTTGTATATATCGAAGGATAGAACTTGGTATACTGGTCATGTACTAATGGATATTGAAAGCTACAAAGATTTTGATTTTATAAAAAAGTATACAAAGAAAGTAACTTTATATAAAAAAGATGGTAAATTTTATTTGCAAAATACTACAGGTTTATTTAGACGTGATATTACTGATTTAGATATAATTTTACCTGTTGTTCATGGTAATAATGTGGAAGATGGTACTTTAGCAGGATATTTAGATACTATTGGTATTCCATATGTCGGATCTCATGTTTTAGGTGCTGCTTTAGGACAAGATAAAGTTACTATGAAACAAGTTATGATGTCTGAAGATTTACCAATTGTGGACTTTACTTGGTTCTATGATAATGAATATTTAGAAAATAAGGATGAAATATTAAAGAATATTAAAAAGCTTGGATATCCTGTTGTAGTAAAACCTGCGACTCTTGGAAGTAGTGTAGGAATTACATTTGTTAAGAGTGAAAAGGAAATTGAAAGTGCTATTGATGAAGCTATATCCTATGATACTAAAATAGTTGTTGAAAAGGCAGTAGAAAACTTAGTAGAAGTTAATTCAAGTGTTCTTGGAAATTATGAGCATCAAAGAGTTAGTCCATTAGAAGAAGTAATGGGTGTTGATGAAATACTAAGTTATTCTGACAAATACTTATCTAATTCTAAAACTAAAGGTAGTGGTAGTAAGGGAATGGCTTCTGCTAGTAGAATAATTCCTGCTAGAATTAGTAAAGAACTTACTAATGAAATTAAAGAAACAAGTAAAAAAGTATTTAGATTACTTAACTTTAGTGGAGTTGTTAGAATAGATTATTTAATAGACTCTAAATCTAAAAAGTTTTATGTAAATGAACCAAATACTATTCCTGGTAGTTTATCTTTTTACTTATGGAAGGAAGATGGATTAAAGTATGAAGATTTACTTGATGAAATGATTAGTATTGCTATTCGTGAATATAAGAATAAGTCTAAGAAAGTAAGAAGTTTTGAAAGTAACATCTTATCTGGATTTAGTGGTTCTAAAGGAGTCAAAGGAATTAAAGGACTTAAAAAATAGTCCTTTTTTTTTATAATAAAAAAGAATTTATTTTGTTTGAATAAATTCTAACGTTCCTTTTTCTTTTTTGCTTGAAAGAATATTATTTTCTTCAAGTTGATTTTTTACTCTTTTTGCTACACCAATATTACCATCTATTAATATTGAATTTGGAAAGAATGTTTGTATTTTATTTTTTATGATTGGATAATGTGTACATCCTAATACAACAGCATCTATCTTTATGTTTTTATATTTATCTAAATTATCATGAAGAATTAAATCTATATCTTTTTCATCATTTCTTTCTATTGCATTAGCTAATCTATCACATGGAACCAAGTATATGTTTTCATATTCTTTTTTATTGTTGTCTATTAGTTCATGTGTTCTATTTGAAGAAATTGTACCTGGAGTTGCCATAACGAGTGTATTTTTATAGTTATTATCGCAAGCAACTTTAATAGCAGGTTCAGTTCCTACAAATATCATACTAGGAAATTCTTTTCTTAAATAGTTAATACATTGTGTTGTAGCTGTATTACATGCTATTACGATTAGTTTTACATCTTTTGCTAACAACTTATTAACAATATTTTTAGTGATGGTGTTTAGTTCGTCTATTGACTTTTCACCATATGGATTATTTTTTGAATCAGCATAAAAGATATAGTCTTCATTTGGAAGAATACGTCTAATCTCTTCTAATGTAGTAAGTCCGCCAATTCCAGAATCAAATATTCCTATTTTTTTATCCATTTTATTCACCTCTTCAAATATTATAGCATATTATTATTGATTATGATAAAATTAAAATGTTAGGAGTAAATATGGAAAGTATAATAAATTCAATTATAGATATGTTTAGTGGACTAGTTTCAATGAAGTTTGGAAAAGAATTAATAGTGTTTATTATTTCTTTAATGCCAGTTTTAGAATTGCGTGGTGGATTAATAGCTGCTTCATTATTAAAACTTAATCCAATCAATGCATATATTGTATCAATTATAGGTAATTTATTACCCATACCATTCATTCTAATGTTTTTATCTAAAATTTTAGATTGGATGGAAAAGAGTAAAATTAAATTATTTAAAAGTGTTTCTATTTGGTTAAGAAAGAAGGCAGATAAGAATAAACCTAAAATTGAAAAATATGGATATTTAGGATTAATATTGTTTGTTGGTATTCCTTTACCTGGAACTGGTGCTTGGACAGGAAGTTTAGTTGCTACAGCACTAAATCTTGATAAGAAAAAAGCATTTTTATGTACCATTGTTGGTGTATTAATAGCAAGTGTAATAATGATGATATTATCTTATGGAGTATTAAGTAATTTAATAAAATAAAAAGCATAATTGATTTTATGCTTTTAGTTTGTCAAAAATATTTCTTAAGTCATCATGAATGACAAGTGTAGCCATATTATCAAAATCTGTTTTATCTCTGTTTAGTATTACTAAGTTTTTTCCTTTGAATAGGTTTAACATACCACTTGCGGGATAAACGGTTAGGGATGATCCCGCTACGATTAGTGTATCAGCATGACTAATTGCATAGCTTGCATTCGCATAATCATATTCTGGTAACATTTCTCCATATAGAACTACATCTGGTTTTATTATGCCACCACATTCGCACATTGGTATTCCTTTAGAATTAAAAACAAATTCTGCACTATATTCTTTATTACATCTAATACAATGATTCTTATATGTAGTACCATGTAATTCATATACTTTTTTGTTTCCAGCTTTAGAGTGAAGACCATCTATATTCTGAGTTACAATTGCACTTAATTTTCCTTTTTTTTCAAGTTTATAAAAGAATTCATGTATTATATTAGGCTTAACATTCAAACAATTTAATTTATCTTTATAAAACTTATAAAATTCCTCTGTATTAGCATAGAAAAATCCACTACTAAGAATCATTTCAGGAGGCCATTTATATTTCATATTATAAAGACCATCCTTGCTTCTAAAATCTTTTATTCCACTAAGTGTTGAAATACCAGCACCACTAAAAAATACAATTCTTTCACTTTCATCTATAATTTTTTGTAATTTATCTATTTTATTCATTAGTATTCTCCTTTAATAATTTTATAAATTTTTTTGCTGTAAAACTAGGATATAATTCATTTTTAATAGCATAACCTAAAAACCTTTTATTAATTTGTTTATCTGTTTTAATTTCAAATATTGTTTTATTTAATTTATCTTTTATATATTCTTTTGTTAATATTCCAATACCAAAGTTATTTTCTACTAATTTTTCAAGTAGATTATGAGAAACAACTTCCATTTTAGGATTACATTTTAAGTTGTTTAATGTCAAAAAATTATTGAAATTTATTCTTGTTATGGATGGATATTTTTGTAAGATAATATCTTCTTTTAATATTTCATTTATTTTATTTGAACTTATTTTATAATCTTTTCCTCTTACAAATATATCATTAAGTTCAGTTAATTTAGTAATTGTTATATCATTTAATTTTTGATTTGGTATAGCAATAATTATTATATCTAGGTTACCATTTCTTAAATTTTTAATTAAATTATCAGTAAGGTCATTTGTGATATTTATTTCTACATTAGGATATAATTCATGAAATTTTTTTAAATGTTTCATTAGATAGTTTTCAGATACTACTGTTGTTGCTCCTATATTTAATGTGCCAGTATCAAGATTTTTTAGTGAACTAAATTTATTAGTTCCATTTATAAAATAATTTATACCATCTTTAATATAATTATAAAGTTCTTCCCCTTCGTTTGTAAGTACTACTCCTTTTGGCGTTCTAATAAATAATTTTCCTCCAAGTTGATTTTCTAATGTTTGAATTGATTGGCTAACTGCTGGTTGTGAAATCATTAATTTATTAGCCCCTTTAGATATACTTTTTTCTTTAGCAACTTCATAAAAAACTTTATATAATTCAAAATTTATATTCATATAATCTCTCCTTATATTATATATAAGATATATATATTTTAATTATATATAATTATTTTTTATAATACAAGTGAAAGGAAGAAAATATGAATAATAATGAAATTAGTAAAATAATGATTTTGAAAAAAGAAATTCAAGAATTAAATGCAAAAGTTAGAGAATTAAATCATTTTCTTCGAACTTATGAAAGTTCTTTTGTAAATGAAAATAGTATTGAGGCATTAAGTAGAATTGAAAAATTTAAAAATGAACTAATAAGTAAATGCATAGATGATAAAAAAAGTATTCAAAAAATATCTGAATCTATTAATTGTAGTCATGAATTAATAGTAAAAGATTTTTTAGAAGATGAATGTCCAATGTGTAAAAGAAGGTTTAAACATGATGAAAAAAGCATGAATGTAAAATATGTAATTAGTTCTTATTATAACTATGATGAAGATGAGAAAGATATTAATTGTATTATTTTAGATGCAAAGGATGAAGCTGATGCTTGTGAAAATTTACTTGAATATTTTAGTAAAAAACAAATTTGTGAAAAGATATATATAAGGAGACTTTTAAAATGAAAAGAGAAGAGTTGAAAAAATTAGTTGAATATAAACTATTTAGAATGAGAGCAACTAGTAGTCATTTAAAAGATTTAACTAGAAAATATGAAAAGTTTGAAGAAGTTAAAATAGATGAAAATGATTGGTTTCCTAATGTTGAAGGTTTAGAAAGTGAATTTGAAATATTAAAGAGTGAAGTTAAAGATTTTTTAAAAATGGAAGTAGATAGTGAAGAATACTTTAGAAATTATAAATGTAATCACCAAATAAGAATGACTAATTATGATCTGCGTTTTATGGGTAAATATGAGAAATGTGTACTTTGTGAGCGAGAGTTTTATAATACAAATTGTAAACATAGTAAGGATGATATTGCAATGTTTATATCAAAAGAAATTACAGGTTATGATGAAGATGAAATATGTTATATTACACACTATACTGATTATAAGATATTAAAAATATTATTAAGCATTTGTGAAATTAGTACAGAAGAAGATATAGATATTGTAAAAGAATTAAATAAATTAAAATTAGATCATTGTGATATTATTAGAAATAAAAATAAGCGTTTTATATTATTCATAATTGGTAGTAATAGAGAAAGAATTGATGATTACACATATTATAGTAGTGAGAATGGTATATATTATAAAGATCTTATTAAAAAGTTTATAGAGTTGTTTAATGTTCACATTACAATAGCAGGTAGAAAAGAAGATTTAAAAGAATATGAAGAAGATAAAACACTAGAGTTGTTATCATATGATTCTATAGATGACTTAGAGAAAATAATAAAAATAGGTGTTTCTAAATATGATTTAGTGATTGATATGAGTAGTTTGTTTAAAGTCAAAGTGAGTGGTGGAAATGTTAAACCGGAAAGATATAAAATTAATTATGATAAGTTTTTACCAAATACTAAAGTCATTAGAATCAATGATTTATCTAAAGATAATAGAAGTAAACTAATAGAATATTTAAAAGAGAATTCTAATGAATTTGCATATAATAGAATAATTAATAGTTGGTTTAATTATTATAAATATGATGAAAATTTGAAAGATTTTGATGAAACTAATCCATCAGAAGAAAATTGTAAATTAAAAGGATACTTAGATAATGGATTATTTGATGAAACTAGAAAACTATTATTTAAATAATGTAAAATCATTAAAAATAAATATTATTTAATAATTTATTGTGATAAAATTTAGTCATGAAAAAGTTAAAAATTTTATTTGAAGACAAATATTTAATAGCGGTTTATAAAAAAAGTGGACTTCCTACTATTAAGGATAAAAAACATGTTAATAATTTATATAGTGAAGTATACGATTATTTGCATAAAAAGAATGAGCGTGTTTTTATTGTACATAGATTAGATGCTGATACTAGTGGAATTGTTTTGTTTGCCAAAAATGAGAGTGTAAGAAATAATTTACAAGTTAATTGGGATGCTGTAATAAGAGAATATGTTAGTGTAGTACATGGTAAAGTTAATGATAAAGGAACTATTAAATCATATTTAAAGGAGACTAAAAGTTTAATTACTTATTCAACTAATGATAAGAAAAATGGTAAATATGCTGAAACTCATTATGAAAAAATTGATTCAAATGACAAATATAGTCTGGTTAAAATAGAAATCAAAACTGGAAGAAAGAATCAAATTAGAGTTCATATGAAAGATAATAAAACTCCAATACTTGGAGATAAAAAGTATGGGATTAAAGATAAATTTAAAGAAATGTATTTGCTTGCTAATAGATTATTCTTTGTTCATCCAATTACAAGGAAAAGAATTGATATTAAATTAGATATACCAAAAAATTATAGAGACTTAATTTAAGTCTCTTTTTATTAATTTGGCGTGAACAACAGTTTTATCAGTATTGTTATAGCAAGTTGAAAGTGTAAGGATATAATCATCTATTGTTACATCTACATTATAGTTATAAACACTTCTTTTTTTAATTGTATTTATAAACCTGTTGAATTCTTTTTCATTAAATGATGTAGTAATATAATAGTCTTCAGTCTTGATGTGATATGAACTAAATACTTGATAATATAACGTTTCATTTTCTAAATTTATTGTAATAATATGATTATCTTTATTTTTATACCATTTTTTTGTAAGAGTGTTTTTAAGCGTGCCAAACATTGTTTTATCTTTTCTTGCGTGAGCATAAATAATTGTATTTTGATCTATAAAATTATTATTATTTCTATAATCCATAAATACCCATCCAGCACTTGAGTATTTATTATCAAATGAATGATTTAAATAATAGTCATTATCTTTATATTGAACGAATGGATAATCTATTTTTGTACTCTTTACTTTTAACCATCCAATGGTATTTTTATTCTTACTTTTTAATTTCTTGAAATCAATTATATTTTCTTTTGTTTCGTCATTAACTTTAATTGATTCATTGATTTCTTCTATTAATTCTGTAGTATGAGTATTTTCTTTATACCAAAAAAATATATGTATTAAACTATATATTAAAATGGCAAAAAAAATAATTGTTATACAAATTAGAAATATTTTCTTTTTCATATAACAATTATATAACAAATGTCTTTTATTGTGTAGTTGTTTCTTTCTTTTTTGTTACAGCTCTTCTAGTAGGTTGAGTGCCTTTTACAAAAAGGTAAACTGGACCACTTGATGATAATTGTGGTGGATTTGTACCTACTGCTACTCTTGCTGCAACTATACCAGATGGACGTTTAAATCTTGACTTTTTCTCCATTACTTTATTAACAATTTCTCTTTGAATTTTAATTCTTTCACTCCATGCATGATAAGAAGT
>CAMKNB010000023.1 GCA_946414095.1 uncultured Mycoplasmatota bacterium
AAAATCAGAGCCATTAGCAAAACCAGAAGAGGAGCCAAAAGAAGAAGCAGCACCATCACCAAGTCCGACTCCAACGCCAAGTCCATCTCCAACTCCATCGCCAAGTCCAACACCTACACCTGAGCCAAGTAAGCCAGAGGAAGAAAAACCAGTAGAGGAGCCAAAAGAAGAAGAGACACCAGTAGAAGAGGTAAAGGAAGAAATTAAAGAAACACCAACTGAAGAAAAAGATGTAGAAGAGGAAGTAATACTACCAGAAGTAGTAATGGGAGAAAGACAAGATGGAAGTAAGATATATATACAAATGGAAGGACAAAAAGCAACAGAAGTAAAATACACATATGAATATAATAGTGAAGAAGAAGTACAAAAAGCATATGAAGAGATAAATCAAAAATATTCAACAATGGAATATGTAAAAGAGATAAAGATAGAAGGAACAAAAATAGATATAATATTTAAAGAAGAAAGTTATAAAGATTTAGATTTAGATACAATTATTAGTAAATATTTTTAGGAGGTCAATTTATGCAAACAGCAATTTATATGGAAGAATTAACAGCAATATCTGGCCATTCATCTGTAACAAATTTGAAAACTGATATATCAGAAACTACTGATATGTTAGAGATAATTGATAATTTTGTTGCAGATTCAGAAGGTCATTTACAAGGTGATGCATGGAATGAAGTTCAAGCAAAAATGAGTGAATTTAGTACTGCTTTAAATGCGCGTATGACTTTAGCTGATCACTTGTCTACTGCTATTGATCAAGCAATTCAACTTTTAACAAGTTATTTGGAAGACTATCCATATTTAGATATGGGAGAATATGATAAGATTGATACGGCCTACAAACAATGTAAGCAAGATATTGCAAATATTAGAGCTGCACTAGCTGCAAAAACTAAAGTTGAGACTGAGGAGAAAGATTCTGAAGGAAATCCAAAACTTGTTGAAGTTTATGTTATTTCTGATTCACAAGCTAGAGCAGATTTAAATAGTCGTATTACAGAAATAGAAGAAGCTATGGTTGATATTAAAAAATTATTAGATAAATTGGATGGCTTGCAAGAAGTATATGAAGAAGCTAAAGGAATATTAGATGCCGCATTTGCTGAAGTAAGTGAGTTCGGTATATCTGTATCCAATATAATTCCAAGTGAAAAAGTCCAATATCAACCAGCAAGTTAAGGAAAAAATATGCAAGAGAAAAAAGCAGATAATAAAATTAATGAATCAAAGATAGAAATTGATAAAATCGATAATAAAATTGCTGTATCAAAAGAGGCAATAAAGAACTTGGATTATATAGAAGATTGCTTGATTTCATTAAATAAAAATTTAAGTACTTGTATCGAATTATTAGGAACATCAATGAAGGGTAAAAAATCTAATGCAATTTTGAGTAAAAGTGATGAAACGAGAATGACATCAATAAAAAAGTCATTGAGTACTATCGAACAAAGTAGAGAAAATGAAAAAAATAAAATAAAAAAATATAATGAATATAGAGATAAGCTCGAAAATCAACTAAAAGAACAAGAAAAAGAAGAAAGTGAAGATAATAAAGAACAATAGTGTCAAATTATAGCGTAAAATTGTAAAATAAATTTACATATTTTATAAAAAATGCTATATTGTATATATAAGTTATAAAAATAAAGGAGGAAATTATGTCAAACAAATTTGTAGCAAATCCTGCTGTATTAAAATCAATAGGAAATACAATTCATGATCAAGGACAACAATTTGGTCAAAATGTAGAAAAAGTTTATACAACTGTAGAAGAAATGGTTAGTACAGATTATCTATCTCCAGCTGCTAAAGCAATAGCTGCTGAAATTCAATCATATAAGGGTGAATTAGATAAAATGACTAAGGTTATTAATGATTATGGAGAATATTGCTTACATTCTAGTAACACTGTAGATAGAAATGAACAAAATATTATTGATAGTGTTAATATGAAAAATAACACTACTGATACTGAATACTAATAATTAATAGGGAGGATTAAAATGAACGGAGAAAGTACAACAATTACTTATGAAAAAGTTAGAACTGATGCTAATACAATTAAAGAATGTGCAAGTACTATGAATAATATTTTTAGTGATTTTGGTGCTTCTATGAGTAAAGCTGGTGCTGAAGATGTATTCGTTGGTGATGCTAGTGAAACATTGGGGCAAAGATTTGCAGCTTTAAAAGAAAAATTTGATACTTATGTTAGACTAGTAAATGATTTTGCTAACATTATAACAGGTGCATCAGAAACTACAGCTGCTACTGAACAATCATTAGCAACTGAAGCTAATAAATTAGCTAATTAATGATTATTAAGAGGTGTTATACCTCTTTTTTATTTTGCCTAAAATTAAATTGAAAGTAACAAATAGTGTATGTTATAATATACTAGGAAGATAGGTGAATATGATGGCAAAGACCATTGATGTTTCAGAATTATATCCAGGATATAATGGATATGTAATATATAAAGATAATAGATATTATGTTACTATTCCAAAAAATATAGATGAATCAACTGCATCTGTGTGTGGATTTGGATATGGCGGCGGAGGTCGTTCAGACAATGATAATGCTATTGAATATCAAAAAAATCATGTTGCTGATGTTAATACTATAGGTATTTATCCAAATCATGAACCAGGTACTACAATAGATGGCTTTATGAACACTTCTGGAGGTCAAAGAGCATATGTTGGTCTTGCCAAAGAAATTATCAAACAATTTGGATTAAATGATAATGCATTTGTTTCCACAGGTTCTAGTAGTTCTGCAAGAGCTGCACTCTTAAGAGAGTATGAGTATTTAATGCGAAATGAAGATGTTACAGGTGGATACGCAATAATGATAGAGCCAGCAGATGACAAATCTTGGTCAAATCAACTATCTAAAAATACTATAGATGATGACCTTTCTTTAAAAGAATTAGTTGCTACTTTAAATGAACATGAAGTAACCACTATAGTATTTAGAGCAAATGACATGGAAAGTGATATACAAAAATCAATAGATATGGGGCTCGAAGTTTTAGATATTCATGTGGTTTATAGAAAAAGTGATAATAAAGAAGCAAATCTTAAGTGGTTAGATCAACATGGTATTACATGTGCATTATTTGGTGCATCAGGTCTTGGAAATATTCATAGTGGATCTTTTAATTTCAATAATTTACCAACTAAATATGATTCATATAATATTACTTATGATATTGGCTATTATAGTAATGGAATATATCATCCATTAACTATTACTCAAGCTAATGAAATTATTGGAGTTTTAGGAAACAATAATTTGTCAAATGAAGATATTATTCAAAGTGATAATGCTTATTTATCACAAAACTTAACTTCAATAAAATCTTTAATAAAAAGTGCTAAATTAAATGATTTAAGTATAGAGGGATATGGAAGCACTACAAGTGTGCCTTCTAAAGAATCTTCTATAATTTATAAAATGATTGCTTCAAGTAATAAATTATTAGATAAAATTGGTAAAGAGATAGTTACAATTGGAGCAATTGGAGATAAATTTGCTAATATGGATAATCTCTTAGAAGACGAGGCTTTAAAAATTGGAATGGAAGTAACCTCTGATTTGTTACCTGAGGTTAAATTACATAATTATGAAAATAAAGATAGTTCAAATATAGTTTCTACGACATTATTACAAGAGTTAGAAACACTTAAAAATCAAATTAATAGTAATAGTGAAGATAATCCTCTAATTGAAAATGATATGAACTCTAATGTGAGAAAAACGACTATTTCTACAAAACCCGCTTCAACGATACCACTTTCTTTTAATGAACATCGTGCTTCATCAGTTTTTGCTTCTTCTAGTGGACAAGAAAATTTAATCTCACAATCAAGTTCAAATTTGCAGGAAACTGCAGATATGGAATCTAGCATATTAGAAAGTACATCTTCAGTGGCATCAAAAACATCGGTAAGTCAGAATAAAGTAAAAACAACTAGTAACACAATTAAAAGTGATGATTCATATAGAGAAACAATAAAGCAAGAATGGGGAAAAGAGTTATTTCCAAAACCTTCGAATAAGAAGGAAAAAACTCCTATTTCACCAAGTAATGAACAAAATGTTGTTGTAAAAAATTATTCAGATAAAATAGTTACTTCGGTTGATCCTGATGAACCAAAACTTCCAGAAAAGCCAGTAATACCTGTAGAGCCCGTTGAGCCAAGAGAACCAAAACCAATAGTTCCAGACAATCCAGTAGTACCAGATGATCCTATTGATCCTCCTACTGATAATTCAGAATTATATAAAACAATTGGTCTTGTAACAGGTTTAGGAACTGGTATTGGAACAGTAGCATATGGTATTAATAATGAAATGGGTAAAAGAGAATTAAGAGATGGATATGATTATTCTTATGAAAAAGAAGTTTCAACGAATGATTACTTAGAGCAAGAATCATTAGAGGAACAATATAGTCCTTATGTAAGAAGCTTTATTGAGGATGATAATTCAGATGATATTAAACCATATCAAGCAAGAAAAATAGATGTAGAAGAGGAGGAAAATGAATAATGTCAGTAGTATATAGTTCAGATTTATCAAAAGCTAATTCATCAGAATTGATGAGTGCTATAGAAAGCATTATATCTTCTTCTGATAAAATGGCAAGCCAAATAGAAAAATTTATTTCTGAATCTAAAGACGAATTAAAAGGCGGCGGATATGACGCAGTTAGAACAAAAATGAGTATTTATGCAGATGCTCTTAGAAAGCAAGCAAAGATATGTTCAAATTTATATGGAAATGTTAAATCTGCTAATAATACTATGCTTAATTATATGGAAGGCTATACTAAATTAAATGATTCTGAAAAAGAAGAAATAAGAACTGAATTAAACAATGCAAAAAGTATGCTTAGTTGGTTAGAAGAATATAGTAATGTATGGGTATTAGACAAGGAAACCAATGAAAAAACTAAAAAGAGTAGGAGAAATGGTTCAGATTATCAAATAGAAAGCTATAGAAAAATAATTGAAGAGTTAGAAAAATTATTAAAGAAATTAGAACATTTAAAAGAAGAAGACTATTCAGCTTTTGAAATGATAAGTAGTGTTAATACTGATATTAATTCTTATTCTAATTGTATTAATGAAATATCTACATCAACGTTTTCTCTTTAAAAGATAATTTAATGCTAAATTATCTTTTTTATTTAAAAAAACTTTTTATATAATTAAATTCATGCTATAATTATAGATGATAATAATATGGGATATTATGAGGTGGCTTAAATGTATGACAAAAAAGCAGACAATAGAGTCATAGATAGTAAAAAACAGATGATGGAACTTGATGATGAAATAGCTGAAAAAAAAGAAAATATTAGACAAATTGTTGATGTTGAAGAAGGACTAAAAGCATTAAATAAAAGTATTAGTAGATGTATAGAAATGTTAAGTCATTCAATTGAAGGCAATGATATTGATAAAGTTTTAGCGATAACAAATGATGTTAATATAAATAATACCAAAAGAATTATGAATATTATTGATGAGAAAAAAAACAATATAAAAAAAGAAATAAAAACAATAAATATAGAAAAGGAATCAATTGAATCACAAAAAAAAGAATAGAGGGTGAAAATATATGCAAATACTACTCATAAAGTCAGATAAGATGTTTAAATATTCTTTTCCTAATGAGAATATGAGCACATATTGGATAAAAGATTATGATGAAAATGATAATGAGAGAGAATTAATTGTTATGGAAAAAGTCGATAATTCTTGGCTTTTGTATAGCAATGAATTGTGTAGAATTGAAGAAAATGGTAAATTAAAAGCTCAAGCAGAAATTATTGAAAATAATTTTTATACTTTAAAAATAAATGATTCAACTGAAAATAATAATGATGAAAAGCCATATGTTCTTTTATATGTTTGTAATGAAAATGATTCAACTTTTGTCTCATATAATATAAGTGAGTATGGAGAATTTACTATTGGTACAGGCCCTGATCAAAATATCATTTTGAGTGGTGATTATGTTTTACCAGCGCATGCGGTTTTAATTAAAAATGAAAATGGTCTTAGAATAAAAGCATTAGATAATACTTATGGAGTGTTTTTAAATGGTAATAAAATTACTGAATCAATAATTGAAAGTGGAGATAGAATATTTATTTATGGTTATTCAATAATAGCTTTAAATGATTATATACTAATTAATAATTTTGAAAATCGTCTTAAAATTAATTCTGGGTTAATTGTTAAAAGAGCTCTTCCTAAATATACTGAAGAACTAATTGAAACAGTAGAAGATGATAATGCGGTTTTATATAATGAAAATGATTACTTTTCAAGACAACCAAGATTTGTTACATCAATTAAAGAAGAAGAATTAAAGATTGATAATCCACCAGGAAAATTAGAACAAGATGAAACTCCTCTTTTATATACGCTTGGTCCAATGGTAACAATGACTATGACTTCTGCAATCAGTGTTTCAACTTCCGTTAGTAATTTAATGAATGGTACTGCTACATGGAAGTCTGCTTTACCTGCTATTGTAATTGCAGTAGCAATGATAGCGTCAACTATTTTGTGGCCATCTCTTATGAAAAGATATAATAAGAAAAAAACAGAAAAGAAAGAGCAAGAAAGACAGCAAAAATATACTGAATATTTAGCAGAAAAAAGGCAAAAAATTATAAATATTAGAAACAATCAATATCAGGTTTTAGTAGAAAATTATCCAGCACCAAATGATTTAACTAATATTATATTAAATAGAAATAGAAGTCTTTGGGAAAGACAAATACAAAGTGATGATTTTTTAAATGTTAGAATAGGAATTGGAACAATACCTCTTAAAATTAAATTAAGTTATGGTATGGAAGATTTCACAATGATTGAAGATAATCTTAAAGATGAACTTAATAGATTAACTGAAAGTGCAAAAGATATTCCTTCTTCACCAGTAACCATTGATTTAACATCAAGAAATAAACTTGTATTAATAGGCGAAACAAAAAATAAAGAGTCAATGCTTAAAAGCATCATACTTCAGTTAGTAACTTATCATGCATACAATGATTTAAAATTAGTTTTTATGATAAATGATGATAGTAGTGGAATATGGAATGATTTAAAAATTCTTCCTCATAATTGGAGTGATGCTAAGGATATAAGATTCTTTGCAAATAATTATGATGAGATGTCTAAATTATCTTTCTATTTAGAACAAGTATTTACTGCGAGAAAATATTCTGATGATGGTGGTAAGCAAGTTGAAAATAAAATTAGTTTTAGAAATGTTCAGCCATATTATTTAATTATAGTAGATAATATAAAGAAAAATAAAAATATTGAAATTATTGAAAAAGTACTAAAAGAAAAAAATAATTTGGGATTTGGTCTTATTATTTTAAATGATGAAATATCAAATCTACCAAATGAATGTACTGATTTCTTAACTGCTGATGGTGAGAATTCTGCTATTATTACAAATGATTTAAATAAAGATAATCAACAAAAATTTATAATGGATAATACAGATAATATTAATTTAGGATTAATGTGTGAAAAATTATCTAATATACCAATTAAAACGACGGAAATGTTTAATGAACTTAAGAATTCAGTAGGATTTTTAGAAGTGTATAAAGTAGGTAAAATAGAACAATTAAATATTTTAGATAGGTGGGAAAAGAACAATCCTATCAATAGTTTAAGTGTTCCAATTGGAGTTAGATCTGATGGCGAAGTATTTAATTTAGACTTACATGAAAAGTTTCATGGACCACATGGACTTATTGCTGGAATGACTGGTAGTGGTAAATCAGAATTTATTATTACATATATACTTTCTATGTGTTTAAATTTTAGTCCAGAAGAAGTATCATTTGTTTTAATAGATTACAAAGGTGGAGGACTAACTGGAGCTTTTGAAAATAAACTTAATGGAATTAGACTACCACATTTAGCTGGAACTATTACAAACTTAGATACTGCTGAGATTAAGAGAAGTTTATCATCAATTCAAAGTGAGCTAAAAAGAAGACAAGAATTGTTTAATCAAGTTAAATCAGAATTAAATGAAAGTACATTAGATATTTATAAATATCAGCAATTATATAGAGAAGGATTAATAAAAGAACCAATTTCTCATTTGTTTATAATTTCAGATGAGTTTGCTGAACTTAAGAGTCAACAATCAGAATTTATGAATGAACTTATTTCTACCGCTCGTATTGGACGTTCTTTAGGAGTTCACTTAATCCTAGCAACGCAAAAACCAAGTGGTATCGTAGATGATCAAATTTGGTCAAACTCTAAATTTAAAGTATGTTTAAAAGTTCAAGAAAAATCTGATAGTATGGATGTTATTAAAAGACCAGATGCAGTTACTCTAAAAAAAGCTGGTAGGTTCTACTTACAAGTTGGTTACAATGATTACTTTGCTATTGGACAAGCTGCTTATGCAGGAACTAAATATATACCAAAAGATAAGATAACAAAAGTGGTTGATAGAGATATATCATTTATAAATAATATTGGTGATACTATTAGAAATGTAGAGACTACAAAAAGAATTGAGACTGTGTCTCAAGGTGAAGAATTGCCAAATATACTAAGATATATTTATGAAAATGCAAAAGAAAAGAACATGATAGCTAGAAAATTATGGTTAGATAAAATACCAGCAGAAATATTTGTAACAAGCCTAATGAGAAAATATGCATTTATGAGTAAACCATGGGAGATTAAAGCTGTAATTGGAGAATTAGATGATCCTAACAATCAAAGACAAGATATACTTACATTAGATTTTAATGATAATGGTAATACATTAGTATATGGTGTAAGTGGTAAAGAAATATTTTTATCATCACTTATTTATAGTTTAATAATTAATCACTCATCTGATGAAATTAATATTTATATTATAGATTTTGGTAGTGAAATGTTTGGTACATTCTTAAATGCTCCTCAAATTGGAGATGTAGTATTTATTAATGAATCTGAAAAACTTACTAATTTATTTAGCACAATTACTAAAGAATTAGAAAGACGTAAAAAATTATTTGCTGATTATAGTGGTAGTTATAATTTATATATTAAAAATAGTGGAAACACTTTACCAAGAATTATAATATTTATTAACAACTATGAATCATTAAATGAAAATTATGAAAATTATGTAGATACTATTGCTTCATTATCTCGTGAAGGAGAAAAATATGGTATTAATTTTGTAATAACTGCAACAGGAGTTAATGCTGTAAGAGGAAAAACAGCTCAGAACTTTAATAAGCAGTTTTGCTTAAGTTTTAATGATCCTAGTGATTATACTACTATTCTTGGAAGTACAAAGGGTATGATTCCATCTGATATTGAAGGTCGTGGACTTGTTAAAATTGATAATACACTTTACGAGTTCCAAACAGCTTATCCATATAAATGGGATGAAATCAATACATTTATTAAAAATATATGTAATCAACTTAGTGAAAAAGTTAAGAAGAGAGCTGGTAAGATTGCTGTGTTACCATCTCATGTAAGAATGATAGATATTAATAGTAGTATTTCTGATATTAGAAATACACCAATTGGTATAGAAAAAGATTCATTAGAAACTTCAACATTTGATTTTGGAAAGAATCCTATATCACTAGTATCTGCTCAAGATATTACTATGCTTGATAAATTTATACCATCACTTGGACAAGTATTCCAAAATATGTATAATGTAGAACTTATTATGGTTGATGCAAATGAATCAATTAAAGATAGTTCTAAATATAAAAACTATTATTCAGATAATTTTGGTGATGTCCTTACTAGATTAGAATCATCTTGTTCTAAAGAAAATGGTAGAACTACTATATTTATCATATTTGGAGTAGAAGCATTTATTAGTTCATTTGATGCAGATACTGCTAGAAAACTTAAAACTGCATTTAGTAATGTTAAAAATTATAAAAATGTTAGAATAATATTTGCAGATTCAATTACTAAGATTAAAATGTATGAGTATGAAGATTTCTATAGAAATTGTGTACAAGCAATATATGCGATTTGGATTGGTTCTGGTATAACAGATCAATTTACTATTAAGTCTTCAACATATAATAAGACTACTAGAAGTCAAATACCAAATGATTTTGGATATAATGTTGATAGAGGAAATGCTACTCAAATTAAGCTTCTAGACTTTTATACGGAGGAGTAAATTATGGATGATTTTAGAGTATATGTAGTAATTGAAATGCCAATTTTAGACAAAAAATATGAATTATTTATTCCTATTGATAGAAGAATTCATGATATTATTAGAATACTAAAAAATACTATTCCAGATTTATCAAATGATTATTATGAAAATAATTCACCAAATATTTATAGCAAATCAACTGGAGAAATATATGATATGAATTTGATAATAAAGAATAGTGATATCAAAATGGGAACAAGATTAATATTATTATAGGATGCATTTTGCATCCTTTTTTAATTTCAAAAAATTATTTGACAATTATTACTTATTATTGTATACTTTATCATGTAAAAACAAGGACCAAGAGGAGTAGTTTGAGTATTTTATTAGAGATGAAAAGTCATCGGCTGAAAGCTTTTCTTAAAATTAATCAAATGAATGTAGCTTGTGAGTTTAATATCAGAAATAGTAGTAAGATATTACGTAAATATGCGTTAAATAAATAAAGATAATTAAAGGATGGTACCGTGCATTTGCACTCCTTATGCCATCTTTTTATTTTGGAGGAAAAAATGAATGAGAATCATGATGCTTTTGATAATTATGTATTAAAATTTGATATGAACGAGAGAATGATAGCTTATAAATATAATCATTCTTATAGGGTCGTCCACCAAGCAGAAGAAATATGTAGAAGTTTAGAATTAGATACATATGAAAGAGATATTGCTTCATTAATTGCACTTTTGCACGATATAGCAAGGTTTAGACAATGGACTGACTATAAAACATTTAATGATCACGAATCATTTGATCATGGAGATGAAGGAGTTAAAATCTTATTTGATGAGGGAGAAATTAAAAACTATCAAGTAAGTAAAGAAGAACATGAAGTAATTAAAAAAGCAATTAAAAATCATAATAAACTTAAACTAGATACAACAAATATGAACGAAAGAGAAAAAATGCACTCAATGATTATTAGAGATGCAGATAAGATTGATATTATTTATTCATTTTCAACAAATAGATTATTAGAACTTGATGAAGATGAAGAAGAAATAAGTGAAAAAATTAAAGAAGATTTCTTTAATCATTTGGATGTTTTAAAAACAGATATTAAAAATAAAAATGATAAAATTATTATGTTAATAGCTTTAGTATTTGATTTAAATTATGACTATAGTAAAGAAAGAATATTAAACGAAAAATATTTAAATAATATGTATAATCATTTAAAACATAAGAAAATATTTAAACCATATATAGATGAAGCTATTAGATATTTGAAAGGGGAAAAATAAAATGTTAGAAACTAAATATGATCATAAAAAGGTAGAAGATGGAAAATATGAAAAATGGTTAAGCAAAGATTATTTTAAATGTGATGAAAAATCAAAGAAGAAACCCTTTTGCATAGTATTACCTCCACCTAATGTTACAGGAGTATTACACTTAGGTCATGCATGGGATGTAGCATTACAAGATATTATTATTCGTTATAAAAAAATGGATGGATATGATACATTTTGGTTACCTGGCATGGATCATGCAGCAATTGCAACTGAAGCAAAAGTTGTTAAAAGATTAAAAGATAAGGGCATAGATAAATATGAATATGGACGTGAAAAATTTTTAGAAGCTTGTTGGGATTGGACTCATGAACATGGAAATATTATTCGTGAACAATGGGCTAAACTTGGAGTTAGTTTAGATTATTCTAAAGAAAGATTTACGTTAGATGACGGACTAAGTGAAGCAGTTAGAAAAGTATTTGTAGATTTCTACAATGAGGGATTAATATATAGAGGAGAAAAAATAATCAACTGGGATCCAGCAGCTATGACAGCACTTTCTAATGAAGAAGTTATTTATAGTGAAGAAAAAAGTGCATTTTATCATATTAAATATGTTTTGGAAGGAGACGAAAGTAAATACATAGATGTTGCAACTACAAGACCAGAAACATTATTTGGTGATACAGCAGTAGCAGTAAATGAAAAAGATCCAAGATATAAAGATTTTGTAGGAAAAAATGTTATTCTTCCACTTGTTAATAAGCCAATTCCAGTAATTACAGATGAACATGCTGATATGGAAAAAGGAACAGGTGCAGTTAAAATAACACCTGCTCATGACCCAAATGATTTTGAAGTAGGAAATAGACATAATTTAGAAAGAATAGTAATCATGAATGATGATGCTACTATGAATGAAAATGCACCTGGTTATGAAGGACTTTCTCGTGAAGAATGTAGAGATAAAGTAGTAGAAGATTTAAAAGAACTAGGACTATTACTTAATATTGAACCGCTAGTTCATGAAGTTGGACATAGTGAAAGAACTGGTGTTATGGTAGAACCAATGATTAAAAAGCAATGGTTTGTTAAAATGAGACCACTTGCTGATCATGTACTTGAAACACAGAAGAAAAAAGATGAAAAAGTTAATTTTGTACCTGCTAGATATGAAAAAACAATGAATCACTGGATGGAAATTACATATGATTGGTGTATCTCTAGACAGTTATGGTGGGGACACAGAATTCCAGCTTGGTATAAAGGTGAAGAAGTATATGTAGGAATGCAAGCACCTGAAGGCGAAGGATGGGTACAAGATAATGATGTACTTGATACTTGGTTTAGTAGTGCGCTATGGCCATTTGCTACATTAGGCTGGCCACAAAGTGAAGAATTAGTAAAAAGATATTATCCTAATGATGTTTTAGTAACAGGATATGATATTATTCCATTTTGGGTTAATAGAATGACTTTTCAAGGTGAAAAATTACTTGGTAAAAGACCATTTAGAGATTGTTTAATACATGGACTTATTCGTGATAAAGAAGGTAGAAAATTTAGTAAATCATTAGGTAATGGAATAGATCCATTTGATATGGTAGAATTATATGGTTCAGATTCACTTAGATATTATTTAGCTACAGATGTTGCGCCAGGTACTGATATGAGATTTGATGAAGAAAAAATCAAGTCTACATGGAACTATGTTAATAAAATATGGAATGCCTCTAGATTTGTTCTTACTAATATAGAAGACTTAAAAGAGATACAATTAGATAATTTAAAAAGAGAAGATAAATGGATTTTATCAAAATATGAGAAAACAATTCATGATGTAAGAAAATTTATGGAAAAATATGAATTTAATAATGCTAGCGCAATACTTTATGAATTTGTATGGAATTATTTCTGTGACAATTACATTGAAATGGCTAAATTTTCATTAGATAGTAAAAGTACAAAATCAACATTATGCTTCGTACTTACAGGTATTTTAAAAATGTTACAACCATTTATGCCATATGTAACTGACGAAATATATTCAAAATTACCAATTAAAGATGCAGAAGATATTATGATATCAGAGTATCCTAAATATGATAAAAAATTAGTATTCAAATTAGAAGAAGAAAAAGTCGATGATATGGTTGAATTTATTAAGAGATTTAGAAATATTAAAGCAGAAAATAATATTACAAAAGATGCTAAAGTAATGTTTGATACAAATGATGGTAATGATTTAATAATAAAAATGTTAAAACTAAAAGATAATATTATTAATAAAGCATTAAATATTAAAGCATATAAAGTATTCTCAAGTGGAGTTAGGGCAACAATATTCTTTGAAAAGATAGAAACTGAAGCAGATAAAGTTTTAAAAGAAACTCAAATAAAAATGCTTAAAGATTCTATAGCTAGACGTGAAAAATTATTATCTAATGAGAATTATGTAAATAAAGCACCTGAAAAAATTGTACAAATGGACAGACAAAAATTAGAAGAAGAAAAGAAAAAATTAGAAGAATTATTGAAGTAGTTTAATATAAATTATTAATAAGCAAAAATAGTAGAAAAATATCTACTATTTTTATTTTAAAAAATATTTTATTATGATATAATCTTAATAGAATAAAGGGTTGATAGAAATGTTTGGAAAAATTCTTTCAGTATATGAAAATACAATATTAATAGAAAATTTATTAAAAAGGGTAGAAACATCATTTTTAGGAGTTCATATTATTTTTGAAGATAAGCATAAAATTGTTGCTGAAATTACAAAAATTACACCAGAGGTTATTGAATGCATTTTAGTTGGTGAATTTGAAGATGGCAAATTCTATAGTGGAATGACACATAAACCTAGTGCTAGTGCTAATATAAGAGTTGTTAATAAAGATGAGGTTATTAACCTACTTGGAGAGCAAACAATTGATTCAAATACATCGTTGTATTTAGGGAAAAGCTTAATATATGATGGATTTAATGTTTCTGTTGGTATTAATAATTTCTTTTCAAATCATTTTGCAATATTAGGAAATAGTGGAGCAGGTAAGAGCTGTACTGTAGCAAGAATAATTCAAAACTTATTTTATAGACAAACTTATGTACCAGAAAATGCTAAAATAGTTTTATTTGATGTATATGGTGAATATAGAAATGCTTTTGATACAATAAATAAAACTGATAAATGTAGATATAGAACATTAACAACAGATATAACTTCTGAATATGATATAGTTAAAATACCACCATATTTTTTAGAAGCTGACGATATAGCGTTATTATTAAATGTTGAAAGTCCTACACAAATACCAATAATTGAAAAAGCATTAAGATATGTATACTTATTTACAGAAGAAGAGGAAAAAGTAATAGCTTATAAAAATAATATTATTGCTAAAGCATTATTAGATGTATTAACAAGTGGTAAAGAACCAGCTAGAATAAGAGACCAAATAGTAGCAGTTTTAAGTACATTTCATACAAAAGATATTAATTTAGAAAGTGAAATTGTACAACCTGGTTATGTAAGAACATTAAGACAATGTTTAAATGTTGATCAAACAGGTAAAATTAATACAATACAATTAGTTATAGAATTTATAGAAACATTTATAAATGAAGAATTAAAACTAAATAAAAATATGAAACCAAAAAAGTATACACTTAATGATTTATATGATGCATTTGAATTTGCATTAATTAGTGAAGGTGTATTAAAGAGTGATAAAGTTTATGATGTAAATAATATTTTAAAAGTAAGATTAGATTCAATTATTAATGGTAACTATCTAAGATATTTTGAAGTTAATGATTATG
Organism: uncultured Mycoplasmatota bacterium; assembly: GCA_946414095.1. Lineage (GTDB taxonomy): Bacteria > Bacillota_I > Bacilli_A > RF39 > UBA660 > CAG-1000. Next base: position 15,345 of record CAMKNB010000023.1, read on the forward strand.
TTACTATGGAAGATTATATGAGAATGTTATTTACTAGTAGAGATGGTAAGAAAGTTCAATTACTTAATTTTAACTTAAATTATGTAGATGAGAGATTTGCTAAAATACTAACTAAGATATATTCAAAAATGTTCTTAAATTATGCAATTAGTTTAGATAAAAAAGAAAACTTTTCTTTACAAATAATATTAGAAGAAGCTCATAGATATGTTCAAAATGATAATGATATTAATGTATTAGGATACAATATATTTGATAGAATCACTAAAGAGGGAAGAAAATATGGTGTAGTTTTAGGAATGATTACTCAAAGACCAAGTGAACTATCAAATACAGCTCTTAGTCAATGTTCAAATTATATAGTTCTTAGAATGTTTCACCCTGATGATATAAACATCGTAAAGGACATCACTCATAGTATTTCAGAACATGATGTAGAAAAAATCAAATCTCTTGGTTCAGGTAATGCTTTGTGTTTTGGTACAGCATTTAATATACCATTATTTACAAGAATAGACCCACCGAATCCATATCCAAACTCAGCGAATGCTGAAGTTGGAAGTAGTTGGTTTAATAATAATCAATAAAAAAGTACTACTTATTTTCAGTAGTACTTTTCTTTGTGCTCTTAAATAATCTATATGGATCATCTTTTGTTCCTGTTCCTGATTTATAAAAAGCAAATTCATTTAGGTTAGTAGTTACGTAAACAACTTTCTTATTTTTAGCTGGACTTAATATAAAATATTTTCCATCAAACTCATAAGCTTGATAATTATTAATAGGACTAGCAGTTATTGTCCATTGTAATTTAGCATTTTTATCATACATGAAATTGTAATTTGAACAAGCTTTATCAGTTGTTGCTAAACAATCTTCATCAAGACTAGCTCTCATATATTCATATGGTGTGATTGTTCCAAATAACATATAATCAGATGATAGTATAGAACATTCAGTTGATCCGTCTTTTGTATTATCTTCTTCACTACGCATACCTATACATAATTGAGTAGGAACTAACTTAGCTCTTTGTTCAGCATTTAAAAATGTATCATCTTTAGCAAGTTCATTCAAAAAAGTATGAATAGTTCCTAATTCAAAGTCATTATATCCAACATATGAATTCTTTTCTACATTAAATCTTGAATCAAAATCAGTCTTAGTACTAGTTGGTTCTAAAGATCTAATTTTAATAATACCATCTTTTGATATACTCAATATTTGCCATAAAATATCAACTTTTTCTTTTTTAATAGTTTTTTCTCCAAGGGCTATATAATTGTTCGTAGCTTTTCCTCTAAAATAATATGAACCATCTTCATCTTTATATAATCCACTTCCTGTTTCAACAACTTGAGTTTTAGCAAGAATTTGTTTATATAATTCAATAGAGGCATAATTTTCACCACAATTTAGTTTTGGAATATAAGTATAATCATTACCACTCTTAACTATATATATTTCAGCGCTGCATTCATCACCATCTTTTAGTAACTCATTTAATGGCTTAATATATCCACCATCTACTAATGTATTATATGATAGTGTATATTTTCCATCGATAGTAGGCAATAATTCTGGCTTTTCTTTATAATATTTTTTTGAAGCATTTATTATTTTATCTTCAACAGTTTCGTATCCAACATACTTACTTTTAAATATGCTCATTAGCCATACAACAACTAGTAGTAAAGCAATTACACCGATAATTGAACATCCTGCGATTATTAATGTTTTTTTATTCATTTTTCACACATCCTTCAATATATTTATTATACAATACAAACACTTAATTAACAATTATTTTGTAAGTTTTTCATGTACACTTTTTACATCAATATTCTTTTGCTTATCACTATAATTTGGAATTACATGTAAGTGATAATGTTTAATATCTTGTAATACACCATTATTTTGTACTAATTTAAATCCATTAGGTTTAAATTTCTTATTAATTAAATTAACAACTAATTTAGAAGATTCATGTACTTTAAATAAATAATCATTATCAATATCATTAATATCAACAAAGTGTTTTTTAGGTATTATTAATGTATGCGCATTAGATATTGGATTAATATCTAAGAAACATTTAACATAATCATCTTCATAAATTGTATATGATGGTATTTCACCATTTATAATTTTGCAAAATAAACATTCCATTTTTCTTCACCAATATCATTATATATTAAAAAAATAATTACTTCAATTATTATATTCACTATATTTTGTCTTTGAAAATATGAATATATTATATTGGGTGAATTAAGATGAAAAGTAAAAATAGCTTTGAAATGAAAGAAAAAAATATAGTTTATTTTGATAATGCAGCGACTACATTTAAGCCAAAAAGAGTAGTTGATAAAATAAGTGATTATTATAATAATTATTCGGCTAATTCACATAGAGGAGATTATGATATCAGCTTTAAGGTTGATGATGAAATTGATTATACAAGAGATAATATTAGAAAATTTATAAATTCTAAAATTAAAGAAGAAATAATATTTACAAAAAATACAACAGATTCAATAAATATAGTAGTATTTGGTTTTTTTTATAATTATTTAAATGATGGTGATGAAGTTATTTTATCAAGTAGTGAACATGCATCAAATATATTACCTTGGATGATATTGTCAACAAAGAAAAAAATTAAAATAGTGTTTGTTGATTCAGTAAATGAAAAATTAAATTTGAATGATTTATTTAATAAAATAACAGATAAAACAAAAATTATTTCACTTGCACAAATAACAAATGTAACAGGTGACAAAAGAGATATTAAAAAAATATGTAGTATTGCACATGAAAATAATATATTAGTTGTTGTGGATGCGGCACAAAGTGCACCACATATGAAAATAGATGTTCAAGATTTAGATTGTGATTTTTTAGCATTTTCTGCTCATAAAATGTGTGGACCAACTGGAGTAGGTATTCTTTATGGCAAATATAATTTATTAAAAAAAATGCTTCCATTTACTTATGGTGGCGGAATGAATTTAAATTATAATGAAGAATCATTAGAACTAGCAGAAATACCATATCGATTCGAATCAGGAACACCTAATATAGCAGGAATAATTGGATTTGGAGAAACAATAGATTATTTAAATGAAATAGGTATGGACTATATAGAGAGACATGTTAAATATTTGAAAAGGTATTTATTAAAAGAGTTAGAAAAGATTCCATATATTAAAATATATAATAAAGAATGTGAAGGCAGTACAGTTATCATAAATATAGATGGTGTTTTATCAGGTGATTTAGGATTGTATCTTAATAAACGTGGAATTTGTGTAAGAAGTGGAAAGCATTGCGCTAAAATGGGTGATAATAAAGAAGACACTGTTAGAATTAGTTTATATTTTTATAATACTTATGAAGAAATTGATCTGCTAATTGAAGCATTAAAAGATAAAAAAAGTATCTATGAATTTGTAAAATGATAATAAATAATTTTTATCGTTTAAAGTATATTTAATAATTTAAATTTATATAAGTAAATATTAAATATTTATACTAAAAAGTGCTAATATAATTGAATTTTATCGATTTGATTGACTTTATCATATTTGCTATATTCCTTTATAAGAAAGGAGGTAAGCAATATGTTAAACCAAATTGTATTAGCAGGTAGACTTGTATCAGATCCAGAAATAATTACTACAGAGAATAATAAGAAAAGAACATATATTACAGTTGCTGTTCCAAGAAGCTATAAAAATGTTGATGGAACTTATGATACAGATTTCATTAGATGTACACTATGGAATGTTATAGCTGAAAATACCTGTGAGTATTGCAAAAAAGGAGATATAGTTGGTGTAAAAGGAAGAATACAAACTTCCAATTATGAGAAAGATGGTGAAAAAATATATTCAATGGATGTAATAGCAGAAAAAGTATCATTTTTAAGTAGTAAAAAAGCAGATTAATAATCTGCTTTTTATAATAAGTTTTTATTTAATTAATTATAATTTTATAGTATAATATTTATATAGTAGAGGTGTGACATGGAAGATGACTATTACAATTTACAAGAAGAAGTAGATAATTGTTCTAATAAATTGAAGCAACTACATGAGATTAATCCTAAAATGGCAAAAAAAGAAATTAAACTCTTTAATAGTAAATTAAATAGTTTAATTAAGTATGAAAAGATAGAAAAAGATAAAACTAAACCTAGTAATAAGTCAGTTTTAATAGTTTTATCAATTATTATTTTTTTAGAAATATTATTTTTAGTTGATACAAATAGTGATTCTTTAAGTTATTTTCTATATTTATTTGGATATGCATTCTTTTTATCAGGACACTTTATTGGAATGAACGTGCCTTATGCTGGTATTGTTTTCTTATTTACACATAGTGTAACTGGAATGTGTATAATGATAAGTTCTTTAGTTGGTAAATCAATTGTTAGTCCTGTTATTACTGATTTATCACAAACAGCAATTAACTATTTAGTAATATGTCTTATACTATTTATCCTTGCTACGCTTTATGTTATTGCATACAATATAAGTTCAAAAGTTAGAGAAGTAAAGTATTCAAACTATATTCCACTTTGTATATATATTTTAGCATTTGCAATGACAGGAATGTTTAACCATTTAATTGGTGTTAAATTTTAGAGGTGAATTATGAAAGCAATAGATGTTATTGAAAAAAAGAAAAAAAATGAAAAATTAGAATATAAAGAAATTGAATATATGGTTAATTCATATGTTAAAGGTAAAATTAACGATGATACAATGAGTGAATTTATTTGGGCTATATACAATAATGGACTAAGTATTGAAGAAACTTACTTTTTAACAGATGTTATGATTAATAGTGGTGAAGTAATAGATTTATCTTCGGTTAATAAACCTGTTGTTGATAAACACTCTACTGGTGGAGTTGGAGATAAAATTACTTTAATAGTTTCACCAATTGTTGCTGCTGCTGGAGTATGTGTTCCTAAAATGAGTGGTAGAGGTCTTGGACTTACTGGAGGAACAGTAGATAAACTAGAAAGTATTACTGGTTATAAATTGAGTTTAAGCCGTAAAGCATTTATTGATGAACTTAAAAAAGTAGGATGTGCAGTAATCAGTCAAAGTGAAAAAATAGCAGTAGCTGATAAAAAAATATATGCTCTTAGAAATGAAATTGGAGCTGTAGATTCTATTCCTTTAATAGCAAGTTCAATAATGTCAAAGAAAATAGCAAGTGGTAGTGATATTATTATAATAGATTTAAAGGTAGGAAAAGGTGCATTCATGAAAACTATTAAAGATGCAACTCTTCTTGCTAAAACAATGGTTAAAATAGGAAAATATTATAATAAACAAGTAATATGTACATTAAGTGATATGAACATTCCACTTGGAAGAAATATTGGAAATGCTTTAGAAGTAAAAGAAGCAATTGATTTTTTTAGAGGTAGATATGATAGAAGATTATATGAGTTATCAGTATATATATCTAGTTTAATGATAAGTAGTGCTAAAAAAATATCATTTTCTAAAGCTAAGAAATTAGTTATTAATTTATTAGAAAGTGGTCATGCTAAAAATAAATTTTATGAATGGATTAGATATCAAGGTGGAGATCTAACTAAAATAAAGGATAAAGCAAGAAAATACATCGTAGTATCTACTAAGAGTGGATATGTAAACAATATAGATTCATTAAAGCTATCACAATTAGTATTTGATTTAGGAGCTGGAAGAGTTAAAAAGACAGATAAGATTGATTATGCAACAGGAGTTCTTTTAAATAAAACAGTTGGTGATAGAGTAATGAAAGGCGAAATACTAGGAGTTATATTCTATAATAAAAAAATAGATGATATGGATAAAATATTTGAATCTTGTTTCAATATTGAATCCAAGAAAAAACGTCCAAAGAAAATAATAATTAAAACTATTAAATAGGAGGAAAATGATGAATAAAATTAATATTAAATTCTATGCTATGTTTGAAATACTAGGTGATTCTAAATCAAAAATGAAAGAAGATGGAAAATTACAAATGGTTGAAGAATTCTTGAATGACATAGAAAGATTAAGCAATGATGAATTCAAAGAAATATTTGATAATGGATTTACTCAAATACGAAATCGTAATTGTCCTAAAATTCCTGGATTTTTAATGCTAGATATACTTTCAAATTATGTTGATAAGTTAGTACCAAATGGAAAAGGTAATGTAAATCAAAAGAGAAAAGCAAATATTATAAAAAGAATTAAATCTGCTAAAAAAAGAACATTTATATTAAATTATGATAATAGGTTTAATCCAACTTATGAATTATCAAGTGAATGTATTCAAGATATAGTTAGAACAAAAGGAAATTTCTTTTTAGATTTTCATGATGTCAATGAATTAGATGAATATGACTATGAAATATTAGGAAATAGAGTAGTACTAGGTTATTTTGGTGATATTCCATCAGAAGTTTATGAAGTAAGAAATGGAAAACTAACAAATGTTGAATCAAGTACTCTTCATGTTAGTGGATTTGCATACAATGAAGAAAAAGAAAAAATTGATGAAGAATACATGGAAGCAATTCAAGAATACGTAAATGATATAATAGATGAAATTGGTAATTTCTTTGATGGATATTTTCCAAAGACTTATGAAGAAGCAAGACAATTATTACTAGAAAAAGGGTATGATTATACAAAGCATAGTGAATTGTTTGATTCAATGAAATTTAGATATAAATATTTAAAAGATAGATCAATTAAAAATAGAAATGAAATTGAATTTATTCATAAGCCACTAATATCTTTTAAAAGAAATCCTAAAATAAAACCAACTAAAAAACAAGCACCTACACCTACTAAATTTGGAGTGTTTTCAAGAGTAAGAAATTACGAATTTACTAAGACTAATCAAAGTAGAGAAGAAAGAGTTAAAAGATTTGATAATGAAAGAGAAAAACAAGAAGAAAGAGATAAAGAAATTATAGATGTTGTCATATATCAAAGAAGAGTAGTTAATGGAAAAGAAGAATTAAATAAACTTGATAATAATGATTATAAGGTGGTAAGAAGATAATGAATGAAAGTTTTGTAAATTCTTATTATGATTTAGATTTAGAAGATAAAAGGAAAAAATTCAGTAAAGAACTTAATAATGTAGGTAAATTATTAGAACAAATTGAATATAAACTTGGTCTTGATAATGTAATAGATATAGGTAAGTATGATGAAGAAAATAAACAACTTAGCGAAGATGAAATGCTTGTTTATTTCTACCAAGATATATTTAATATAGGAAGAGAACTTAAATTAATTGATGCAATAGTTAATGAAGATATAGAAAAATAAATTCAAATTGAATTTATTTTTTTATTTTGCAAATAATAATTATATGAAAAAAATAATAATAATTATATGTTTATTCATTTGTATTTGTAATGTTAAAGCAATAGAGAGTATTAAAATAGATAATAATGATTTAGTACCTAAGTTTAATAAAGATACACATGTATATAATTATTTCACTTATAGTGATGAAATAATTATTAATACTAAAGGAAAAGAAAATGAAATAATAATTAATGATGGCAAATATAAGTTAAATGATAATAAAACTAAAATAATTATTACTTCGTCAAATAATGAAGAGTATATTATTAATATATTTAAAAACTATGATAAGGATACTAATGAAGAAGTATATTTAGAAGATTTAACGATTGAAGGATATGATATAGAATTTAATAGAGACTGTTATTTATACAGTGTTAATTTGCATGATGAAGAATTTTTAAATATTAAATATGAATTATCTAATCAAAATGCCTATGTTAGTGTGAGTGGAAATGGTAATTTTAACTCTACTGATAATATTATAAAAATAAATGTTAATAATGAAAAAGAATACATTATTCATGCATATAAAAGTATAAGAGTATCAAAAATACAAGAAGATAATATTATAGAAGAAATGAGCGATACAAAAAAAGAAATAGTTAAAATTGTTATTATTACTATTTCTTGTTCATTGGTTTTTTTATTCTATTATACTTTATTTGTTAATAAGAGTTTCTTGCATATTTAATTAAATATTCTTCATATGTTATGTTTTCTTCAAATATTTTAGTTGCTATATCTACTCCTAAATATCTATAATGCCATGGTTCATATCCATATCCAGTAATAAATTCTTTGTTTTTAGGATATCTTTCAATAAATCCATATTTATAAGAATTTTCTTTTAGCCAAGTATATTCTTTTGTCTTTTCAAATTTAACATTTACATTATTTATATCAGCAGCAAGACCTAATTGATGTTCTGAATAATTAGGTTTAGCAGAATACATTAATGCATGTTTAATTCCATTTCTTTTAACATTATTATTAAATAGACTATTTTGTTGTTTTTCAGTTCTATAGCCAGACACTACATACAATTTAATGTTATC
>CAMKNB010000024.1 GCA_946414095.1 uncultured Mycoplasmatota bacterium
AATAACTTTTCTTAACATTATTAATAACTTACTAACTAATATAAGTATACTATGGCTAAAATGATTAAAATATATTTCAAGTATTATTAAAAAATGTTATAATATAATTACGAAGGAGGTTATTTAATATGACAAACGAACAAAAAAGATTTAAGATTCAAAAAATAGAGAGTTATAAAGAACAAATTTCAGAAGAAAATAAAGAATCAACTAAAAAAACTTTCTTATTTGGTTTAGCAGCTGCCGCTGCATTATGTACTTTTACTGCTGCCGCAAATGCAAGCACCGATACTGCTTCACAAGTTATTAATGCTTCTTGGGGAGTGTTAAATACTATTTTAAGTGCTTATCAATTAAAAGGATTAATCGAATCAATTAGCAGAAAAACAAATTTACAAAGTAAAGTTGAAGATATTTGTAGTGAATTAGAAATGCCTGAAAATGAAGAAAGTAGAGGTATGGGAAAATGATAATTAATATTAAAGATACTTTAACATTGGATGACAACAATGAATATGTTGTAATTAGCAAATTAAACTACGATAATAAAAAATATTATTATTTATTAGATAAAAATAATAATAATCCTAAATTTTGCTATGAAGATAATGACGAACTCATTGAAATTGATGATAAAGATTTAACTACAAAATTATTACCATTATTTGTAGAAGTAGCGCAAAAAGAAGTTAATGCATAAAGAGGTAAAAGTTTGGTACATTATTGGAAATAGGGTCTTATACGACAAGCAAAAATGCTTGTCTTTTTATAATTAGTAAACTAAAGTCTTCTCATTTTTGGCCTAATGTTTTAACATTTTATAAATACCTGCATTATTCTTTAATAAGACCACACTTATTTCTAATTTTTAGTTTCAATAGTTAACATTTAATTATTCTCACTTTCTTAAATAAAAAAACTAACAATTATGTTAGTTATTTATTTTTCTCGAATATTAATAGTTCGAGTTTTCTATCAATCTGGTGCTGGAAGCAAGAATCGAACTTGTGACCTACGCGTTACGAGGGCGTTGCTCTACCAACTGAGCTATTCCAGCATGGTTGCCTCGACAGGATTCGAACCTGTGGTGCTGGAGTCAGAGTCCAGAGCCTTACCGCTTGGCCACGAGGCAATTACCAGTAATAATTATATCATTTTATTATAAAAAAACAAATCAAATTGATTTGTTTAATTAAAAACATATGTCAAAGTATAACTTCTATAATTATTATCACCTACAGACTTATGAATACTTATTTTGAAGTTATCATCAACATAAACATCAGTAAATCCAGAGTCTTTTTTTGAAATTACTGATAAAACTTCTTTTTCACCAGTTGAAGTTAAATTATAACTAGTAAATAGTTTTTCATTAAAATATTTAATATCATTTTTAATTATTGATGTTAGATTTTTTTCAAAATAATCTGGATTAAATTCTACTGAAACGCTATCTTCATTACTATTTTTTGTATAATGCTTAAAAAGAAATGATACATTACTTGTTCCGCCATGGCAAATATCAGTTTCAAATGAATAGTTATTACTATTATATTTAACATTACATAAATTTTTGTTATTACTATCATAATAATTATAAATATAATCATAGAATTTATATTTATTTTTATTATGAGTCATTAATAGATTGTATATTTCTTTTAAAGTTTTTGTATCTTTATTATCTTTCATATTTAATTGCAACTCAGTTGGATTAAAAATAGTGTCGCCTATAGAATATTCTGAACAGCGAAATTCTATTTCTTCATCATAATATCTAACATAAATATTCATATCATTAACTACATAAACTAATGATATATAATCATTTTCTTTTGCATTATTTGCAATTAACTCCGCTATTTTATGAATATTATCACTGGCATATTCAGCAATTTTTTTATCAAAGAATTTCTCTATTAATATTAAATCGTCTTCAAAATAATAATTTTTAAAATTTTCAAAAGAAATATCTTTGTATAAATATAAATTTCGTCCATAATATCCAAGAACAGCAGTGTAATCATCTTTAGTAAAGCAAAGATTTCCAGGTCTATACTTTTCTGTATTATTATTTTCAACAAATCCCATTGATTCTATCTTCTTTATTAAACTTATATCAATTCCATTTTCAATAGCAGCTTTTCTTTCATTGCTAAAATTAGAATCATCAATAACTTCTTTTTCGTTTACTACACTACCATTATTACTATTGTTATGCTTATGCATGTATATATCAAGCCAAACAACTAAAATCATCAGTAAAATTAAAATAACTGTTACAATTTTTTTAATAATAGAACCAACCAATTCTTCCATACTATTCACCTACTATATTATTTTATCATTTAAAATTAACGCTTTAAATATTTTAATTATAATTGTACATAAAAAAACAAATCAAATTGATTTGTTTAATTTCTATTTGGTGGAGCTGAGGAGTAACGAACTCCTGTCCAAAATAGATTTCTAGAAGATTTCTACAAGTTTAGTTGGTTTGTATACTCAAATAATAATGTAGATTGCCAACTTCTCTTATTATTCAAAGTCTATTAAACATTCATTATAAACCATAGACATATTTATAATATAGTTCACTCTGGTAACTCCCTACTAAAATCCCGTGAACATGGATTAAAGAGGAAGACTAGCTTGCTTAATTAAGCGAAAGCTGGTGCAAAATTGTAATCGTTTCCGACTATTTTATTTTTGCGTTTTAAGTACGCCTACTACTTGCATCTAATAAAAACCATATTCTGTCGAATCAATGCAGCCCCATGTGAAATACATTATACCACAAAAACAATAAAATATCCACTATCAGTTATGTTGACAAAATACATGTTTTTTCATAAAATAATCATATGAAGAAAAGTAGTACTAAAATATTCAAACTATTTATAATTAATACTATAACTATTATTAGATTAATAGGTGCTTTTATTTTGCCTTTTATTTATTCAAAATATGGTAGTAGTATTGTTTCTGTTGTAATAATTGGTTTATTTTTAACAGATGCAATTGATGGATTTTTAGCAAGACATTTACATGCATCTACTTTTTTTGGAAGTATACTAGATGGAGCTAGTGATAAAATATTAAATGCTATATCATTCATTATATTAGGACTTAACTACAATATTATGTTTACACCTATTATAATTGAGATTGCCATTCTTTATACAACGTATTCAACATATAGATATGGTGGAAATGTACAATCTAGTTTTACTGGTAAAGTTAAAACAGCAATTGTAGATGCTGTTGTTGTACTTAGTTTCGTATTAATGAGCTTACCCGCTTTGAATATACACACTAATTTTACTAATTATTTAATAAATAATACAGAAAGTTATATATATGTATTTGGATTTATTATGATAATAGCTGATATGATTGCTTTAATTGATTATATGGGTAAAAATAAAGAAGCAAGGCTAAATCCAAAAGCAATGGAAATAAAATATGAAGAAAAAAATAGAAAATCTTTTAAAACAATTAAAAAATTATTATTTGATACAGATTACTATATAAAGCATAAAAATGAATCTATTATGAAACAACTTTATAAATAATGTTATTTATGATAAAATATTATAAGGATGTGAATGTATGAATAAAGTAAAAATTTTAATTATAATTTTAATAGCAGTATTGGGTGCCTATTTAATCTATAATCATTTTGATAAAATAAGAAGTAAGGAACAAGTTATAGATAAATTTGCTAGTGAATATACTTTAGTAGATAATGATAATGTATTTGAATATAAATATATTGATGACATTATTGAAACAATTAGTAATGGAACAGGAATTGTATTCTTGTGTACTCCTGAATCAGCTTGGTGTCAAAAATATGCTTATTACTTAAATAACGCACTTAAAAAATATGGAGTAACAAAAGCAAGTTACTTAAATATTAAAAGTTATAGAGAAATAAATACAACTAAATATAGAAAATTAGTAGAACTACTTGAAGATTATGAATATAAAGATGATTTAAATAATAGTAAAATAGTTACACCAGATTTAACATTTGTAAAAAATGGTAAGATACTTGCTCATGATAATGAAACTTCATTAATAACTAGTGATAATAAACCTGAAGAATATTGGAATCAAAATAAAATAAATGATTTTGAATATAAAATAAAAGGGTTTATTGATTTAATGAATCAAGAACCTGCATTAGAAGGAGATGAATAATATGTATTATCAATATATAATAATAGTTGCAGTATTAATAATAATATCTTTTATAGTTATTAAAATGAACAAAAAAGACTTTGCTACAGAAATAAATAAATTAATTCAATATTTAGGTGGTAAAGATAATATAATAGATTCTCAAATTAATTTATCAAGATTAAAAGTGACTTTAAAAGATATGTCTTTAGTAAATAAAGAAGGCATACAAAAATTAGGTGCTAAAGGGATTGTTGAAATTGATAATCAATTAAAAATAATCCTAGGACCTAATTCAAAACAACTAAAAAAATATATGGCTGATTTAAAGTAAGAAATTTTTTCTTACTTTTTTTAATAATAAATTGGATAATTTGGATAATAGCCTTGATAATAATATGGTCTTGGTCTAGGACCAAATGCTCCCACTGCTACTCCACCAGTTAGAGCTCCAAGTAAGAATGGACCTGCAAATGGAACAAATCTATCATTTTTATATTTAAAATTGTTATACATATCTTTCACCTCTACTTTAATATATTAAAAAAGCACTAATTTGATAGTGCTTTTAATCTATATAAGTTAAAAGATGGTTTATTAAATAATCTATAACCATATTTATCTGTTCCAAGACCACTTGATATAAAAATCTTTGTTATTCCTTTTTCATACTCTTCACTACTATATTTATAAGTATTCCCTTCACTTAATAGTCCACCAATATATGGAATAAAAATTGATCCATTAAGTGAATGTCCTCCAAGTATTAAATCTGTTTCATAATTACTTTCATCAATATATTTAATAGTATTACCATCATGTACTAATACTATAATAAACTTTCTATCCAAATCATTATAGAAACTAAAAGCTTCATCTAAATTAACAGTTTCTTTTATAGAGCTTGGAAGTCCAACAATATATATTGATTCATTTGACTCATTAAATATCTCATCATAACTATTATTTAATAATATAAAGTTACTGTCTTCCATTATTTTATCATATACAAATGAAGAATAATCTTGATCTCCATATATAGCATATTTACCAATAGTTGCATTTAAACTAGATAATTTTTCAGTTAAATAATCTATATCTTCATTTTTTAATTTATAATTTATTTTAGATAAATCTCCAGTAAATACTATTAAATCAGGCTTTAATAAATTTATTTTTTTAACTAAATTATCTAAATCTTTACTATCAAATGTTGACTTGTATAAAACATCTGAAAAATGGACTATCTTAACACCACTAAAGTTATAACTTAATACACTACTTTCCACTCTATATTCTTTTACAATTAAACCTTTAGTACCAACATATTTAGCATAAACAAATATTAATACTATTAATATGGCTAAAAGTATAATTATATTTAATAGTTTATGAGATTTTTTTTCTTCATGTATTTCCTCTACTTCGTCACTTTCTTCTTCATAATCTTCTTCATCTACAATATCTTCTCTTTTCATTATACATTACCACCTGAATATACAATTAATAATAATATTGCAGTACATGTATTATGTAAAAAATGCATCATTATAGAACTAAATGTAGTTTTATTTTCATAATCCATAAGTCCAAATGCACATCCTAAAGATGCATAAGGAAGTATATAAATTAAATCAGTTAATGCAAAATTATTATTAAGAATATTAGTTAATATATGCGCACCACCGAACAATAAACCTGTAAGAAGCACATATATCCATTTATTCTTTATTATTGGCTGTAAACTTTTTCTAAATATTAATTCTTCACTAATCGGAGCTACTATTGATATAGTTAATAAAGCTATTACTGGACTTGAATATAGCATTTCTCTTACTTGACTTTCATTAGATGATATATTTTTTAGTAAAACCATAATTATTAAATTAAAAAATACCATCATTCCAAATCCAATAAAATAGTATTTAAAAGACTTTTTAGCATTTTCTTTAAAATTACTTATAAATACTTTAAATTCTTGATTTAAGTCTTTATAGTACATTAAATAAAGTATTATGATTAATAAAACATCTGATAGAAAATTACATACTTTATCATTAGTTATAAATGATTTTAATAAGTAATAAAATATTATTGGTATTATTAATAATCCAGCAAAACTTACAATACAAAATATTAGATTAATATAAAATGGTCTATCTTTTGAGTAATTAAATAACTTTTCTTTCATTTCATTCACCTATTATAATTATATAATATTATTATTTTTTATTAAAGAAAAAGTTAACTTACTTTACTAAGTTAACTTTAACATGTGTTTTTTTACCTTTACTAACAATAAATTTATCTTTAAACATATCTTCTGTTATTAACATATTTGGATCAGTCACTTTTTCTGAATTAATACTAATTCCATTACCAGTAATAAGTCTTCTAGCTTCACTCTTAGATGGAGCTATTTTTACACTTACAAGTAAATCCATAACATTCATATTATCTGTTAAAGTAATATTTTCTTCTGGCATTCCTTCTTCACTAAATCCTTTAGAAAATACTTCTTCACTTGTCTTACGAGCAAGTTCAGCTTCTTCTTTTCCATGCAAGTCTTTAATAAATTCATAAGCTAGTGTCTTTTGAGCAAGTCTTTTTTCTGGTTCTTCTTTCACACTACGTTCTAATTCCATTATTTCTTCTGGAGTTAAGAAAGTAAATACTTTTAAATATTCAATAACTTTAGAATCATCAGTATTAATTAAATATTGATATATTTTGTATGGACTTGTTTTTTCTTTATCAAGCCATAATGCATTTCCTTCACTCTTACCAAATTTATTACCATTTTGGTCAAGAATTAATGGCATTGTAAACCCATATGCTTCTTTTCCTAATTTCTTCTTAATAAGCTCAATTCCAGTTGTAATATTACCCCATTGATCAGAACCTGCTACTTGCATAATACAATTTTCACGATTAAATAATTCTAAAAAGTCATTTCCTTGAATTAATGTATATGAAAATTCTGCATAAGTAATACCAGTTTCAAGTCTTCTTTTAATAATATCTTTATCAAGCATGTAATTTACATTAATATATTTACCTACATCTCTTAAGAAATCTAAATATGATAAATCCTTAGTCCAATCATAATTATCTACTAATTTTGCTTTTCCTTCTAAAACTTTATCTATTTGTTTTCTAATTCCTTCTATATTTTTTCTTACTGCTTCATAACTAATTATTTCTCTTTCAGCTGTTGGCCTTGGATCTCCTATTAAACCAGTAGCTCCTCCACATAGAAGAATTGGTTTGTGTCCATGCATAGCAAGTCTTTTAGCAGTAACTAAAGAACAATAATGTCCAATATGAAGTGAGTCTGCTGTAGGATCTGTTCCCCAATAAAATGTTACTTTTTCTTCATTTAATAATCTTTCTATCTCAGGACTACTAATATCTTTTACAAGACCTCTCCATTTTAATTCTTCAAAAAAATTCATTTTTATTCCTCCTTACCAGTGGATCCAAATCCACCTTTGCGTTTTTTATCTGTTTTTTCTTCATCATCAACACATAAATATTTCATAAATACACCTTGAGCTATTCTATCACCAATTTTAACTTCAAAATCCTTTTCACCATGATTTATAAGTTTTATACTAAAATGTCCTTCATTATCTTCATTATTATAGTAATCTGCATCTATTACCCCAACACTATTTGATAGACTCACATCATACTTATATCCAAGACTACTTCTATCAAATATAAAGAATACTTCATCATCATTCATTGATAATTTAAGTCCAGTTTTAAATACCATACTTTCACCTGGTTTAATTGTTCCACTAGTTATACTTCTTATATCATATCCTGCACTCTTCGATGTACTTCTTTTAGGTAATACAATACTTTCATATAACTTTTTATCATTACTTACATCACTCTTAAATTGTTCAAAACTAATACGTTCAAATTTTCTCATAATTTCCTCCAATAAAAAAGGTACCATTATAAGGACGAACTATGTCGTGGTACCACCTTAATTCATAGATTAAATCTATCTCAATCGATTATATTGCATCACCTATAAACTCCAAAATATGTAACTTCATTATGATAACTATTAGTTTCCATCTACCACTAATTTTCTATTTAATTATTCATAACTAATATTATTTCTTCAACGTTTATCCTCTACTAAAATATTTACCATCTCTAGTTGTAATAACTATTTCTTCACCTTCAGAAATAAATAATGGTGCTTTTAGAGTATATCCTGTTTCAATAGTAACATCTTTTTGAGCACTTGATGTAGTATTTCCTTTAACTGCATCAGGAGCACTAATTACTTTATATGAAACTTTTTCTGGAAGAGTAATACCAACTATTTCTCCTTCAATACTCATAGATTCAACTTCCATACCTTCTTTTAAGAATTT
This sequence comes from uncultured Mycoplasmatota bacterium, assembly GCA_946414095.1. GTDB lineage: Bacteria > Bacillota_I > Bacilli_A > RF39 > UBA660 > CAG-1000. Next base: position 8,583 of record CAMKNB010000024.1, read on the forward strand.
AACTTGATCTTCAATTAACTTAGCTGGAAGTTCTAATTGATCATATGTATTTAAATCCATAAATACATAATTATCTCCAGCAGCATATAGATAAGATAATTGACTCTTTCTAACATCAGCTTTTTCCATCTTAATACCTGCATTAAAAGTAATTTCTTGAGTAGTACCAGCTTTTAAATTTTTAAGTTTAGTCTTAACAAAAGCACTACCTTTACCAGGTTTAACATGTTGGAAATCAACTACTTGATATATAACACCTTCATACTTAATAGTCATTCCATTTTTTATATCATTAATATTAAACATCATAAACTATGCAGCCTTTCTTTCTTTATGAAGGGTTGTTTTATTACATTTAGAACAGAATTTTTTAACTTCTAATTTTCCTTCTGTATTTTTCTTATTTTTACTTGTTAAATAATTAATATCTTTACAAATAGTACATTGTAAAGCTACTCCTTCTCTATTTTCCTTTTTTGCCATAGGAATACATTCCTCCTTTTTGTACAATCAAAATTATAACAAACAAATTATTAAATATCAAGAAAAATATTGCTTTTCTAATATATAAATATCAAATTCATTATTATTTTTTAAATATTTAAAGCCAAGTCTCTCCAATAAACTAATTGATTTAATATTATTCTTATTTGTTTCTGCATAAATAATGCCATTATTATTTATATAATAATCATTTATTAGAGCTCTACATGATTCATATGCATATCCATTATTAGTATAATCAGCATCAAATATATAACCAAGATATTTATCTTTAATACTAATAAATCCAATTTTAATACCATTCTTTAACATAACAGTATAGGAACCCTTTTTATTTTTTAAAAATTTAATTCTCTCTTCCCTAGTCTTATTTTTAATTCCACCTAAATACTTTTGAGTAATATCCTGTTTGTCCATTTTAAGTAATAAATCAACATCGTAAATACTTGTTTTAATAATTTTTAATCTATTTGTTTCAATCATATATTAATTATAACATATATGCATATAAAAATTGACATTAATATATTTTTTTGGTAACATTAATTTAGAAAAGAACTTTAGGAAGCCGTTATTTTCCGATAGTTCTTTTTTCTTTTAAAAATAAATATATTATTATTTCTATAATATCCAATTAAATTAATATTGTCTAGCCTCCTAAATATATCATCTATTTGATAATTAATAATATCTTTTGTGACCTTTTTATTTTTTATCCAAAATAAGAAATTATTAGACTGATTTTTAGCTTTTTTAATATTATTAAATATAAATTTATCTGTACCACTCGTAGTTATTTTGAAATCTATATATTCCCTTCCAATTTTAACATCAGTTGATTTAAATTTATCAAATCTGGGGAACATTTCAATGCGTTTATTCGTTAAATTTTGTATTATATTTGCAAATTCTAATTCTTCACTTTTAAAATCACATTTAATGGTATAATTATCAATATAATATATTTTCCCCTTATATTTAAAATATTCATAATTATTATGCATCATTATAGTTCTATTCCTATTTTTTATATTTAACCACTTGTAAGTAACGTTTATACAGTGTTGCATTTTGCCAAACCAATAACCTTTTCTTATTGCCCTAAAATAATCTTTATATTCATAATTGTTTCCCTTTAATATTAGTAACAATTTAACAATCAAAAATCTTATATATCTATAATTCATAACAATATTAATTATCCTCTCACTAATATAATTAGCCATAAATATTTCAAAACACTTCAATTTTAATTGTTTTTTTGATAAAATATGCTCGGGTGAAAAAATATGGATAAAAAAGTGGTATTAGTTACAGGGGCTTCCAGTGGTATTGGTGCTTCAATTATTGAAAAGTTTGCTAAAAATAACTATAATTGTGTAATTAATTATAATACAAACTATGAAGAAGCTTTAAAATTAAAAGAAAGATTAGAAAAAGAATATAAAATAAAATGCCTTATAATTAAGGCAGATGTATCAAATGATGATGAAGTTAAAAATATGTTTGATAAAACTATAAACGAGTTTAATAGAATAGACACTATTGTAAATAATGCAGCAATTGCATTAGATACATTATTTGAACTAAAGACAAAAAGAGATTTTATGAGGACATTAGAAGTAAACTTATATGGTACTTTTAATGTATCAAGAGTATTTGGTACATATATGTATAATCAAAAACATGGAAATATTATTAATATAAGTTCTACTAATGGAATAGATACATACTATGAATTTAGTATGGATTATGACGCATCTAAAGCTGGAGTTATTAATTTAACCCATAATCTATCAAACAAATTTGCTCCATATATAAGAGTTAATTGTGTATGTCCTGGTTGGGTAAAAACTCCAATGAATAAAGAATTAGATGAAAGTTTTATAAAAGAAGAAGAAAATAAAATACTATTAAATCGTTTTGCAGAGCCAAATGAAATAGCTAATCTTGTATATTTCTTATCTACAGAAGAAGCTAGTTATATAAATGATAGTATTATAAGAATAGATGGTGGTAAAAAATGTTAGATGAAAATTTTATAATAGAATGCGAAAATGAATTAAAAGAAGAATTTAATAAAATAGATGAATTAGCAAGATTAAATTCTAAAAAAGTAATTGATGCATTTCATAAATATAAATTAAGTGAAAATGATTTACATGGTACTAATGGATATGGATATAACGATGAAGGAAGAGATAAAATAGAAAGTATTTATTCAGAAATATTTAAATCTGAAGATGCTCTTGTAAGAAATCAATTTATATCAGGGAGTCATGCTATTAATGTATGCTTACAAGCACTATTAAGACCAAATGATACACTTTTAACTATAACTGGTACTCCATATGATACACTTCATGAAGTAATTGGTATAAAAGAAAATAGTAGTTCATTAATGAGCTATAATGTAAAATATAAAGAAATAGATTTATTAGATGATGACTTTGATTATAAAAAAATAGAAGAAGCTTTAAAAGAAAATATTAAAGTTATACATATACAAAGATCAAGAGGTTATTCATTAAGAGAATCACTAACTATTGAAAAGTTAGAAAAAGTAATTAAATTTATTAAAAATATAAATAAAAATGTAATTATATTTGTAGATAATTGCTACTGTGAATTTGTTGAAAGTAAAAGTCCAATTGAAGTTGGAGCAGATATTTGTGCTGGATCTTTAATTAAAAATCTAGGAGCAGGTATTGCCACTAATGGAGCATATGTTGTAGGTAAAAAAGAATTAATTCGCCTTTGTGCAGAAAGACTTACTCTTCCAGGAGAAGGAAAAGATGTAGGACCTTCAGATAATGCTAATAGAATGTTTGCACTTGGATTATACTTTGCACCAAAAGTAGTTGCTAATGCATTAAAAACATCAATTTTAACAGCTAAAGCATTAGAAAAACTAGGTTATAACGTAACACCAAAATATAACGAAAATAGAGCTGATATAGTTGAATTAATATACTTTAATACAAAGAACGAATTAATTAAATATGCAGTTGGTATACAATCAAGCGGAGCTATTGATTCACATGTAGAACCAGTACCTTCCCCTATGCCAGGATATGACGATGATATAATAATGGCTAGTCCATCATTTACACAAGGCTCTTCGATAGAACTTTCATGTGATGGACCACTAAGAAAACCATATGTATTATTTCAACAAGGTGGTTTAATTTATGAATATTCAAGAATATCAATATTAAATGCAATAAATAAATTAAAAGAATAAAAATAAGTCCTCCAAATATACTATTATTAGGAGGACTTTTATAATGAAAAAAGAACTAATAAAAAGTTACGTAAACAAACTAACAAAACAAAATATCATAGATTATCTATCTAAAGAATGTATATCAGCATCAAATGAAGAAATAGATTTAATTTATAATACAATAAAAAATAATACAGATGAATTATTAAATTCAGAACCAATCTCATATATGCAAAAACATAATATAATTTTAAATAAACAACTAATGCTAAAAATAGTAGAAAAATATAATGAATATAAAAAGTTTATTGAATAAAATCAATAAACTTTTCTTTTCTAAAATTATCTATTTCAAATTTATATGGTGGATACTCATCATCTTTATTTCTATTAACCCAAGGAGTTTCAAGAATAAATGGAATACCCTCAAGTCTTTCATTATGTACTACTTTATTTAAAGCATCAAAACCAATCGTACCATATCCAATATTTTGGTGTCTATCTTTATGAGAACCAATAGGATTCATACTATCATTAACATGAACACATTTAATCATTTCTATTCCAATCTCTTTATCAAATAAATCTAAATAATTATCAAATTCATTAATATCAATACCAGAATCATTTAGGTGACAAGTATCTAAACATACACCTATTCTACTTTTATCATGTATTCCATCAATAATAGTTTTAATTTCATCTATATTTGTTCCAAGTTCATTACCCTTACCAGCCATAGTTTCAAGAAGAATAACAGTATCACTAGACTTTTCAAAAGCAAGATTTAATCCATCAATAATATTCTTTAATCCTTCTTCTCTACTACAATTAACAGCACTACCAGGATGTAATACCATTTTATTAAATCCAAGACTTTTTACTCTACTTAACTCTTCAGCAAGAAAATTAACATAAAACATAAATTTATCATCACTAGCTCTATTAGCAAGATTAATTATATATGGAGCATGTACTATAACATTATCACTATTGATACCATTATCAACCATTAATTTATATGCTTCATAAGTCAAATTATCATCAATTTCACTCCTCTGAGTACTTTGAGTAGAACCAGTATAAAACATAAATGTATTAGCCCCATAACTAATAGCTTCATTTACACTTCCAACAAGTTGAGTCTTATTTGTAAAACTAACATGACTCCCAATTATCAAATTCATATACATCACCATAACTATTTTAACACAAATAAAAAGAAACTCAAATGAGATTCTTTTTTAACATATTATTATTGTTCGATAGTTGCAGCTGTCATATCTATTGATTTTATTTTATCAGTAGGAACAACAGTACTTTCAGAAATATCAGTTGCTTTTCCATCTTCAAAGTCATCGTTTGCATATGCATATGAACCATCAAATACTACAAATTTTTCTATTTTACCTGCAGAATTAACTTTTACATAATAATTTCTAGTAGTAGTAAGTTGCATAGTTTTACAAGTAGCACCTGTAGCACTTGGATCTTTTGGATTATTTACTGTAAGTTCATCTATTGCAGTATATTGGCAATATTCTTGTCCTCCTGATTTACCTAAATTATCAGTTACAAAATCTGTTGATACTTGTTTGTAAATAGCTTGTGCTTCAGTAACAAATGATTTTGATTTAGCTGTGTTGAACATACCCATTACGTTTGGTAATGCTATGATAACTAAGATAGCTAAGATAGCGATAACTGCTAATAATTCTACTAATGTAAATCCTTTCTTATTTTTCATAAAATTTTCTTCACTTTCCTTTCCTTAGGGGTTTACCCTTACCTTATGTATTAATTGTACAATATCATTTTTTTGGTGTCAATAATCTTTTAAATAAATGTGTAAAGTAATTTTATGAATTATTTATTATCTTAGTTATTAAGTCTACACTATCTACAAAATTATCTACTTTATCTATTGTTCTTAATTTATATTTTTCTTTCATTTTCTTTATAAATTCTTGATAGTAATCTTTATCTCTATTTAATTCTTTATAATAATTTGAGTTTTCATGCAAATAATTTAAGAATTTTTTGTTATTTTTTAATTTATCTAATACTTCTTTTTTCATTTACTCTCCATATATTTTATCTATTTTTTCTTCTTTTGAAGTTACTTCTTCTTTTTCTTCTGGTTTAGTTAATTCTTCTACTAAACTTACTGCTTTTTGAATAGATGTTATATTTTCTTCTAGTGAATCTAAATTAATATTCTTAAGTGTATTTAGTAGTCCTTTTATATCGAATTCTTCTTTTTTTAAGTATTTATTCCATATATTAGAGTTTTCTCCATACATATCATATAATTCAAATAGTGATTGCCAAGAAGTATTATTATTCTTTACATAATCCACAAATTCTGGATGAATACTAACAAATTTTTTAAAATTATCTAATTTTGACATATTAAATTATATGAAAAGAAATAGATAAAATGTATCTATTTCTTTATTTCAAAGTAATTACCACTATCTAGATATAATATACCATTTTTATTATCTAATTTTTTTACTATATCTATATATTTATTTAATAAGTCTAATTTAGTAATTGTTACATATACTTCATTACCATCGTTCATGTAAAGTAAGAATCTTTTTTCATCGTATGTTGTTTTTGCATATTCTATTTCACTTATTAAACTAATAATATTTTTATCTATTTTGGATAATTCTTTTACAAATGATGATTCTATATTATCTGGTACATAGTTAATAAGAGTTGGAACTCCAATGACATTATCTAAATCATAAAGTTCATTATCACTAGCCATATATTTATCTTTACTACGAACATAATATAATATCTTCTTTTCTTTTACATCTATTTCCAATATAGATCCAAATCTTTTTGTAATAGTAGCATCTTCTATTAAATCTAGTTGTTTTAATTTTTTTCTTATTTTTGATTTACTTAATAGTAAGAATTTTGGATAATCTTGAATATTAGACTTTTCTATTACTTCTTCATCTGTATAATAATCATTATTTAGTATAATTATATTTTTAGTTTTAATATTTAATAAATATACAACTAAAATAACTAAAAATAATATTATTAATATAAATATTAGAATTCTTTTAAAATTAAGCTTCTTCTTTCTTCTTTTCATCTTTTCCCTTTAATATCTTTTTTATTTCATCCATTATTATAGTACTTGAATTTATATCTTTTATTTCACGTAAGTTTTCTTTTACTTCTTTTGTTACTTCATCACTAAACATTTCATCAATTGCTTCAATTAGTGATTCTTTATTTAAGTCTTTTTCTTCTATCATTAAACTTATTTTTTTATTTACTAAATCTAGTGCATTATAGTATTGATGATTATTTGCTACATATGGACTAGGTATTAATATAGATGGTGTTTTAGTAGCCATTATTTCAGCAATTGTAGAAGCACCAGCTCTTGAAATAATTAAATCAGCACTTTTCATTAAGCTTGGTAAATTATCAAAGAATGGTACTATTTTTGTACTTTTTGGAACTATTAAATTATTATTTAGTTCTGCATAACTTTTTTTACCAGTTATAAATAATATTTCTGCATCTTCTCTTTCATATGTTCTTAAGAAATCGAGTAGTTTTTCATTTACTGATGTACTACCTAAAGATCCCATAACTATGATTATTAATTTTTTATCTTTTGAAAATCCTAAGTCAGTTTTATTATATTTTTTACATTCTGCTGCTCTTTGACTTACTGGGTTTCCTGTATATATTATGTTTTTACATTTTAATCTTCTTTTACCATCTTTAAATGATACAAATACTGCATCTACTTTTCTTGATAAAAATATATTTGTTTTACCAGGTAGCATATTTTGTTCGTGCAAAAATACTTTAATGTTTCTTTTTTTAGCAGCAAGACAAACTGGCAATGTTACATATCCACCAAAAGCAATAACTGCATCTGGTTTGAACTCATCCATTATTTTTAAACATTTTTTATATGATGATTTAATACATTTAATATTTTTAATGTTTCTTATCATATCTGTTTTTGAAAGACCATATATTTCTAATCCTTCATATGGAATACCCATCCCAGGTATCAAATCATTTTCCATCCTGTTTTTAGTACCAATGTATAAGTATTGATTTTTCTTATCTTTTTTTATTTCTTCTAGTACTGATAATGCAGGATATATATGTCCGCCTGTTCCACCAGCAGTTAAAATAAATTTCATAAAAATTTCTCCTTTATTTCATGAGTACAACATGTCTTTGCATGCTTTATTATATAATATTATTTTTATTTTTGCATTAATTTTAGTATTTTTTCACGTAAAATGCTATTTGCTTTCTCAAGTTCCATGTCTTTAACACTAAATGGTTTACCTATTCTAGTAACTAATTTACCTTTCTTTCCTGTATATTCTCCGCTTATTCCAAATGGTATAATTAGTGCTCCAGTCTTTTTTGCCATTGATACAGCTCCATACTTAAATGGTAATAAATCTACTTCATCTTTTGTACCAAGTGTTTTATTTCGTGTTCCTTCTGGAAATATACCAAGAGCTCCACCACTTTCTAATACTTCCATTGCTTTACTTTTGGCATTTTTATCATGTATAGTTCTATCTACTGGAATACATCCAGCCATTTTATAAAACCATGCATATGGACCTTTAAAGTATTCATCTTTTGCCATATAATGAATTACTCTTTTTGTTACTATCATTACATTATATTGATCATGTGTATGTTTATGATTTCCGCAAAGAATAATAGGTCCACTAGTAGGTATATTTTCTTTACCAATTATAGTTGGATGAAACTTTAATTTATAGTAAATTGTTACAAATGGTCTTAATATATGATAACCAATATTCATATTATATCTCCTCGTCTTTATCATTTATTAATTCTTCATATGATACTTTACCTCTAATATTTTGTGGTATTTCTTTTCTATATCCATATGCATATGGAAGAGCATAAGAAGCAATACTTTTTTCACAATATGTTTTTATACTTGTTTTAATTTCACTATTTAATACTAATCCTTTTTTTAGTACTATATATGCCTTTACTACTTCTTTTTTATATGGATGAGGAAGTCCAATTATTACGCATTTTTCTACATAAGGGTGTGCCATTATTATTTCTTCTATATGTCTTTTATATATTTTATATCCATTTGAAACAATTACTTCGTTCATCTTAGATTCAAAATATAATCTACCATCTTCATCTATATATCCTTCATCTTCTGTATGTAAATATATTTCTTCTTTATGTTTAACTAGTTTTTTATTTGTAAGTTCACTATCATTTAAATACCCAATCATAATAGTTGGTCCACTTATACATATTTCCCCTACTTTATTTGTGCCTAAAAATTTATTTGTTTTATTATCAAAAATTTTAACTTTTGTATTTTCAATTGGAAAACCAATACTTCCTAAGTTATCATTTTCACTATTTGTTAGTGTTACTCCAGAAGTTGATTCATTAAGCCCATACATATTATCTATTAATGCATTTGAATTATGTTCATATAAGAAATTATTTGCTTTTTTTGTTTCATCTTTACTTAAAAAGTCTCCCATGCATATTATTTTATTTATAAATGATAAATCTTTTGTTTTTATTTTTTTACTATTTAATAAATTATTTAATATATTTGGACTTAATAATATTATACATGGTCTGTATTTAATGATTGTTTCATCTTCTTTTTTATTATCTGAATATATTCCTTCTATAGCATTAGCAAATATATAATGCATAAATCCAATACCAAAGCCACCAAATATAGGCATTGTATTTAATACAACATCATTATTATTTGTAATATTAATATTACCAACAAAACTATTTATATTTTTATTTGAAAGTAATATTCCTCTTAATTTTTCACTTGATGAGCCACTATATAATACTATTGCAGGATCGTTTTTAACTATATTTATTTCTTCTTTATTTTGTTTAGATAACCCTAAAAATTTATTAAATGAAATACTTAAATTATCATTTTGTTCTGTTATGTCATTAAATAGAATTTGTTTAATTTTATTTAATTTAGAAATACTATTTGATTCTTCTATTTTAATAATAGTATCTAAATTAGTATTATCTTTTATTCTTATTATTTTTTCATAGGATGTAGAAGATAACACTATTATTTTTGATTTAGTTTGTTCCAGTGAATATTTGAATTCTTCTTCGCTATAAAGTGGATTTATTAAATTACATATAGCACCTAACTTATTTAATGCATATATAACTAAAATTATTTCTAATGAATTAAATAATGATACTGATACATAATCTTTCTTTTTAACTCCAAGTACGCTAAAAGAAGAAGATACTTCATCTATCTTTTTTAATAAAGAATCATATGTTATTCTATTTCCATCTTGTGTATATGCGACTATATTTGGATTATTTAAAGCTACTTCTTTAAATACTTCATATAAAGACATATTATCTTTCATTTACTTCACTTTCCTTCATTAGAGTTAATACTTTATTCATTAATTTTTCATTTTCACTTTCTAGTTCCCCTGTTACTTTATATGGTTTACCATATCTAATTTTAATACTTTTTCTAAATAGTTTATATTTACCAGTAATAGCAAAAGGAACTATTACAGAGCCAGTTTTTTTTGCAAATGAAACTGCTCCGTATTTAAATGGTAATAGTTTTTTATTTGTTTTATTTACTGTTCCTTCAGGAAATATACCAAGTACATTATTATTTTTAAGTACATCTATTGCTTCTTTTTTAGCATTTTCATCATGAATGCTTCTATTAACACTAATACATCCCATGCTTCTAAAGAATTTATTTTTAAGTTTAGTATTAAATAATTCTTTTTTTGCCATCATATGTACAACTCTTTTAGGTCCACCTATCATTAAAGCTGCATCCATAAATTTAGTATGATTTCCTGCAAGTATTACTGGACCACTTTCTGGAATATTATCTAGATTAATATATTTTGCTCTAAATAGTAATAAAAATAATGGTTTTAGAGTTGTTCTTAATGTTTTATATACTACATATTTCATAATATACTCCTTATATTTAAGTATATCATAAATCTACTATTCTTTCATTAAATTTATAACAACTACTTCAGCTGGATTTAATATTCTAATTGGAAGTCTTTCACTAAATCCAAGACCACGAGATACTATCATTTTAGTATTCTTTTTTTCATACATTCCTTCAGAATACTTTGGAAAAAATGTATAATCTGGTGAGAATAAAGGACCAATTAAAGGTAATTTTATTTCTCCACCATGTACATGACCACTAAGTACTAAATCAGCATTCGTACTCACATAACTATCAAATTCTAATGGATTATGAGCAACTAATATATTAAATTTATTATTATCTAATACTCCTATTTTACTTTTAATATATTTTTTATCTAAAGTTAGTTTACCAAATCTTTGATATTTTTCATATTCACTAACAAAACCAACTAAATTAATATTTTTAGATAGTTTTTCAACTTTATTATTTAATTCTTTTAATTTTAATTTATTTATTTTTTCATCATATTTCTTATAATCTTCTTCAGTCATTTTACATTCATGATTACCATAAATATAATATTTATTTGCTTTAATTAGTGAATCAAGTTTAATAAAATTATCTATTTTTAAAATACTTTCATTAACCATATCACCACCATATATGACTAAGTCTGGATTTAAATCTTCAATTATTCTTTTTAACTTATATGATATATCTCTATTATGTAAATCACTTAAAAATACTATTTTTAAATTTTTATCTATTTTTTTACTTTTAATATTATAATTACTTATATCTATTTTATTATAACTATCTAGTATTAATAATAATATCAATATAATGAAGAAAATAATAAATAATATTAAATTATATATTAAATATTTATTATTATTTAATGTTTTATACATATTATAGTTAGTTATTTTATCTTTATTGATATTTATACTAAATAAATCTTTATCATATAGTATTCTTAAATCAAAACTATTACTTTTTTTTAAATTATTTATTTTATTTATTACATAATAGTTGTTTTTATCTTTAATTATATGTGATTTATATTTATATGTATGAATATCAAATAATTTACTAGTATTAGGCAATTTAGTAAGTATTGTAATATTATTAATATCTTCTTCTACGTTATTAAAATATCTATAATATAATTCACTTGAATCTTTATGTTTAACACACACATTTAATACAATATATTCTATATAATATGTTCCACTATCACCAAATTTAATGTTATAGTATCCATCTTTATCTATATATGTATATCTATTATTTTTAACTAAATAATTTCCTTTCTTATCTTGACCATAATAAATACCAACTTTATTTATTTTTATTCCACTTGATAAATATAATTTATCATTTAGAATATTTTCATAATATATTTTTACAATATCATTTGGATTATTGATACTTACTATTTCTTTTACAATTAGATTTCCTGATATATCTATTTCACTATCAATAAATACATCTGTAATACTTGCTTTAATAAAAGCAGGAATGATTAACAATATAAATATAATTATCTTTTTCATACAAAATATTTTATCATAAATTAAAAGAAACTTATAGTGTAAGTTTCTTTTCTTTATGATATTCTTCTAATGTTTTATATTTACCATCATAAAATTCAAGTGATACTGGATATCCTACATATCTAAAATGCCATGGTTCATAATCGTATCCAGTAATACTTTCTTTTCCTTTTGGATAACGTAATATAAATCCATATTTATATGCATTTTCATCCATCCATTTGCTTTCTAATGAGCCTTCTATTTCATCTGAATATTTGCCTTTTCTAAAGCATGCGATATCAAATGCAAGACCACTTTGATGTTCTGAAGCGCCAGGTATTGCTACTCTTTTAGCAGTTTGTTCAAAAGCTATCTTAGTTTTTTCAACGTCATTTTTTCCTTTAGCTTGATCATGATATTCTTTAAAAAATTGATTCCATAGTGCTTCTTGATAGTCATAACTTCTATAACCACTACCAATTATAATATTATATCCATCTTTAATAGCATCTCTTTGTAATTTTAAAAAATTAATTAACACTCTTTTACTAATCATTGGTTTCAGTTCAGGATTACTATATTCATGAAAATTATTCTCATTTTCATCAACTATTACTAGGTCACTAGGAATATACCATCTACTTAAATGATTTTCTCTATTTATTAATGTTAAATCTTCAACATTTCGTATTATATTTGTCATCTTGCATCCACCTTCTAGATAACATTATAACACATATTTTATTAATTACATGTAATATTCCAGTTTGGCTTTTTGTTTGCTTGTATAAATGCACAATTCTTATTTAAACCTTCAGGTAACCTACTATCCCAATTTGCTAATACACTACTGTCATTAAGTTTTGTACATTTATAGCAAAAATGTGTTATGTCTTCTAAACTATTTATATTCCAATTGTTTAGTGCATTTAAACTAGTTATTATTATGTCATGAACTTCACCAGAATTATCTATTACATTTATGACTGCTTCATCTTTGTCAGCACTAAAAAACATTCGTAAATTTTTAACTTTTAAAGTCTTAGTTCCCCAATTGCTCAATGCATTAATATTCTCTAATTGATAATCACCAAAGAAAACATGGCTCATGTTTTCTATATTACTTACGTTCCAATCTTTAATTCCACTAATATCAGTCAAAGAATAGTTTCTATAAAACATACAACTTATTGTTGTTGCACTAGATAAATTCCACTTAGACAAAGCATTTAAATTTGTCAATCTTTGTGCTTCAAAAAATACACTTGTAAAATCTGTTACATTTTCAGTCTTCCATTCTGATAAGGCATCAATATTAGTTAAATTATGGCAGTATGCAAATAAATCATGGAAAGTTGTTACTTTAGATGTATTCCAATTTTCTAGTCCACTTAAAGAAGTAAGTGACAGATTTTTCCTAAATGTAGCATACATGTTTGTTACATTGCTTGTATCCCAACTAGATAGTTTCTCTAATGAAGTTAACTTATTACAATTATCAAACATGTATGACATATCAGTTGCTTTTGATGCATTTATTTCACTTAAACCATCTATATTAATTAAATTTTCAAATTCCTTAAACATACCATAGGAATTAGAATTCAAATAAAGAGTTTGTGAAGTAGAATAATAATATATGGTTTCACTAGAACTATCATACCACATATATATTGGTATATCTGTGGTTGTAGACACTACTATTTTATTTGAAATGTTTGTTGGATTAGTATTTGTTCTCTTAAAATTAACTATTTTATTGCTTCCAGCAAGTTCTTTCATTTTAGTATTTAGATTAGAGCCTGCTATGAAGATAACTTGTTTCCATTCTGCATAAAGTTTTATTTCTATATTTCCTTTTTCAAAATCAGTTTTCTTTCCTAATGCGTTCATAGCATCTTGTATAGTGTTATACTTAGTATTATCATCTATTTTTGTAGTTCCTGTTGAACTTCCAAGTATCCATTTTCCTGTTCCTGTCCATCCATTCTTTTTAAGTCTCCAATATCCTCCATCTGATTCTATATAATTTGGTAATCCATTACTTTTAAAATTATCTCCATCATAATAATATGTCCATGTTGCTAGTGTCTCACTTACTGCAGTTCCTGATTCATTAGTTCCACTACCTCCATTAGCATAGTAAGTTATCTTAACTGAGTTTGCATTCCAATGAGCATATATTGAATGATTATTTGGATTTGTTACTTTTGTTGCACTTGTTACTTCTGTTCCTCCACTTGCTGAAGTA
>CAMKNB010000025.1 GCA_946414095.1 uncultured Mycoplasmatota bacterium
GAAATGTATTGTTATATAAGAGTGCTCCAGTTGGAATGTGGACACTTATATGGTTCTTTGTTGGATTATTCTTAAGTATTTTAGGTATAAGAACTATTTATAAATATGAAAATACATATGTTAAGGTGATGAAATAATGAAAGAAAAAGAAATAGCAATAACAGTTAAAGATTTACATGTGTATTATAGAGATATGAAACGTTTTTCATTAAAGAAAAATGGACTTAAAGGTAAAGGTAGTGGAAAAATATTTAAGGCTGTAAAAGGCGTTTCATTTGAAGTTCCAAAGGGACAAATTCTAGGTATATGTGGTAAAAATGGTAGCGGTAAATCTACATTATTAAGAGCAATCTCTGGTATTTTTTCTCCAGATCATGGAAGCATTAATTTACATGGAAATTCTATTTCATTACTATCAATTGGAGTCGGATTTCAAAAACAATTGACTGGATATGAAAATATTTATTTAAGCGGTATGCTACTTGGTTATACAAAGGAAGAAATTGATTCTAAAGTTAATGAAATTGTTGAGTTTTCTGAACTAGGAGAATTTATAAATAGACCAGTTAGAAGCTATAGTTCTGGAATGTACTCTAAACTTGCATTTTCTATTACAGCAATACTTGAAACAGATATTATATTAATTGATGAAGTATTAAGTGTAGGAGATGTTCATTTTAAAGAAAAAAGTTATAATAAAATGAAAGAACTAATAAGTGATTCGAATAGAACAGTTGTTATTGTTTCACATAGTTCTAAAACTGTAGAAGAATTGTGTGATAGGGTTATTTGGTTGCATGATGGACTAATTAAAGAAGAAGGAGATCCTAAAAAAATAATGTCTAAATATGAAGAATTTATGAGAGAAGAAATGTAATTTTATATAGGTGAAATGTGAATATATATGATTTTGATAATACAATTTATAATGGGGATTCATGTAGAGATTTAGTTTTGTTTGGACTTAAAAAATACCCAAATTTTACAATTAAATCACTAATTAAGGCTAAAAAATTAAATGAAGATTATAAAAATAATAAAATTCCTTTTGAACGTGTTAAAGAAGAGTTGTTATCATTTATATTTAAAATAAACAATTATCCAAAGTTTATAAATGAATTTGTAAATACTCATATAAAAAAAATAAAGCCATGGTATATTGCAAGAAAGAGTGAAAATGACATTATAGTTAGTGCTTCATATGACTTGTGGATTAAAAAGTTTGCTAAAATACTTGGTATAAAACATGTAATAGCGACTAAAGTAGATTCTAAAGGAAAAATAATTGGTAAAAATTGCAAGAGAGAAGAAAAAGTTAAAAGACTTAAAAGTGAATATAAAAATTGTGTTTTTGAAACTTCTTATAGTGATTCTGAGTCAGATATTCCTATTCTTGAAATTGCTAAAAAAGCATTTGTTGTGGAAGGAAATAAAATATATATTTATAACAAATCATATAAATTTAAAAATAAAAAATGATATGTAAACAAAAAAAGGTTGACATATCTTTTTATTTATAGTAATATTATTCAAAGAAGGAAGGAGAATATCAAATGGCAGTTAAAATTAGACTAAAAAGAATGGGTGCTAAGAAAAGACCTTATTATCGTTTAGTAGTAGCTGATTCAAGAGCTAAAAGAGATGGTAATGTAATTGAATCTATAGGAACTTATATGCCTTTAGAAGCAGAAAAATACAATGTAAATAAAGAATCTGCATTAAAATGGCTTAAGGAAGGAGCTCAACCTACAGATACAGCTAAGAATATTTTAAGTGAAGTAGGTGTTATGGAAGAATTCCATAATTCTAAAAAAAATAAATAATGAATTTAGTTGAATTTTCTGAAATGATTGTTAAAAAACTAGTTAAGGAACCAGATCTTGTTAAAGTACAACAATTTGATAGTGATGATGAAACAGTAATTGAAATTGTTGTTGCTGAAGACGATATGGGTCGTGTAATTGGTAAAAGAGGTAAAATTGCTAATAGTATTAAGTCTTTAGTACAAGCAAAAGCCTACAATGATGGAAATAATAAAGTAAAAGTAAACATAGATTCATTTTAAGAACTTTATAAGTTCTTTTTTTATTGCTTTTTAATTTTTAAGTAGTATAATATATTACTTGATTGGGGGATTTAACATGGAATGTGATGATGAAATATTATTAGAGCAATATTTTCCATATAGAAATATGACTATTGATGAAAGAAACTTATGTATTAATTTATTATTAAATACAAAGGATATTAGTGATAGTGAAATATATATTAGGGATTATGCAAGTCCTGTTTATGACATATTATTTATGAATTTAAATAAGAATGAAATGGGAGCAGTTAGATTTGATGGTGCTACATATAGTGATTATGAAAATAGACTAGTTAGTGGATATATAGTTAGAAGTGGAAATAAATATCTTATTAAAACTGATGTATATAGATTCAATGATGTTTTACAGGAAGAAGAAAAAGAATACTCAGTTACAGATGAATTTGTATTTAAAAATGGTAAAGTATATAGAAGATCTAGATATTCTGAAGGTTGTGATTTCTTTGAAAGTGAAGTAAGATTATTGAATGATTTAGAATTAGATGAGTATTTAGAAAATAAAATTAGAAAGTTTAAAGGATAGGTTAATGATGAGTTAATCTATTTTTTATTAATGAAATTATGATAACTATAAACATAAACACTAAAAATGAAAATGGTAACCATATATATTCATAAGATTCATTATAATTATTAGTTAGAAACATAAAATTAGGTATAGCAAAAGATATTAGTAAAATTATCACATTAATAATTTTACTTTTTTTGTTGTTTAAATTAAATGTTTCTTTTAATGATGAAAAAACAAATGATAACATAGTAGAAGAAGCATTAATAATATATAACACCCATAACATTATACTTATATTTTCTAATGAATCTAAAAATGAAAAAAGTTTTATTCTTTTTAAAGTAGTATAGAGTGGATAATCAAATAAATTAACTATATTAATTCCTAATATTCCTATTGAAGTTGCCATAGATAAAAATATCATAATAAAAGAAATAGTAATAAATGAATAATAATATTTATTAAATATTTCATTATCTTCTATTTGACTATTTGAAATTATATTTATATGTATTATAGGTATAGAAAAATAGAAAGCAAAAATAATAGAAGAGAGAATTATTTTATTTGTACTAACGTTTATTAATGGTAAAAAGTTTTCAAAGTTAACTTGAGGTATTAAACTTATAAAGTCAAATAAGAATATTAATACTGATAAATAAAAAGATATAGTTGATACTCTAACTATTGTTTCTATACCTTTATTAGCAATATAAAATGTTAGTATAAGTATAGTTATTAACAAAAAATATTTTGGTGTCTCTATTAGATATTGGCTTGACAAAAATGTTGTCAATCTATATGTTAACAATATGTATCCAAATAGTGAACAACAAAGTATAGGTATTATTATAAAATATGAAAATTTATTAAAAAGTATTTTTGCTTTTTGAGAAAAATTTTTATTGTTATACATTTTAAAAAATTTTAATATAAAGTGTGAAATTATTAGTGATAAAATAAATCCAATTAATAGAGAAATAATAGTTGAATTTTTAGATGTATGTAGAGTATATGAACTAAATATTCCATAAAATGGGGCGCTACAAAGTGAGCAAACCAAGCATGAAAGTCCAAAACTATTAATTTTTTCTTTATTCATTTTCTCATTTCTCCTATTGAAGTTATTGTGGTATCTACACTTACTTTGATATTTAATTTATTAAGTTCATTATTCCAATTTTTTCTTTTAAAATTAAAATAGTTTTTATCATGTTTATAAATATAGTTACCCATTCCTATAAAGTCAATTTTATTATTTACACTTATATTTACAATATCATTTATGTTAGTTTTTATATAATTGTTAACTAAATTACTTATCTTTTTTGTTGTATTTACAGAATCAAGATTATATTTGCATTCATAACTTGATAATTTTCCATTGGTTTTAATTTTTATATAAAAAGTATTATCGGTCCATTTATATATAGTTTTTAAATTATTTAATGATATTGTAAAATCATTTTCTTCACATGGAATATTTAATGAGGTTTTCTCTACATTATTTGTAATCATGTTATAAAATATGCCTTCTTTGTCATCTAATATAATTTTTTCTTTATTTTGATTAAAACCAACTATATTTTGTAAATATAATACTTTCTTTTCATTATTTTCTTTTATTATTAAATTTGGATATATTTCATCTATTCCATATTCTTTTTGCTTATATATTAAATCTAAAAATGAAAGTGGGGTAGAAGATGAGAATATTCTATTATTAAATTCCATCAAATCTTTAATATATAATGCAGAACCATTGTTTTCTTTATAAATGTTTAATACTTCATCTTTATATTTGTCATCTACATAGTAAACATAGAAATTCATTTTTGATTTTGAATCTCTAAGAAAATAATCTTGATAATCATTATTGTTCTTAATTGTGCTTTCAGTTAAAATTATTACTTTTAGATGTGATATAAATAAATCTTTATTTGATAGTTTTGATAGTTCTGATAAACATTCTTCTATAGACTTTCCTCTTGTTGTATAAACATTTATTTTTGTTTCATTCTCATTTTCAATAATTTGACTAGTTATATAATAATTATTATCTTTGTAATCAATAAGCATACCACTGATTATAACTAGATTATTTATTTCTACATAGTCATAACAACCATAAAGCATAAATATTGATAATATTAATATTATTGTTTTTTTCATAAGTCTCCTTTGTTAGTATTTTGAGTTAATAATCCTTTTTTTATTAGTGTTTTTTTATTTTTATTAATTACTGGAGAAAATGGTATTAAAAATGGTTTACCAAAAGACTTAATGCTTGATAAGTTGGTTATTAAAAATATAAAACCAAAAAGTATTCCAATCATTCCTAGTATGCATGATAATATCATTATTAAATATCTATATAGTCTTATAAATGATTGAAAGTCTTGATATGAAAAGAATATTGAAGATATTGCTGTTAATGCAACAACTATTACCATTATTGGTGAAACTATTCCTGCCGAAACTGCAGCATCACCTAGAACTAATGCTCCTAAAATTGAAAGAGATGTTCCTCTTGAAGTAGGAGTTAGGGCATCTGCTTCATATAAAATTTCAAAAGTAATCATTAGAATTAGTAATTCTATTACAGCAGGAAATGGAACATTAGATCTTTGTAATGAAAAATTAATTAGTAAATCAGTTGGTAGCATCTGTTGATCATATGTTGTTAAAGACAAATATATAGCAGGTGCAAATATTGTTATAAATAGAGCAAGTATCCTAATAAATTTTACAAAATATGCAAAAAAACTTTTTTGATAATTATCTTCATCATTATAAAAATAATCAACAAAAAATGTTGGTATTATTAATACATTGTTTGAGTTTTCACTGAGAATACATATTTTACCTTCTGTAAGAGACTTAGCTATTGTATCTGGCTTTTCGGTAGATTTAATTGTTGGAAATATAGATTTATTTTCATGATTTATAAGCTCTTTAATGTAGTATGTATCTAATATTTTATCAGTCTTAATTTCTTTTATTTTGTTTATTGTGTTATTTAATAAGTCATTATCTACTAAATCATTCATATATATAATACTAATTTTCGTTTTAGTTTTACTTCCTAAGGTAAGTTCATTTATATAGAGATTTTTATCTTTAATTCTCTTTCTAATTAAACCAATATTTGTATTATAATTTTCATTAAATGAGTCTTTAGGTCCTTTTATAGTTGGCTCACTTGATGGTTCTGATATACCTCTATCTAAAGAGGCTTTTGTTTCAAAAGCTATTATTTCATTTTTATATATTAGTATTGTAAAACCATTAAATAAATAATCATATATTTCAGATTCTTTAATATCTATGAAACTAATTGATGGTATATAGTTACATATATCTTTTTTTAATGAATTAAAGACTTTATTTTTAAATAAACTTCTATCTGATAAGTAGTTTAATATATAATTATTTGATTGTTCTGAAGAAGACACTGTTTGAATATTAATAACATATATTTTATTCAAATTAAAAGAAACTTCTTTTATTTGAAGATCTGGCATATGTTTTTTAGAATTGTATAATTCATTTATCATATTCATATTATTATTATGGTTTTAAAAGATTAAAAAATGTATTGTGACTTATTTTAATTTAAAGCATATTTTATATTAGGAGGCATTTGTCATGTTTAATAATTATAAAGAAATAGTTACAAAGACTGTTATAGGGAAGGGAAAGAAAACTTTTAAAAATGATTACGAAGTTGAGTTAGAAAGAAAAGCTGATACTGTTTTAGGATGTTGGGTTATTAATCATAATTTAAAAGGAACAAAAGATGGAGATTATATTAAAATAAGTGGTAGTTATGATATAAATATTTGGTATAGTTATGATAATAATACAAAGACTGATGTTGTTAGTAAAAAAATGTTTTATGAAGAAAAAGTTAAAGTTAGAGTGAAAGAAAATGCTTATTTGGATGATGAATCTGAAATAATAATTAGAAGTCTTAAAAATCCTAGTTGTGTTGATGTTAGTAGTGAGGGAAATATAATTAAATATACAATCTCTAAAGAATTAGGCATTGAAATAGTAGGAGATCAGAAAATAAAGATACCTGTATCTAATAATGAGGATGACTATGATATTATTATTGATGAAGAAGAAATAAATAAAGAGATAGATAAGGAAGTAAACGAAAATTACTTGAATGATAAACAGTGAAAGCTGTTTTTAATTATGATAAAATAATAATATGAATAGAGAAGAGATAATAAAAGAACTTAAAAGATATAATTTTGATATTAAAAAATATATAGTAATAAGTGGTACAGCAATGGTACTTCATGGTATAAAGAATGAGACTCCAGATATTGATTTATCTATAGTTCCTGAATATGAAGAAGAATTATTAGAAGATTATTTTGCTGTTTTAGAGCATACTAATACTGATGGAACTCATGCATATATGATTGATGATATTATTAATTTTGGTATAAAGTATTATTCTTTGCCTTCTATATATATAGATGGAATTCCAACTCAAAGCATAAAGGAAATAATAGATTTAAAAGAAAGTTTGAATAGAGATAAAGATAAAAAAGATTTAAAATTACTATATAAATATGATAAGTAAAAGTAATTTTTTTAATTATTATTAGTTGTTATAAGCACATTTTTGTATTTTTGTCAAATTGACTTTCTTGTCTCTATAAGTATAATAAAATTAACATTTGTTTTAAATGTTGAAAGGAAGAAATGCAAAAATGCAAGATAGTAGGAATATCAAGGTTGCTCTTGATGAACTATTAAGTAAGAATGACAGAGTTTTCATAGTACCACATAATAGACCTGATATGGATGCTCTTGGTGCTGCAATAGGAATGTCATTAATATGTAAAAAGAATAAGAAAAGGAGTTTTATTGTAATTGATGATAATGTTGAAAAATTAGAATCAGCTACAAGAAAAGTTATAGAGGAAATTGAAAGCGAATTTGATATTATAAAAGCTAGTGATATACCAAATTACATTACTGATAATAGTATGATGGTATGTGTAGATGTTAATAAAGATTATCTAATATCAACTAAAAAATACTTAGAAGATTTTAATGATGTTCTTGTAATAGACCATCATAAAACAGATGAACATACAATTAAAACTAAATATTTATTTGTTGATGAAAAATTATCTAGTGCCTGTGAAGAAGTTAGTAGATTATTATTCTTATATGGAGTTAAAATAAGCAAAGACCATGCTAATTATTTACTTGCTGGTATTATTTTAGATACAAATAGACTAAGTAAAAATGTTAGTACTGATACATTCTCTGTTGCAACAAAATTAACTAGTAGAGGAGCAGATGCAACTATTGCTAATAATATGTTTTTAGAGGATTTTGAACATGATAGAGCAATTCAAAGGTTAGTGGATAATACAACATTTCCAACATTTATATTTGCTATCGCTAGTGATAAAGAGGATAGTGGAAAAATATATGATGTTGAAGATATAGCAAAAGCTTCAGATTATCTACTAAAATATCAAGTTAATGCTACTTTTGCAATTGGATATATTGATGAAGAGACAGTTTCTATTAGTGCTAGAAGTAAGGGAATTATTGATGTATCTAAAATAATGAGATTATTTGGTGGAGGAGGAAATGAACACTCAGCTGCAGCTAGAATTAAAGGAATGAGTATTGAAAACATCAAAAAAGTATTAAATGAGGTACTAATACCTGCTGGATATTTAGAATATGCAGATATTAACTCATTAAGAGAAAAGAAAGGTATTACACTTAGTTTGACAAAATAAGTTGAAAAAATATTATATAAATGATATTCTATAAGTGGATGTGATTTATATGAAGTATTTTGTAGATTACATAATAGAAAAAGAAAAATAGAGTATTTTTATAATACTCTTTTTTAGTGGGAGGAATTGTGAAAAGTCAAGTAAATGATGAAAAACTAAGGCTTATGGTGTTTAATAGTGCTAAAGAATTAGGGCAAAAGGTTGATGAACACTTACTTGAAATGTATAATCTTGATAAAGAAAAATATACTTTTATTATTCCAATCAAGGAAAATTTCTTTGATGATGGACATATAAAAGTAGAAATTACAGAAACTGTTAGAGGTAAAGATATGTTCTTTTTAACAGATATTGGTAATTATTCAATTGAATATAATATGCGTGGAATAACTAATCATACTAGCCCAAATGATTTAATGATGCAATTAAAAGATGGCATTGGTGCATGTAGTTGTCATGCTGAAAAATTAAATATTGTAATGCCACTTTTGTATGCGGGACGTCAACATAGAAGGAATACTCGTGAAAATTTAAGTTGTGGTGAGAATTTAAGAGAACTTGATAACATAAGCAGAATTAAAAGTTTTATAACATTTGATGCTCATGATCAAGGAGTAGAACATGCAATTAGAAACATGGAATTTGATAATTTCTATGCTACTAATACAATATTAGATAGATTCATCAATGATTTATCAATAGATGATCTTAAAAATCTTGTTTTTGTTGCTCCTGATAATGGAGCTACTGGAAGAAGAAATGTTTATCTAAACTCATTTAATTCACCTTACATACATAGAGAAGCAGGAAGTTTTATTAAACAAAGAGATTATAATAATTTAGTTGATGGAAAATATCCAATTATATCTCATGATTACTCTGGAAATAATGATTTAAGAGGAAAAACGGCTATTGTAACTGATGATATGATTTCAAGTGGTGGAAGTATGTTTGATGTAGTTGAAGAACTTAAGAAGAGACATGCTAAAAAAATATATATTATAGTAACTTATGCTTTATTTACTAAAGGAATTGATATGTTTGAAAAATATTATAAAGAGGGTAAGATAGATGGAATTTATACAAGTAATTTATCTTATATTCCAAAAGAATATCAAGAAAGACCATGGTTGCATGTATGTGATTGTTCAAAGGAATTAGCTACTATCATATATGATATTCACAATGATTTATCTATTTCAACAATTTTAAGAGATAGATCAGAACCAGTTAGATTACTCGAAGAGAAATTTAAAGAACAATAATTGATTTTTTAAAGGTTTTATGGTATAATTAAATCGTTGAAAGGGAGTAGTTCTCACACATGTGAATCTATTTTCGTCAGGACGATATTTAATATCCGAAATAGAAATAATGAGCAAGACTTTCAAGATTATTTGTAGTCTTGCTTTTTTTGACTACAGAAATAGGTTAGGGTGCTATAAAAAAATATTGATTAAACTATTAATTTATGTTATAATATAGCGCACTGGGAGGGGTTTATTATGAATCAGAAAAAGAAAGCATTATTGCTAGCAAGTATCGCATCACTTAGTATTTTATGCGGATGTACTACTGTACCAAAGTCAATTGAAACAGAAGATGGAACATATGTTGAATCAAATGGTGAATACGTAAGATTAAATCTTGAACCAGCTATTTTTGAACCTGGTACTCATATAGTTCAATACAATGTATATATTGGAAATATGGATGTATATAGTAAAGAAGATGGTTGGGGAAAATCAAGAGTTGAATTTCCTGAGGTACCAGAAGGATATAAATATGTAGAAACTATTTCTATAGATCAAGCTGGATATGGACATTTGAATGCTTTTGTACATGTATTTGTAAATGAAAAAAGGGTGGAAGTTACCCCTGTTTATAATACTAGCACTGGAAAAGTAGAATATCTTGAACCAGGTAGAGTTATAGAAGAAAAAACTTTGGAATTAGGAGATTAAGATGAATAAGAAAAAGAAAGCATTATTACTAGCAAGTATCGCATCACTAAGTATTTTATGTGGATGTGGTTCTGCACCAAAATCAATCGAAACAAAAGATGGAACATATGTTGAATCAAATGGAGAATATGTAAAGGTAGAAGTATTGCCTAAAACATTCGAACCAGGTACTCATATTATTCAATATGTTCATAAAGTTAATGATGGAAGCTCATATCATAATTCTCAATTAACAGAAGGATATGACAATTCATTGTTTTCACCTGATGTACCAGAAGGTTACAAAATAATTGGAACAACAGGGTACTCAAATAATGATGGTTATGATAATTATATGGTATACATTATGGTTAATGAAGAAACTGTTGAAGCAGAAGGAAGATACGATATTAGTACAAATACAGTTTTATATAATTCACCTGGTAAAATAATAAAAGAAAAAACATTAGGATTAGAAGACTAAAAAATATAAAATAGGGGGACAATCATGATAATATATGGCATGGAAGATATGCTTATAAATATACAGAATATTAAAAACTTAACAAGTGTCAAATTAGGTAGTTTCATGTATAGTAGTGAAGAAACTGGTAAGATGGAACTTGTTCCAGTATTATCAATTACATATGAAGGTGGTAAGACATTATCACTATCAAGTAAAGAAAAATATTTTGATTCATTTGTTAAAAAAGTAACGGAAGTATATAATGATGAAAAAGATAATATTATTGAAGATAGTCTAACTGACCCATTTAGATTACGTAGCCATATACTTATAGATGATCACACTAAAATGGTACTTGAAAGTGGTTCACTTAGAAATATTAATAGTATTTATTCGTTATATGATAATAAATATTCTTATAATAATAGCTTATTATTTCAAAAAGATGAATTTAAATTATTATTTCCAATTATTAAGTATCATTTAGAAAACCTTTTTGGTAAGACAAGTACTAATGTTAAAATATTTGATACTATTCAAGGATATAGAGATAATTTCTTATTAAAAGCTAATGTTAATGGATTAGAAAGAGTAGTAAATGTTAGTTATTTTAAAGAAAATGAAAATAAATATATTTTAGAAATAGGTGGATTATTTAGTGAATGTAATTCATTTAGTATGATAATTGAATTTAAAAAAGATAGAATAGTAGTAAGTATTAATAATAAAAAATATGAACTTGATTGTGAATATACTTATCTTACTAATAATGAAAAAATTAAACAAATTATTAACATTTCAAAAAATAATAGAAGTGTTGTTTACGAAAATAAAGATTTAGAGTCATGTGAAAATGAATTTCCAAATATAACTGATTTGGATAGCAAATCTGATTTTACATGGTATAAGTTACCATGGAATGCAATATATGGTATTAATAATGAAGTATCAACACTTAGTAAAGATGAAAAGATGATTCAAACATATTCAATGTATGTATGTGCTTTTCAAAAATCATTTATGAAAAAAGAGAACTACTCAAAAACATATAAAAGGAATAATACAACAGCACTTAATACAAATGAAGTTATACTTGATGATATGTTGAAAAATACTTTATGTGTATGTGTTATTGATAGTGAAGATATATACGTAATAGAAACAGCATTTTTAGATAGTAGATATCCAAATGGATATTATTTGGAAAAGTTAAAAGATAAATATTTCTATCATGTGGTAAGAAGTAAGAATGGTATAAATGGAATCAATCTAAGTGACGGAATAAATGTTTCAAAAGAAAATATTCTTGTTAACTCAGACTTAAGAGATGAAGGAATTATATTGAGTTTAACGAAGGGGGATAAATAAAAATGGAAGATAAAAATTATAGAAGTTTAATTAAAGCAATTAAGAATTCTAATAAAATAGGATATGAATTTCAAAACTATTTACTTAATTATGTAAATGGAGTAAGAAATGGTACAAGAGAAAATGATTTTATTGACGAAGATATATTGATGTCAGTTGTATTAGGTTTTGTTAATGGAGAAATTAAAACTGACAAAGAAAATGAAAGTTTAATTGATAAGTTTAATGAAAAAATTAGCTCAGTTAAATTTATGTTGCCAGAGGGAGAAAAAACACCAGAATATGAAAGTGTTAAACGCTCTATTATGATTAATAAGCAAGTTACATCAAAAGAATTATATTCTATACTAGGTAGTAGAATTGATTATGAACAAATAATGAATTTAATTTCTAGTGATAAACTATTAAAAGATAATGAATTATATATTTTTAATTATGCTATTGAAGTTAGTCCTTATTGTATTAATGTTGAAGTTTTGAAAAGAGAAATAATTGCTTTTATGAATGGACTTAAAAATGTTACTGGTAGTATATCTGAATATTCTAATAGGAGATTAATTGAAGCTAAAAAGAGATGTGGAGTTTACCCAATTGATGAATATACTCTTGCATCTATTTCCGAGACTGCAAGAAGAGCAGAAAGTATGGTTCGCCAACTTGAAAATATGCAATCAAGACTAGATGCCTATGATGAAAGAAGTAAACTTGCTACTGCTAATGGATTAAAAGCCATTAATGGAGCATCTGCTAGTGCACTTAAAAAATTACAAGAAGAGATAGAGACTGCAAAAGCAGCTATGATTCAAAGACTAGATGAATATTTAGTAACTTTAGAACAAAATTTAAAAGCTAGTAGTGATCAAATATTCAATAGTATTTTAAAAGATACTCAAGAAAGTTTAAAAAATATAAAAGTTTATGCACAAAGTATTAATAATACAACAACAGGTGATTTACTTAGAATTAAAAAGGCTGCTGAAGATAGTGTAGCATCACTTAAAAATTATATGGAAAATGAACCGGAACTTAGAAGAATAATTGAGGATGCTGCTAAATCAGTTGCAGTTAAAGATGTATTATTAAATGGTGGTTTTCCTCAAACTGGAACAACAACTGTTGTAGAGAATCCAGACATTGCTATTCCATCTTCATCTACATTAATTATTCCAGGATATGATAGACCAATAGTTCCTCAAAGCAAAAAAGTAGTTATTCCTACAACTGATGTTGATACAACAATATTACCTGCTTTTGATGAATCTATTCCTTTCGAAAAACGTTTTGCAAAAATTATGAAGGAAAAAGAAAAAAGAGAAAAGAAGGGTGAAATATTCCATGAATTAGTTGATGAAGTATTAATTTGTTTAATGGAAGGTTTTTGGCCATATTTATATGGACCAAGTGGTTGCGGAAAATCATATATATTTAAACAAGCTGCTAGTTTGCTTGGATTAGATTATGTAGAAAATGGTAAGATTGAACAATTACATACAATTATGGCTTATACAAGACCAAATGGAGCATTTGCAGCTACTCAAACATTTATAGCATCATTATATGGAAAATTAATTTCATATGATGAGATGGACTCAGGTAATACTGCTGTTCATATTGCTCTTAGTAAAATATATGATGCTATGAGAGACACAGTAAATAATCCTAGTTCTCCAGCATTTGTAACTTTTGCAGAAGATTTAGAAATTCCAATGAATCCAAACTTTAGAATGATTGGAGCAGGTAATACAAATGGAGATGGAGAAAATGAAATATATAATGCTCGTGGTAAATTAGATGAATCTGTACAACAAAGAATGAAACCTAAAGCTTTCTCATATGATAATAGAATAGAAAGATATATATTCTCTAAATACCCAGAATGGTATAAAGTATTTGTTAGATTTAGAGAAGCTTGTGATTTATATGCAGCAAGTCAAAACTATCCAGCAACTCCTGGTTTAATTACTACTCGTGACGGAGCAGATATTGTTAGAGTATTAAATCATAATAGTCAAAGTATTGACTGTATTATTAGAGAAAATTTTACTCAAAAGAAAGATATTCCTTATTTAAGAAGTATTGCAAAAACATTTATGGATATTTATGGAATTCCAAGCTTAAATCAATATCCATTAGATGCTTCAACAAAAGCTAATTCTTTAGGCGAAAAAGAAATAGCAAAATGTTTAGTATATCGTTGTTTAAATCCTGATGCAAAAAGAATGTAATAGGTGATAAATATGGCAAAATTAAAAAAATTACCTAATAATCACTTAAAATATCCTAAAAATATTTTTCCACCAGAAGAAGTTATTGTCGATGGAAAAAAATGGACTCTTTATAGAGCAAATTTTCAAAATTTATATAGTTTATATGACTATTTAAAGAGTAATCCTGAAACTAATGATGTTATATTTAAAACACTACAAAGCGAAGAAAATCCTGTAGCACAATCAGGAAAACCATATAATGAAGCTTTAGAAGATCTACTAAAACAAGATGATACAGAATATAGAGAATTCATTAAATTAGAAGGTAGTATCAATGGAGCTATTAAAGCTGAAACTTCTAAATATCAAACCGTAATGTCAGTTCAAGGAGGTTACCTAAATGTACCTGCATATGTTGCAGGAGATCCACTATGTTATGAAAGAGTGGAAAGAGTTAAAAAACCAAAGTTTATTAAAATGCATGTTTTAATCTCATATAGTGGTTCAACTATACCAAGCCAAGTTACTAATAGAGCAATAATAATAGCAAATATTATAAAAGCTCTTGAAAGTGCTGGATATAGTGTTGATTTAAATGCATTTGAATTGAGTAAACTATTTAATGAACTTGAATGTACGACAGTTAATATTAAAAGACATGGTGAAAGTATGAAAATGACTGATCTTTATAAAGTACTATGTCATATAGAATTTTTTAGAAGATTATTATTTAGAGTCATTGAAACACTTGATGTTGAAGAATGTTGGAATCAAGGATATGGTAGAAAATGTACTAGAGAGTTTACAGAAGAATTCTTCAATATGGGCAAAAATGATATCTATTTTGATCAACCATCAAAAATGGGAATACATGGTTATAATTTAGCTGATGATTTTGAAAATGTTATTGATTATTTAAATTTAAGAGATAAAATAGATGTTGAAAAAGCAAAAGAAGATTTTAGAAAAGAAGCTGTAAAATTAAAGTTAAAAAGAAGTAATTAAAAAGTTTTACTTCTTTTTTTATGATAGAATAAAGTTGAGGTTGAGAATTATGAAAAAAATTAAAAATTATTATATATATCAAATGAACTCATTTACAATTAATGCAATATCTCTTGTGTTGTTAATTTTATTAATTATATTTGCAACTATTACAACTCCATATTTATTAAGTGAATCTCTTATAAGTATTGCAAATATGAATTTATTGTTGTTCTTTATACTATTCTTTGCATATTTGATACTACATGAAATACTTCATAGTATTGCATATGTAATATATGGAGGCAAGTATAATAAAATTGTATATGGAATGTCATTAGAAAAAGGAATATTATATTGCTTGTGTAAACAAAATGTAACCAGACGTAATATTTTACATTCATTAATGTATCCATTATTCTTTATTGGAATTGTTACTTATATTATATCTATTATTTTTAATTTACCTTTGCTGTTTGCATTATCAATTTTTAATTTAATAGGTTGTGGTGGAGATATAATAATGTTTATATTTATTTCTAAACTTGATAAAGATATTATGTTTACTGAATTAGATGATGAAATGTCTTTTTCTATATATACTGATAAAGATATAAGTAAAAATAATCATTTTGGTTTAAAGTATCTTGGTGTTAAGAATAATATTGAAAGAAATGATTTAGAAAAAATTAGAATAAGCAAAGCATCTAAAATAATTATTTTAGTATTACTAATATTATGCATTATAACTTTATTTATATAGGAGGGTTATGAAAGAACTAGTTGAATTATTTGAAAGTGGTAAAATAGCAATACTTCCATCTGATACAGTATATGGAATATTTGCAGATGCCACAAATGTTGAAGCAATAAAAAGAGTTGATGAAGCAAAGGGAAGTAATAAGCCACATTTAATGGTAGTATCATCCATTGAAATGTTAAAAGAATATGTAAGTGAGATAGATGATTTACAAGAAAAGATAATTAAAGAGTATTGGCCAAATACTTTAACAATACTATTTAAAAAGAATAGCAAAGTAAGTGATGAATTAACCAAAGGTAGTCCTTTTGTAGGAGTACGTATGCCAAATAATAAATTTTTACTTGAATTGTTAAATGAATATAAAAAACCACTATTATCAAGTAGTGCTAATATTACAAATGAAAAAGTAATAACAAATGTAAATATGTTAGATGATAGACTTAAAAGTAAAATAGATTATATTTATGATGCAGGTGATCTAAGTGATATTGCTTCTACTTTAATAAAAGTTGAAAATAATAAAATAATATTCTTAAGAGAGGGCATACTAGCAAATAGAATAAAAGAAGATTTTAGTGAATATATTGACCATTCAAATTGATTATGATACAATTAAATCGCAAGCAAATTAATTAAAGGAGAATGATTATGAGCATTTATGATTTAAAAGTTAAAACAAGAAAAGGGGAAGAGATATCTTTAAAAGATTTTGAAGGAAAAGTATTATTAATTGTTAATACAGCTACTGGATGTGGTTTTACTCCTCAATATGAAGCTCTTGAAAAATTATATGAAACTTATCACGATAAGGGTTTTGAAGTATTAGATTTTCCATGTAATCAATTTGGACATCAAGCTCCAGGTGAAGATGATGAAATACATGAATTTTGTACTGCTAAATATAAAACACAATTTGATCAATTTTCAAAAATAGATGTTAATGGAGAAAATGAAAGTAAATTATATACCTTATTAAAAAAAGAAATGCCTAATGAGGAAGTTAAAGGACTTAAAAATAAAATGGCAATGAAAGCTATTGAAAAAATTAGTACAACTTGTAAAAAAGATGGAGATATTAAATGGAACTTTACTAAATTTTTAGTTGATAGAAAGGGTAATGTTGTTAAAAGATTTGATCCAACATCAAATCCAATGTCATTTGAAAACGATATAAAAGAGTTGATATAGTAAAATGGAAGATAGTTTAAAATTAGAAAACCAATTATGTTTTCCTTTGTATCTTTGTTCAAAGGAAATTATAAGAAAATATACTCCATATTTAAGTAAGATAGATTTAACATATACTCAGTATATAGTTATGTTATATTTTTGGGAGAAAAAAGAATCTAATGTTAAGGCTCTTGGAAAAACGCTTCTTTTAGATTCTAGCACATTAACACCACTATTAAAAAAACTAGAATCAAAAGGATACATTGTAAGACAAAGATTATCTAGTGATGAAAGAAACCTTAAATTAACATTAACTGAAAAAGGTGAAAAATTAAAAAGTAAAGTTGTAGATATACCTAGTAAAGTAGGAAAATGTTTAAATGTTTCAAAAGATGAAGCTGAGACATTATATAAATTGTGTTATAAAATATTATTTAATTTGGAAAAGGAGGATTAATAATGAGTGTTATTAATGGTAGTAAAGATAATTTTGAAAAAGAAGTATTAAAAAGTGAAAAAAAAGTATTAGTAGATTTTAATGCTACTTGGTGTGGTCCATGTAAAATGATGGGACCTGTAATCGAAGAATTAAGTGAAGAAATGAAAAATATTAAATTTGTAAGTGTTGATGTTGATGATGAAGACGAATTAGCAGAAACTTATGAAGTATCTTCTATACCATGTTTAGTACTTTTTGAAGATGGAAAAGAAGTGTCTAGAAATGTAGGATTTATGCCAAAAGATGAACTTGAAAATGTTCTTGGAGGAAAATAATGTATGATATAGTAATAGTAGGAGCTGGTCCTGCTGGTCTTACTGCTTCTATTTACGCTAGAAGAAGTAATAAAAAAGTGTTAGTGCTTGAAGCAAATACTTATGGTGGACAAATTGTTAACACATTAGATATTGAAAACTATCCAGTAGAAAGTCATATTTCAGGTTTTGATTTTGCAACTAAACTTTATAATCAAGCTAAAGATTTAGGTAGTGAAATTAAATTTGAAAGAGTAACTGAAATTAAAAATTTAAAAGATTATAAAGAAGTTATTACTAATAAAAATACTTTTAAATGCAAAAGTATTATTTTAGCTACAGGTTCAGAAAATAGACTTCTTGGAATAGAAAGAGAAAAGGAATTAACTGGAAAAGGTGTATCTTATTGTGCAACTTGTGATGGAGCTTTTTATAAGAATAAAGATGTTGCTGTTGTAGGTGGCGGAAATGTAGCTGTTGAAGATGCATTATATTTAAGTAATATTGTTAATAAAGTATATATTATTTTAAGAAATGAAACTTTTAAAGCTGATGATGCTTCTGTTATTGATTTAAAGAAAAAAGAAAATGTTGAAATAATCTATAATAGTAATGTTACAAAAATGGTAGGTGAAAATAGACTTGAAAGTATCATTATTAAAGATAAAAATGGTACTGATAAAGAGTTAAATATTTCAGGTTTATTTATAGCAATAGGAAGAATTCCTGAAAATGAAAATTTTAAAAATTTAATTAATCTTGATGATTATGGTTATATTATTGCTGGAGAAGATTGTCATACTAATGTTGATGGTATTTTTGTTGCTGGAGACAATAGAACAAAAGAGTTAAGACAACTTGTCACTGCCACTAGTGATGGAGCTATTGCTGCGAGTGAAGCTACAAAATATGTAAACAAATTATAAAAGAGAATTATATTTTCTTTTTTATATGATAAAATATTGTTAGGAGAGTGATAAAAATGTTTAATCTAAAAGGTAGAGTTGCTGTTGTAACAGGAGCATCTAGTGGACTTGGACGTCAAATGTCTCGTGCATTTGCAGAACAAGGAGCAGACTTAGTTATATTAGCAAGAAGAGTAGAAAGATTAGAAGAGTTAAAAACTGAATTAGAAAAAAAAGGTACAAAAGTACTAGCAGTAAAATGTGATGTAACTAGTACAGAAGATATTAATAATGCTGCTAAAATGGCTGAAAAAGAATTTGGAAAGGTTGATATTTTAGTAAATTGTGCAGGTTCTAGTAAGGATGCTGGAGTACTAGATATGACTGATGAAGAATGGGATTTTACTATTGCAACAGATCAAACTTCTGTATTTAAAATGACTCGTGCATTTGCAAATATTATGAAAAAAAATAATTATGGAAGAATCATTAATATTGCATCTATGTATGGACTAGTTGGTAATACTGCAATGGGAACAGTAGCATATCATTCTAGTAAGGGTGGAGTAGTTAACTTTACAAGAGCTGTAGCGGCAGAACTTGCAAAATATAATATTACTTGTAATGCTATATGCCCAGGATACTTCGAAACTGAACTTACAAAAGCAGTATTAGATACACCTGATTTCCAAGCATATATGAAAGGTACTGTACCTATGCAAAGATATGGACACGAAGGTGAACTTAATGCTGGAGCAATATTTCTAGCAAGTGATGAAGCATCTTATGTAACTGGAGTTATATTACCAATTGATGGTGGATATACTTGTGTATAAAAAATGAGTAAAATAAAAGAATTATTAAAAGATAAAATGTCAGTTTTAGTATTTGATATTGATGGTGTACTTGCTTTAATGGAATTTGGTGTATATAATCACTATGGTCTTTTAACTGATGAAGAGTGGAATAATGCATGCGAAACTACTTCTTTCTATACAGAAGATAAAGTAAGCAAAAAAATTCAAAATTTCTTAAAGAATAAAGATATGAATAGAATATTTGTTATTACAAGAGTGAATAATATAAATGAAATAGATTATAAAAAGGACTATGTAAACAAATATTATAATATTATAAAAGATAATGTGTATTGTGTATTAAATGATAATTCAAAAGTAAAAGAATTAAATGAAATTAGAAATAAATTTAATGATATTGAAGATTATCAACTTATTATGATAGATGATACTACTAAAGTATTAACTGAAATACAAGAACAAACGCATTATTCAACAGCTCATATTAGTTCATTTTTAGATATATAAAATAAAAATGCTTATTTGCATTTTTGTTTTTTTATAGTAAAATTTATAATGGTGAAGGTAGTATGTTATGTAGTTTAAATGATTTAAAAATTTATAAAGGATATTATGATAATGTTTTAAATGGTAATATTATTTCTTATGAAGATAGTGTTATAAATAATCTTGCTACTCATAAAAATAAGGAAGATAAAGGTATGAAGTCTTTTCTATCTACTATTCTTTCTCATAATAGTAGTTCAACATATTTATGTACAAGATATTTAATGCAATTTTTAAATCCAGAATATAAAATTGTAGATGGATACTTAAAAAGTTTTGATGCACCATTATATCATTCTTGGATTGAAAGTGAAGATAAAGTTTATGATACTTTATTTGTTGGTGTATGGCCAAAAGAATTATTTTATGAAGTGACAAAGCCAGAAATTATAAGAGTAGTAGATTCAAAAAAAGATGAGGAGTATAAAAGAATAATTAGTAAAACAATAGAAACAAAAGAAGACAAAAGTGAATTTGGATATGTAGATTGGTATAATTACATGAAAGATAATTCAATTAATACTAGAGCTTTAACATATCCTAAAAGAATAAGAAAGTTTAATAATGAATGAAATGTTTGAAAGATTAAGTAAATCTAAATTTAGGAGTAGTTTTCACTTAAATAGTAAGATGAAAGAATATGTTAGAAAAAATGGTATTGATAAAGTTAAAAGTCATGCATATGATTTTATTAATACTAGACTTAAAAATAAACTAGATAATGATGGAAAACAAACCCCTATGAAGCAAGTTCATCCAGTATTTATAGCACAGCATGCAACAGCAACTTGTTGTAGAGGATGCATGTATAAATGGTATCACATAAGTGAAGATAAAGAATTAAGTGAAAAAGAAATAAATTATTTTGTAAATATTATTATGAAATGGATAGAAAATGAGATAAAATAGTCTAAAGGTGATAATATGAGAAAAAAATATATTGAAAAAAGAAAGAAATTCACAACAAATACTTATATGAAAGAAACAATTGATTGTGATTTAATTATTACTAGAGAAGAAGATACATATATTACAATAAAAAAATATAAGAAAATGAATGGTAAGTTTATTACCAAAAATATCGTTGGAAAAGAAATAACATATTTAGATGAAGGATATTATTTAGTTGAAATAACTCCAATAAATGAAAATTATAATATTAGATTTTATGTAACACCAGATAAGAGTGTTTTAGATTATTATATAGATATTACTTTAAAAAATGGTGTAGAATATAAAATTCCATATTATATTGATTTATACTTGGATATTGTACATGATAATGATCAAGATAAAGTATATTTTGCAGATGAAGATGAATTGAAAGAAGCATTAGATAACAAAATAATTAGTAAAAAAGATTACAATCTTGCTTATAGAGTAGGAAATAAATTATTAAAAACATTAAAGGAAAACAAGCACTTTAATATAGATGTAATTGAATATATTAATAAATACTATTAGGAGTATATATGAAAACTTGGCATTTTGGAAGTAATAATATTAAATATATTGATGAAAGAATGAAAATATATATAGTATTAAATGATATAGAATTATTAGTGAATTATAACAAAAAGATTTAAAAGAAAATATCATTAATTATTCAAAGGAGATATTAAAAGATGAATAATATTGAATTATATATTCCAAAACTAGAAGATTATGGTTACGAAGAAAAGATTCAAAGTGACAAAGATACTATGAATTATAATGCTGGTTATGATG
>CAMKNB010000026.1 GCA_946414095.1 uncultured Mycoplasmatota bacterium
TCAGATTGTTAATATATTTTAAAGTTCGAATAGTTCGAACAGATTCGTCATTGGTGCAAGAGAAGGGAATCGAACCCTCAAGGTATTACTACCGGCAGATTTTGAGTCTGCTGCGTCTACCAGTTCCGCCACACTTGCAATTACTAAATTATTATAACACATTTTTATTTTTAATTCATAGTATTATTAAAAATAATTTGTTATAATTATATTATAGGTGATAATATGAATGAAAATAATGATATGAATAACAATTTAAATAATAATCAAGATACTAATCCTGAGAAGGATTTAAGTGATAAAGTGATTGAATCAGTCGAAAATTTTGTAAATACTACTGACCATGAAAATGATTATGAAAAAGAAGATAAAATTAAGCATAAAACAGAAGCAATTACTTCATACATACCTTTTGTACCACTATATTATATATTTGCTTCAAAACATAAAGGCTCAAAATATTTAACTTTTCATGTTAATCAAGGATTACTTGTAACATTTGCGTGGATAATAAGTATTGTTATATCACTGCTTCTTGAATCTTTATTTAAGAGAGAAAGTATGATTATCAATGATATTCCAGGTTGGGTAAGTTTTATTTCATATTTATTATATTCTGCTAGCTTTTTACTTACTTTATTTGGTGCAATTAATACAGTGAATGATAGTTCAAAGGAACTTCCATTAATTGGAAAAATTAAAATAATTAAATAGCCTTATTAAAAAGGCTTTTTTTATTGACATATTAAAGATATAATAGTAAAATGTTAACCAAGGTTAACAAAGGTTAACAAAGAGGTGCAATATGTTATCAAGTGTATCAAAAGAGTATTTAAAGACTATATATGTTTTAAAAAAACAAAATGGTGAAATAAGAGTTACAGATATAGCTAATAAAATGAATTGTTCTAAACCAAACGTTACAAAACAATTAAACATTTTATCAACAAATGAATTAATTAGTTATGAAACATATGGTAAGATTAAACTTACAATTAAGGGGGAAAATGAAGCTAAAAAGATATTAGCAGCTAATGATATTATATATATATTACTTAGTGATGTTATTGGAGTTCCAAGCGATATAGCTTCTCATGATGCTTCATTAATTAAGGGTGTTATAAGTGATAAAACATTAAATTCTATATCTAATTATATTTATGAAACACTTGAACTTAATAAATTAAATTGCAACTTTAATATTAAAAATGAATCATGTAGAGCATGTATTTCTAAAAGGAAGGAAAAAAAGTAGTATGATCGAATTAAAAGATATTTGTTATATAAAAGATGGTAAGAAAATACTATATAATATAAACATAAAATTTGATAGTAATTTTACTGTAATTACTGGCCCAAATGGTAGTGGAAAAAGTACGCTAGCTAAAATTATAATGGGTATTGTTAAACCAACAAGTGGTAAAGTACTATTTAATGGTGTTGATATTACTAATTATAGTATTGATAAAAGAGCAAATGAAGGTATTTCATTTTCATTTCAACAACCAGTTAAGTTTAAGGGATTAACTGTTTATGATTTAATAAAACTATCATCAGTAAAAGAATTAAGTTTTAATGAATGTTGTGATGTTTTATCTAAAGTTGGATTATGTGCAAGAGAATACATTAATAGAGAAGTTGATGATTCACTATCAGGTGGAGAATTAAAGAGAATAGAAATAGCATCTGTTATGGTTAGAAATTCTAAATTAAATATTTTTGATGAACCAGAAGCAGGTATAGATTTATGGAGTTTTAATAACTTAATAAATGTTTTTAAAGAATTAAGAGAGAAGAATAATTGTAAAACAATAATAATATCTCATCAAGAAAGAATTATGAATATAGCTGATAAAATAATATTACTTGAAAATGGTGAAATTAAAAAAGATGATTTTGAAAACGATTTATCTAACATAATTAAGGTTTCACATTGCTCAAAAATAGGAGGTGAAATCAATGAATGATTTAGACAAACATATTTTAAAAATAATAAATGAAGAATTAAGTAAAAATAATACAGCATATAATATTAGAAAAGATGGAAAAAGCATTGAAAGAGGTAGTACAGAAAATATTAGAATAGAGAGTAAAAAAGATAAAGAAGGTATAAATATAATTGTTGATGATAACACGATTAATGGTTATGTTCATATTCCAGTACTTTTAACTAAAAGTGGTCTAAATGATAAAGTATATAATGACTTCTATATTGGAGAAAACTCTATTGTTACAATTAATGCTGGTTGTGGAATTCATAATGATCAACATAAAGATAGTGAACATGAAGGAATACACAGATTCTTTATTGGTAAAAATTCTAGTGTTAAATATATTGAAAAACACTATGGTGAAGGAGAAGGAACAGGTAAAAGAATACTAAATCCTGTAACAGAAGTATATTTAGAAGAAGGTGCAACTTTAGAAATGGATACTGCTCAAATAAAAGGAGTATCTTCAACTATTAGAAAAACAAAAGGAGTTTTAAAAGATAATTCAAAATTAGTAATAAATGAAAAAATTATGACTCATGATAATCAAACTGCTAAAACAATATTTGATGTAAAACTAAATGGTAAAAACTCAAGTGCTAAAGTTACTTCAAGAAGTGTTGCAACTGATAGTTCTCGTCAAGAATTTGTTTCAAAAGTGTATGGAAATAATGATTGCTTTGGGCATGTTGAATGTGATGCTATTATAAAGGATAATGCAGTTGTTACTAGCGATCCTAAAATAGTTGCAAATAATATTGATGCTAGACTTATTCATGAAGCAACAATAGGTAAAATAGCAGGTGAGCAATTAATAAAACTTATGACACTTGGTCTTTCTAAAAAGAAAGCAGAAGAAACAATAATAAATGGATTTTTAAAATAATAAATGTAAACTAATTGTATTTTTTATATAATTAGTTTTTTTCATATGATACAATATACTAGGAGAGTGATTTATGAGAGACGTAGGTACTATTGTTCGTGGTATTAGAACACCTATAATTAAGGAAGGAGACGACTTAGCTACTATAGTTTGTGATTCAGTAATCAAAGCTAGTAAAAGTGAGCATTTCGAATTTGAAGATAGAGATATTATTGCTATTACTGAAGCAGTAGTAGGTATTAGTGAGGGAAACTTTGCAACACTAGATCAAATTGCTAAAGACATTAGAAATAAATTAAACTCTGATCATATTGGTATAGTTTTCCCAATATTAAGTCGTAATAGATTTGCTGTTTTACTTTCTGCAATGGCAAGATCAACTAAAAAAATTACTTTATTATCTAGTTATCCAAGTGATGAAGTAGGAAATGATATTCTTTATAGAGAAGACTTAGTTAAAAATGGAGTTAATCCTTCAGTGGATGTTATAAGTGAAAAAGAATATAAAGAAAAGTATTCTCATTTCAAACATTTATTTACTGGTGTAAATATGTATGAAGTATATAAAGATTTAGTTGAAAAAGAAGGTTGTGAATTTGAAATGGTATTTTCAAATAGACCAGAAACTATTTTAGATTATACTAAGACAGTTATCAATTGTGATATACACACTAGAAAAGAAACAAAAGAAAAATTACTTAAAGCTGGTGCTGATAAAGTATTAATGATGAGTGAAATATTGAACGAAAGTGTTGATGGAAGTGGATACTCTCCATATGGACTTTTAGGTTCAAATCGTTCAACAGAAGAAAGAGTTAAATTGTTTCCAAGAACAGGTTCAGCATTAGTAAATAAAGTTCAAGCTTTAATGAAAGAAAGAACTGGAAAAAATATTGAAGTAATGGTTTATGGAGATGGAGCATTTAAAGATCCAGTTGGAAAGATTTGGGAACTAGCAGATCCTGTTGTAAGTCCAGCTTATACTGAAGGACTTGAAGGTAGTCCAAATGAAATTAAATTAAAATATTTCTCTGAAAATAAATTTAAAGATTTAAAAGGTAAAGAATTACAAGAAGCAATGAAAGAGGAAATCAGAGCTAAGGATAAAGAATTAAAGGGTACTATGGCTACTCAAGGTACTACACCAAGACGTTATACAGATTTACTTGGAAGTCTTTGTGATTTAACAAGTGGTAGTGGAGATAAAGGAACTCCAGTAGTACTAATTCAAAGATACTTTACAAACTATAGTAATGATTAGAAGCTAAATGCTTCTTTTTTTTATGATATGATATACTTCTTTTGTTTTTGTATTTAAAATGTTAAAATATTTAGGGAGGCAATAATGAAAATCAATAAATTTAAAAAAGTTGGTAAGAACAAATATAAAGTTGTTTTTGATAACACAGAATTAACATTATATGAAGATGTAATTTTAAAATATGATTTATTAATTAAAAATGATGTAGATATTGATTTAATAGATAAAATAGTTGAAGAAAATAGAAGTTATGATGTATATGAAACTGCTTTAAACTATATAGAAATTAAAATGAGAAATAAGAAAGAAATATATAAATATTTATTAAATAAAGGATTTGATGAAACTCTAGTTAATCAAACTATTGAAAAATTAAAAAATATTGGATTATTAGATAGTAAAAGTTATATAACTGCATTTATTAATGATAAAATAAATTTGAGCAATGATGGGCCTTATAAAATAAAAAAATCACTTCTTGATTTAGAATTTTCTGAAAGTGAAATTGATGATTATTTATACAAAATTGATAATAATATTTGGAAAGAAAAGTTAGAAAAAATTATAAATAAAAAGAAAAGCATAATGAAGAGTAAAAGTTATTTTATGTTTATAAATAAAATGAAAAATGATTTATATAATTTGGGATATGATAAAGATATGATAGATGAGAAACTATCTAAAATAGAGTATGAATCTAATGCAATAGAGAAAGATTTTGATAAGGCAAAAAAGAAATATAAAGAAGACAAAACTAAAATAATTAATTCGCTTTTAAGAAAAGGTTATAGCTATGAAGAAATTAATAGTATGTTTACAAAATAAAACTCACATTAAATGTGAGCTTTTTAATTATTTAAATCATTGAATTCACTTTCAAGAGTAGTATCAACAAACTTCATTTTATTTTGTTCTCTTAGTGCTTTTAATGCTTTTGCTGAGAAACCATCTTCTGCTGCTATTTCTTCTGCAACTTTACTAATTATAGTTTTCTTTAATTCATCTGTTAGTTCTGGCTTATTATCCATACTAGTTCTATATAATATATGATATCCATATGATGATTTAACTGGTGTAGTTGTGTAACTACCATCTTTTAATTCTCTTAATGCAGTAAGTGCTTCATCTGCTAAATCTCCATCGTTTACTTTTCCTAAAGATCCACCATTACTACTAGAAGCTGCATCTTTTGAATATTCTTTAGCTAGTTTGGCAAAATCTTCACCAGCTTTTAATTTTTTAATTACTTCTTTAGCTTTGTTTAAAGCTTCTGTCTCAGCTTTTGTTTTTTCATCATCACTTGCATCAGTAGCAGCATCAATAGTAATTAATATTTGACTAGCATCAACATCCCCATAGACATATCCATCATAATATTGTTTAATTTGTTTATCAGTTACTGTTTCTTTTGCATAATCATTTTTCCATTGATCTCTTCTATAACTTAAACTTAAATAATCTTTTAAAGCATCTTTATCTTTTAATCCATAATATGCAGAAATATAAGTTTGTAAATTAGTACCAGCACTTGTAGCTGCACTTTCTAATGAATTAATCATTTGTTTAATATAATCTTTTTCTTCTTTTGTTT
Source organism: uncultured Mycoplasmatota bacterium (assembly GCA_946414095.1). Lineage (GTDB taxonomy): Bacteria > Bacillota_I > Bacilli_A > RF39 > UBA660 > CAG-1000. Next base: position 5,730 of record CAMKNB010000026.1, read on the forward strand.
CTTTATATTTTTTAGCTAGTAAATACTTATCTATTAAATTAGTAAGTGTTTCTGCTCCATATTGATTTTTAAGTTCATTATATAAATCGTCTGAACTAATACCACCTTCTTCAAAAGTAACAATTGCATTTCCACCATTTTCTAGTTTTACATCTTTACATCCAGTAACAAAAAGTAAACATGCAAATAGAATTAATAATTTTTTCTTCATAAAATCCTCCTAACTCTTAATATCATAGCAAATAAACATATAAAATACAAGTGATTATCATACACAAAAAATCATCTTTATCATAGTATAAAGTGTAAAGATAAAAAAGGAGGAATGTTTTATGAACGTAGGTTGCGGATGTAATAACGGAGGAATAGGTGGAGCAGCATTTGCATTAGTTTTATTTATTTTATTAGTAATCATATTAGGCGCTTTTATTTAATTTAAGGAGGTGTTACCATATGGTAGGTTATTGTAATCAAGGTTCCAATATATTCTTTATAATTTTAATATTATTTATTCTTCTAGCAATTATTTTTGGATTTGGAAGATGGTAATATGAACTTGAAAGAGAAGAAATTCTCTTTTTATTTTTGTAAAATAATGGTATTATATTAAAAGAGGTGTTAATTATGATAGATATTAAACTAATTAGAGAAAACAGAGATATTGTAAAAGAAAATATCAAAAAGAAATTTCAAGATGAAAAATTACCTTTAGTTGATGAAGTTTATAATCTTGATAAAGAATATCGTGATTGTAAAAGTAAAGGTGATGAATTAAGGAGTGAAAAGAACAAATTATCCTCATCTATCGGTGAATTAATGCGTAATAAAAAAGTTGATGAAGCAAATAAAACAAAAGAAAAAGTTTCATCTATGCAACATGAAATTGAAGAACTTGGTCAAAAAGAAATAGAACTTGAACAAAAAATAAAGGAAATAATGATGGTTATTCCAAATATTATAGATGAAAGTGTTCCAATTGGTAAAGATGATAGTGAAAATGTTGAAGTTGAAAGATTTGGAGAAGCAGTAGTTCCTTCTTATGAAATTCCATATCATGCTGATATTATTGAAGCATTAAACGGAATGGATAAAGATGCTGCTGGTAGAACTAGTGGACAAGGATTTTATTATTTACTTGGAGACATAGCTAGACTTCATGAAGCAATGATTGCATATGCAAGAGATTATATGATAGATAAGGGATTTACTTATGCAATTCCTCCATTCATGATTCATAGTGATGTTGTAACTGGAGTTATGTCTTTTCCTGAAATGGAAGCAATGATGTATAAAATAGAGGGTGAAGATTTATACTTAATTGGAACTAGTGAACACTCAATGATAGGTAGATTTAAAGACCAAATAGTTCCTAAAACTGATTTACCTATTAGAATGACTTCATATAGTCCATGCTTTAGAAAAGAAGGCGGATCTCATGGCCTTGAAGAAAGAGGGCTATATAGAGTTCATCAATTTGAAAAACAAGAAATGATTGTTTTATGTGAACCAGAAGAATCAATGAAGTACTATGAAGATATGTGGAAATATACAGTTGAAGTATTTAAAAACTTAGATATTCCTGTAAGGCAACTTGAATGTTGTAGTGGAGATCTTGCTGATTTAAAAGTTAAATCTTGTGATATTGAGGCATGGAGTCCAAGACAACAAAAGTACTTTGAAGTTGGATCTTGTTCTAATTTAGGAGATGCTCAATCAAGACGTCTTGGAATTAGAACTAAGGGAGAAAATGGAACATATTATGTTCATACATTAAATAATACAGTACTTGCATCTCCTCGTGGATTAATCGCATTAATTGAAAATAATTATCAAGAAGATGGCTCAATTAAAGTTCCTAAGGTATTATGGCCATATATGGGTGGTAAAAAAATTATAAAGTAATAAAAAAATGTTAACTATTATACATTTAGTTAACATTTTTGTTTGATATAAAAGTTTATTTAATTTAAAATAAAATGTATTCTTGGGGGAACTATGATTGAGATAGATGAAAAAAAATTAATACAAGATTTATATTATACAAGAAATTCTTTTTCTAGTGGAGTTAGTAAAGACATGATTAAAAATGATTATGCAGAGTTTAGTATGCTTAATGATGTATTTGCTACTATTTTTGGAAAAATGTTTAGATTAGAACATATATTTAGAAATGCAGATGAAGTTCAAAAAATGATTAATAAATTTCAAAATAATAATAGATTAAATTTTTTAAATTTTGCTTTTTTAAATCAAGAACTTATTCATGAATTATTTACAAACTATACAGACTATTTAAAGAGCATTGATTTTAAACATATTCCCTATGTTGAACAAGTTAGAAGATATAGTGAAAAAGATTTTATAGATCTTATTTTATCTTATTATAGTACTTATGGAGATTTATATTATAAAGCTGCTAAAAAATATTTTGATGAAAATAGAATCCATATGGGATTCAAAGATATGGGTAATAATACAGCAGGATTTTATTCTTCATTAATATGGTTAAAATCAGGTTATATTATATCAATGTATAAAGGATATAATACATGGTCTGCTACATCTTTTTGCCATGAATTAGGCCATGCAATTGATGCCGAAACATTTATTTTTCCTCAGCAAAAAGTAATACCAGCATTGTCTGACATGTTAATGGAAGTTCCTTCAACAACTTTTGAACTTGGCTTTTTGGATTATTTAAAAAGAAATAAAATAGATGTTAAGGGATCAGAAATTATTCAAAATGATAGAATAATGTTCTTAAAAGAATGTGCAAATAATTATGATGTCATTTATAATGAAGATGATGTTATGGTTGAACTTAATGGGGACGTATTAATACCTTGCCCTGAAAAGTACCCAATAAGTAGAATTACATTTAATGAAGATGGTACAGCACTTGTTGATAATAAACTTAAATGTGAAAAAGATTCATATTATGTTGATGGCAATTTTGTATATGTAAATAAATACAAAGTATATCACTATAGAGAAGATATGTTATATGGTCTTGGATATTATTTTGCACTACATCTAAATATGATTAAAGATAATAGTATGCAAGATTTTAAAAAAGTATTTAATAATATTATTACTTCTAGAAAAGAATGTAGTTTACCTGAAATCATTGAAAAACTGGGAATTAGATTGGAAGACTTTGTGAGTGGAGAATTAATAAAGCCAAAAATAGCAGGTGAATATTTAACATTAAAGAAAAGATATAATGTATATTAATTATATCTTTTTTCATATATTTTATTATGAGACCATATATAAAATATTTATCAATTATTCTTATTGCTGTATTTAGTTTTTATTATACAGATAAAGTTATAGAATTATCTGAAATGAATAATACAATTTTAGTATCAATAAATGATTATGCTAAAAATAATAACAGTAAATGTATTGAAGGACAAATAAATGATATGGGAATAATATTAGGACTTTCTGGTATGGAAGTAGATAAGAATAAAAGTTATTCTAATATGAAAGGAATTGGATTTAAGGAAGAACTAATTGAATATAAAAAGAAAAAATGTATATTGAATAAAGAGGATAATTTAGATAAATATATTATAAGAGGAAATATAAGTAAAAGTAATGTTTCACTTGTAATAGATATAGATACATTAAAATATTATGAAGAAATAATAAAAATATTTGAATATGAAAAAGTTGAAGTTAATATACTTGCTAATTTAAATAATATAGAAAAAATAAATAATAAGAATATTTTATATAAAGATAACAATAATAATATAAAAAAATTTAAAAAAGCTATTCATAATTTTTATTGTGTTAAAACAAACGATTATGAAATTATAAATGATTGCAAGAAAGAAAAAATAAATAGTATTAGAATTGTTAATTATATAAATGACAATTTACTTTCTAATACAAAAAAAATCCTTGATAAAGGTATAATTATTTTTATCAAGGAAAATTATACTAATACAAACGAGTTGTTATCTACGATTAAGTATATTAAGAGTAGGGGATACAACATAGTAAGTATTGATGAACTATTATCTTAATATATATTTTTTATTATCTTCAATTGTTTCTGGAGTAATTATAAGTTCATTAAATCTTCTATTTGATTGTACTTCATAGTTCGCAGCGCAAAGTGCAGTTTCAACTATTTTTTTAATACTTCTAGCGCCTCTTTTAAGTTCTACTGCTTTTCTTGCTATTGCTTCAATTGTTTTATCATCATATAAGAATCTAATTCCTCTACCTGCAAGATAATCTCTATATAATAATAACTGACTCTTATTTGAAGTGTTCATAATTTTTATTAAGTCTGCTTCTGTTAAATCATTCATTGTAATGATTGTATCACATCTTCCTAAAAATTCTGGAAGTAGACCATATTTTTTTAATGTTTCTTCAGTGTACAAGTTCGTTACTTTATCTTGTTCTTGTTTTTGTTCTTCTGACATAAATCCTAAACTTCTTCTTGTGTTAGAATATTTTTCTATCCCAGAAAATGCACCTGTGAATGCAAAAGTAAGTAGTGAAGTATCAAATTCTATATTATCTCCACCCATACCATTAGGGTTTGTATTTAATGTATAAACATGTCCTTCCATCATTTTTAATAATGAATTTATTACAGCAGAAGTAAATACTTCATGTTCATTACCTGCTTTTTTATCAATTTCATCTACTACTAAAATTCCTCTTTGGGCTTTTTCAATATCGCCATCTGCACTTTCATATAAATGAAGAAGCATTTCAGTTATATCTTTACCTTTATAACCAGATGCAGTATATTCATTTGAATCTTCAAATGCTACAGGAACACCAAAGTTTTCATGTATTGAACGAAATATTTCACTCTTTCCAACACCAGTTGAACCACATATTAACATATTTGATTTTAATGGTGGAGTAGTTAAACAAGAGTTTTTAGAAATAGCTGTAGCAACTCTTTTTATTTGCTCATCTTGACATATTACAGTTTTGCTAACTACATCATAAATTTCATTTGAAAATAATGGTTTAACTTCTGGATCTAATGTAACAACAAAACTTGGCATTGTTATTCTTTCTTTATTGCTTTCTAATAGTTCATGCATGTCATGACTAAAATCGTCTAATTGACCATACATTAAATCTTGTAGTTCATAGTAATTAGCAGGGTCAACATTAACATTTAAATCATTAACTGTTACAAATAGTTTGCACCATCCATCTACATCTTTATAAGTATGGAATATAGTATGTTGTTTTATTTCTTCAATATCATCCGTCATCCAGTCGTATAATTTTTTAATATCACTAGGGGTTTGATTATCAACTATTACAGAAAAACCATACACATATTTTTCATCCATATTACAAATATCATCCATGTAATTGAATTCGAATGTATGTTCATCTTCATTTTTATTTTCATTTTCTACATGTCTTAATGATCTTACAGACTTAGCAGGTGTAGAAAAAATTTTTGTTCCATCAAAATTGTGTTCTTTACCTCTTAATACTTCTAATGGTAAGTATGTATAAATTATACTTCCATCTTTTTTTGTTAATACTTTTCTTTCAAATAGTATAGTTAATATTTCAGTTTCTTTTTCCATGTCAAATCCCCCTAAAGAATAGTAATTATTATAATCTTAAAATGCATGATAGTCAAACAATATTGAATTTTTAATTTAAAAAATATATAATGAAATTATAAACAGGTGGGAATATGAAAGATGGTTTTAAAAAGTTCTATAAAGAATTAAAAAATGATTTATATCATATAAGAAAAAACATAAATTATATTCATGATTTAAGTGGAAAGTTGCGCATAGTAATAGTTTTTGATATGTTATTTTCTATGTTTAGGTATGGTATTAGTGATAATGAATATAGAATATTTGAATTCTATAGAATAAAAAAAGATAAAAGAAGAACTTATCTTTCAATTAGTAAACATAAAAGAATATCATGGTATTTAGAAAATGATAGAGATGAAGTATTAAATAATAAAATAACTTTTAATAAAGAATTTGAAGAATTTTTAAATAGAAAAGTATATGAAATTAGCAAGATGTCTTTCAAAGAGTTTGAAGAATATGCATTAGATAATAAAAGATTAATTGCTAGAAATTCTAAAGAAAATTTTGTTAAGTCATATAAAGTTTATAATTTAAGTGATTATAGAAGTCCAGCTTTTATGTTAGATGATATTAAAAAGAATAAGCATGATATAGTTGAAAAAAATACTTTTACTAATAAAGTACTTAATAAGATTAATTCTGATTTAGTAATTATTAATGTTACCACTTTGAATTTAGAAGTTATTGCATGTTCGTTAAAGTTTAAAGTTAATAATAAAATGATTAGTGGTTGTATTGATATTAAAAAAGGAACAATAAAAGGGCATTTTAAAGATGAAGATGGCAATAACTATAGTAATGAATTTGAAAATCTTGAAATACCAAAATTTGATGATATTTTAAATACCGCTAGAACATTAGCTGATAAATTATATGAAGTAAAAGAAGTTGAATGGAGTTTTTCAGTTAATAATAAAGGTAATATTTGTTTGTTAGATGCTAATAAATGGGAAGACTTTGTATTTGCACAAACACCAGAATTTTTAAATTCAAGAGTAGGGTTACTTCCAAAATATAAAAAACACTTGCCTATATGGAGAAGAATTTAAATCATATTTTTAAATTTTTCTCTATTTTTTATTGTAGAATTTTTTAATAGAGATGATGCTCTTAATATAGAAGTTCTTCCAAATTTTTCATTTATACTATTTATTATGTCGTAGTATTTATCTGTTTTAATTATATTTTCATTATCAAATATACTAAGTTGTATTGCTTTTCTATTTGATAGTCTTGTATATCCAATTGCAACTTTTCTAACAGGTAAATCTTGTATATTCTTATTAAATATATATTTGAATACATCAAGTATTTTATCTTTATTATCTTCGTAATCTGATAGAGAAATAGATTCAGAAAAAGACTCATGAAAATCTCTTGAATAAGTAATACTTAAAAAAACTAATTTTGTGCATAAATTCATGTTTCTTAACTTTTCATTTAATAAATCATTCATTTCTCTAACTATTAAAAATGCTTCATCAGGATTATAGTCTCTATTTAATATTTGACTCATACTCATTGATTTATCTTTGTTTCTACTATTCATATCTTTTATAGTTGTAAAATCAATACCATTCGCCTTACACCAAATATCATTTCCCATAACATTACCAAATCTTTTTATATAAAAATTTCTAGGGTATTTATTTATATCACTTACTTTGTGTATACCAAGATCATTTAAATGTTTTTCAGTTTTTCTACCAAATCCCCATATTTTACTTAATGGTTCAATATTCCATAATTTCTTTTCTATATCACTATATGTCCATTTTGCAATACAATTTTTATTATGTTTTGCTTCAACATCCATTGCTACTTTTGATAGAAATATGTTTGGACCAATACCAGCAGTTGTAGTAAGATTAGTTTTTTCTTTTACAGTTTTCATTATTTTTAAAGCTAGTTTTTCATCAGTCATATTATAATAATTTAAATAATCAGTTACATCCATAAATACTTCATCAATAGAGTAGAAATGAATATCTTCTTCACTAATAAAATCTTTATATATATTAAATACTAAATTACTATATTCTTCGTATAATTTCATTCTAGGCTTTGCATAAATAATTTTAACATTTTTAGGTAATTCAAAGACTCTACATCTAGAACTAACTCCCATATTTCTTAAATAGGGTGATACTGCTAAACACATAGCACCATTACCACGTGATATATCTGCTACTACTAATGCTGTTTTAAATGGATCTAAGTTTCGTTTAACACATTCGACAGATGCAAAAAAACTTTTTAAATCAATACTAATAATATGTCTTTCTTTCATACAAACACCTTTTCGTATTTAGAATAACATAACATAAATTTAAAAACAAGCGAACAAATACATATTTTGATTATATATGTAAAAAAAATAAAACTATATATTTATGTAGTTTTATTTTTTTATTAAGCTAAATTGGATAATATTATCTTTTTTATCTTCAGGTTTAATTGCAAGTAATTCTGGGATAGCTCTTTCTTTATAATTCTTATAAAGTCTTTCTTCACAATTTAATGCTTCAGCTATATCTGTAAGAGTAACTACGTCACTATCTCTCATAGCAGCAATAGCATATGCTTCTTTAATTATATCAAGTACAAGTCTTGGATTACTTGATTTATCTCTATAATCTCTGTATTTTTTATCAGTAACATTTATTAACCATTTAATAACCTTATCTTTTTCTGTTTCATCGAGTATTAGTTTTGGACAATAAAAATCTGTCTTATTGCTTAAATTATTATAGTTTTCAATTAAATCATCAAGTATTTGATAAATTATTGCTTCATCAGGTTCACTTAAAATAACTCTTTTAAATCTTGTCTTAAATGCTTGATCAGTATCTAAATACTCCATATATTCTTCAGTAGTAGTAGCACCTATAACTCTAACTCTTCCATAATCTAAATATGGCTTTAATATTTCAGATACTGAATTGTTATCTTTCTCTGATACACCAGCACCCAATGCTTGATGAATTTCATCTATGAAAATTATTATATTTTTAGACATACTTGCTTCATCTAAAATAGCTTTCATTTTTTCTTCTAAAGTACCAACATATTTAGTACCAGCTACTAGTGTTGAAACATCTATACTTATTATTTTCAAATTCTTTAAATGATTTGGTACATCACCTTTTTGTATTCTATAGGCAAGTCCTTTTACTAAAGCAGTTTTACCACTACCAGCAGTACCAGTAATGATTATTGATTTATCCCTTTCAGGATAAGATAAAATTTGTTCCAATTTTCTTATTTCATTTTCTCTTCCAATACTAGGATCTTTTATATATTTATCTTCTGTTAAATCAAAACCATATTTTTGTAAATTAGGGCAATACAATTTAGTATCATCCATATTTCTATAAGAAGTTTCTTTTCTCATATCTGTTAAAAATTTACTATGTCTATCAAAACTCTCTGAGTTTTCAAAATTAATAAAAGCTTTATACTTATCAATAGAACAAATTAATATAGTTGAATCACTAATGTTTTTTAATTTAAAATCATATAAATTCTTTTTAGTAACCTTAGATAATGCATTAACCATAGTTTTAGTTGGTTTTCTTCCATCTATAGTAATTATTTGAAATGTTACTGGTAATTCTAGTGATTGAATATATTCAAGTTTATCTGCATAATCTTTTAAAGCATTATCAAATGTTTCTAAATCATATACATCTTTTTTAGATGGAATAATACTATTTAAGTTAGCAGATTTTTTAAATATGATAAAGTATTCACCATCTTTTTCAAATATTTCACAATCTTTAAAACTATATCTTGTAATATTATTAATTTCATCTTCTGCTTTTTGATCTACATCTATATCATATGTTGCCGCAAATTCAGAATAGTTTTTATGCAAATAGTTAACTAACTTTTCCATAATAGTTGAATTAAAATCAATATGTGTGTTTAGTAATCCTTCAAAATAATGTGGATATTCATCAATAAAATAATCAAATAAGTGGTATGGTTCGATTCTGCTATAATCAATTGCTTCATTTTCTAAATAAGTTGTATATTTTAATTTTATTAATATACTATCAAATAATAATTTTAAATTAACTTTATTAAATGATTTTGTATTGGTAGCTTCTTTATATTGCATGAATTTGTCTAAAAATTGTTCCATTCTTTCGCCTTCAACTGAAAAATTTTCAACAAGCGAATTGAAATTAACATCATAGTTATCAAAGAATTTATTAATTATTTTATCATTCTTTAAAGATGATAAGAAAAATGAGTAAATAAAAATTGTTGATTCATTTAATTTGTTATAAGATAGCTCACCATTTTCTTTAGTTGTAACAAGGGTATCTTCATCAATACTATCTAAAAAATCTATGAATGAAAGCATGTCATCTATTACTTTTTTAGTTCTTTCATTTAATAAATTTATTACTTTTTCATTTTCCATGTTATATCACCTTCAACAATAGTTTTTATAATAGCATTAAAGTATATTTTGTGTCAAATAATTATGTTTAGTTTTTTTATTAAAAATGTTATAATTTATATGAGGTATTAAAAAATGGATTATACACATAATAGAGAGTTTTTAAAAGTAAATGGAGTAGATGTAGAAAACTCATTAGATTCTTTTGGAGAAGATACTTATATAGAAATACTTACTATATTTGTAAATGATATTAATGATAGATTAAATAAAATGAATGAATCTTTAAATAGCAATAATTTAAAAGATTATGCTACATATGTCCATGCAATAAAAGGAGAAAGTGGATATTTAGGATTCAGTGAACTAGCAAGACAAACTCTAGAACATCAATTAAAAGCAGAATCTCAAGACTTAGATTTTATTAAAAATAATTATCAGGCATTATTAAATGAAATAGCAAGAGTTATAAAAGTTAGTAAAATATATTTAGGACAAGAAAAATTAAATTAAAAATTTCTTGTAACATAAAATTTATTATGCTATAATACAGGTGACAACGAAGAGTGGACAGAAAAGTCCACTCTTTAATTTATAAAAGGAGGCGTGTATATTATGGAAGAAAGAATTGCACAAGCAATTAGAGAACCACTAGAAAAAGAGAACATTGATTTATTAGGAGTACACTTTGGAGAAGAGGATGGAGAAAAAACATTATTTGTAACTATTGATAATCCAAATGGAGTGGTTGATACAAATTTTTGTGTTAAGGCAACTCATATTGTTGATCCAATAATTGAAAGCTTAAATTTAGAAATAGAAGATTATGTCTTAGATGTAGGAAGTAAGGGAGTAAGTGAAGATGAGAACTAAAAAGACAAATACAGATCCAAAACAAGTAAATGGAGCTGAATTTAAAAAAGCATTAGACTATATTGTAAAAGAAAAAGGTATTGATGAAGATACTGTTATTGAGGCAATGCAAACAGCATTATCAACTGCTTTTAGAAAGAATGAAAAAGCAGATTATGCTTCAAGAGTATTAATCGATAGAAATACAGGAGATATAAAAGTATTCAAGGTTACTACTATAGTAGATGATTATAATGACGATGATGATGATATTGATCCAGAAACTGGAGAAGTTAAAGTTAGTCATGATTACTTAAATGAAATGACAATAAGTGATGCTCATGAAATTAATAAAGATTATCAAATAGGAGATGAAATATTAGAAGAAGTAACTCCACATGACTTTGGTAGAGTTGCAATTAGTGTGGCTAAACAAGTTGTTCTTCAAAAAATACGTGAAGCAGAACGTGAAAAAATCATGAGTGAGTTTGAAGATAAGGAAGATGAGTTAATGGTTGGATTTCTTGCTATGGAAGATGCCAAAAACTATTATGTAGATTTAGGAAAAGCAAGAGGAATTTTATCAAAGAATGAACTTATACCTGGAGAAAAGCTTACAATGGGAGATAGTATTAAAGTATATATTACTAAAATAGAATCTACACCTAAAGGACCACTAATTTTAGTATCTAGAAAGAACTATGGATTTGTAAAAAGATTATTTGAACATGAAATACCAGAATTTGCAGATGGTACTTTAGAACTTAGAGGTGTAGCAAGAGAAGCTGGCGTTAGAAGTAAAGTTGCAATAGCTTCAACTAATCCAAGTGTTGATCCAATAGGTAGTTGTATTGGTGAAAAAGGAAGAAGAATTGCTAGTATTATAAATGAACTTGGAGGAGAAAAAGTAGATTTAATTGCTTATTCTAATGATCCAGAAGAATTTATAGCTAATGCACTTAGCCCTGCTAAGAACTTGAATGTAAGCATTACTGATGAAAAGAAAAAAGAAGCATTAGTAATCGCAGATGATGAGAATTTAAGTCTAGCAATAGGTAAAAAAGGTATTAATATTAAACTTGCAAGTAAATTAACAAAATATAACATTAACATTAAAACACTTGCTGATATTAATAAAGAAATAAATTCATAATATTAAAATGGAGGTATTAAAATGAAAGTTAAAAAGATACCTATGAGAACCTGTGTTGTTACAGGAGAAAAGTGTGAAAAAAAAGATTTACTTAGAGTAGTTAGAAATAATGAAGGAATGGTATTTGTAGATGATACTTTAAAAGCTAATGGGAGAGGAGCTTATCTAAAAAAAGATAAAGATGTTATAGAAAAAGCTCGTAAAACAAAAGTTTTAGAGCGTCATTTAGAAGTAAAAATTGAGGATGAAATATATAATGAATTATTAACAAAAATATAAAAAGGAGGGTAATATATGAGTATAGAAGATTATGCTTTAGAACTTGGAGTAGATACAAGCTTAGTTATTAGTAAAGTTAGAGAACTTGGATTTAAATACAATAATCCTAGTGATATTTTAGATGATGAAGCTATTATAATGCTTGATAATGAAATGGGAGATTTATCTAATAAAGAAAATAATCTAACTGAAGAACTTCAAGATAAATTTGAAATGGAAGATAGAGCTGAAGCCGCAGCTCTTGCGCATAATATTGAAGTTTATGATGAAGTAAAAGTAAAAGAAAAAATTAAAAAGAAAGATTCAACTAAACTTGCGAAAGATGAAGATTTATCTTTAAAGAAAAAAAGTATCTACAAAAATAAAACAAAATTAAAAAGTAATAAAGAAGAATCAAGTAGCAATGTAGTTTTATATAAAGAGGGAATGAGTGTATCAGATCTTGCTAATGGAATTGGAGTTAGTGCTGGAGATGTAGTTAAAAAATTAATTGGCATGGGACTTATGATTTCTTCAAATCAAGCAATTTCATTTGATGATGCTAGTATAGTAGTTCTTGAATATAATAAAGAATTAATTCGTGAAGAAACAACTGATATTACTAATTTTGAAGAATATGTAATTAATGATAGTGAAGAAGAGTTAGAATCAAGACCAGCAGTTGTAACAATAATGGGACATGTTGATCATGGAAAAACTACTTTACTTGATTACATTAGAAATTCTCATGTTGCATCTGGTGAAGCAGGTGGAATTACTCAAGCAATTGGTGCATATCAGGTAGAAAAAGATGGAAGAAAAATTACATTTATAGATACTCCTGGACATGCTGCATTTACTGAAATGCGCGCACGTGGAGCAAGTGTTACAGATATAGTAATTATAATTGTAGCTGCTGATGATGGTGTTATGCCACAAACAAGAGAAGCAATTGATCATGCAAAAGCTGCAAATGTACCAATTATAGTAGCAATTAATAAAATAGATAAACCAAATATTAATGTTGAAAAAGTTATGAGTGAACTTTCAGAACTTGGTCTTACTCCAGAAGAATGGGGTGGAGATACAATATTTGTTAAGATAAGTGCTCATACAGGAGAAGGAGTAGATTTACTTCTTGATAACATTAATGCTTTATCTGAAGTGTTAGAATTAAAAGCTAACCCTAACAGATATGCTACAGGATCAGTAATTGAAGCAAAACTAGATAAAAATAAGGGGCCAGTTGTAACATTATTAATTCAAAATGGTACACTTAGACTTGGAGATCCAATTGTGGTTGGAACTAATCATGGTAAAGTAAGAACATTAAGAGACGATACAGGACGTGAAGTATTAACAGCAGAACCAAGTAAACCAGTTGAAGTCACAGGACTTGAAGATGTTCCAGTTGCTGGTGATAAATTTATGGCTTTTGAAAGTGAAAAAGAAGCAAGAAGTGTAGCTTTGAAAAGAAAAGAAGTAGAAAAGAGCAAGAAATTTGCTCATAAAGCTTTAAGTTTAGATGAGTTATTTGAATCAATTAAAGAGGGAAGAAAAGAAATCAATATAGTTTTAAAAGCTGATGTAAAAGGAAGCGAAGAAGCTGTTAAAAATGCTCTTCTAAAAATAAATGTTGAAGGAGTTAAAATAAATGTAATTAGAAGTGGAGTTGGAACAATCACTGAAAGTGATGTAGTACTTGCACATGCATCAAATGCAATTATTATTGGATTTAATGTTAGTCCTTCAAAAGCAACTAAAGAAACTGCTAAAAGTTATGAAGTAGAAATAAGACTTTACAATATTATATATAAATTAGTTGAGGAAATTGAAGCAGCCATGAAGGGTATGCTAGATCCTGAATATGAAGAAGTTGTTATTGGTGAAGTTGAAGTAAGACAATTATTTCATTTTTCAAAAATTGGCAACATTGCAGGATCTCATGTAACGAGTGGTGTTGTTAGATCAAATACACCTTGTAGAGTTATAAGAGATGGTATTGTAATGACAACATCTAAAATTGCTTCTTTACAAAGAGAAAAAGATCAAGCTAAAGAAGTTAAAAGTGGATTTGACTGTGGAATTGTTGTTGATAATTTCCCTGATATTAAAGAAGGGGATATAATTGAAGTCTTTGAACAAAGGGAAGTGAAAAAATAATGAGTAAGTTAAAAGGTGAAAGAGCAGGCTCTGATATTCAAAAAGAACTATCTAATATTTTACTTCTTGACGCTAAAGATGAAGATTTTAAAAGGGTAACAATTACAGCAGTAGATGTATCAAATGATTTAAGTTTTGCAAAAGTATATTTTACAACATTGGATGATAGGGAGCATGTTACAAAAGACTTAAATAATGCGGCAGGTTTCTTTAGAAGTTTACTTGCTGAAAGATTAATAATGAGACATACTCCTGAACTTAAATTTATATTTGATGAATCTATTGAATATGGAGCAAAAATTGAAAAAATAATTGAAGAACTTCATAAAGAAGAAAAAGGCAATGAATAATCATTGTCTTTTATTTTACAATCAAAAAAAATAATGTTATACTTTTATCATAGGTGATAATATGCTAGAAGAGTTAAGTAAATATGGATATGGAAATGAGAAAATAGTAACTGATGAAAGTGGGAATGTTCAGGGATATTATTATACAAGCACATATGGCAATAGTGGTATTTATATTCCAGCAGATATTAAAAATGTAAATTCAGTTGTTTGTTGTATACCAGGATGTTCAAATCCTAATCCACATCAATCTGGTTCAGGTACTGGAGCATATAGAGATGTAATTACTAATATTCTTTCTGGAAATGCTCCAGATTACATAGTTTGTTTTAATGGAGATGATTCAACTCCAGGATTATGTTTAGATGTAGTAAATGCAGCTATTAATAATGGAGCTAACATTACAAATGCAGGTGTAATGGATTTCAGTTATAGTGGACAAACTGGTATGGTTATGGGTGGACAAGTATCATATGAACACCCTGAAATAGATGTAAGAATAGCTAATGTAGATGCTTCATTACTTAATAGTTATAACCAGCATGTTAATAAATATGTAAATGGTGGAACATCAGCTTATACAGATGCAGTAGGTGCAAATATTGAAAATCAAGTTACTATAGTATCTATAGTTCCAGATAAATGTAATTGGGAAAATGAAGATTTAATAAAAGATCAATGCAGAGAGATGAATGTGACTGGACACAATGCATATATGATTATAAGTAATGCTACTAGTCATGGTAATTTTAGAATTGAATTTATTTCTAGTGGAGGATTAGATTGGTTAGCAGGAACAGGTGAAATTCATGGGGAAACATATTTGTCATGTCAACATTATAATCCAGAAACAGATGAATGGATTGATGCTGATATAAATGAGGTTATACCTTTAATAAATGCTGACATATTTTTAAATAAAGAAGTAGTAAAAGTAGAAAATTTATTTAAAGTAGATGATTATGAAATAACAGAAGAGGATTCACCAGCAGTAGA
>CAMKNB010000027.1 GCA_946414095.1 uncultured Mycoplasmatota bacterium
AGTATATAATAATCACTTGTCAGGAGGTATAGTGTGGAAAAAATATATGGAGAAAAAGGTATTATTTTACCAGAAAAATTAGTAATACCTGAAATCGATGATAAGAGATTAGCAGAATTATATAGAATGCTAAAACCAATTGTTACAATCGACGAAATGAAATATTTATTAAAGGAATTTACATTAGAGCAATTAAGAAATCAATCTTATATTTGGAATCGTCATGAGGATAAAAGAGAAATAGTTGATCCAATCAAATTAGAACCAGTAGAAGATTTTCTATGTTTACATACATATGGTTATTATGGATTGTTTAAACCATCTATAGCTGAAGTATTGTCTCAAGTTCCTGAAAAAACAATTTGCGAAGCTAATGCTTTTGAAATAATTGAAGCACCAGAAACAAGAGAAGATGTATTTAGATATCCAGAAGTAGTTGACAATGGATTCCATTTATCAAAAGTAAGATCATATAAAATGCATAAATAATACAATTCTTATAATTATATATTAACGGCTAATAAACAAAAGCCGTTTTTTTGATAAAACTGATAAAAGCCCAATAGGCTGAACTTTTTTTAATCAATGTTATTAATGCCAATTTCGTCCCACACATCATCCCATTATTGTTGTTTATTATATAATAAACTCTTATTTTATAAAGATTTGAATGCAATTATAATAATAAAAAATCGAACTATTACTAGTTCGACGATTTTTACATATGGAGCAGGTGATGGGAATCGAACCCACGTTAGCAGCTTGGAAGGCTGAAGTTCTACCATTAAACTACACCTGCATCTCTTAATGCAATATTCATTTTACTTGAAAAAATATATTTTGTCAACAATTATTTAACTATTAAAAAGAAAAACTGTATCTTTATATTAGCCTTTAATTGTAGTATAATATTATCATATAAAGAATATTGGGAATACTAATAATATGTTTATAATAAAAAGTAGAAAATTAAAATAAAATATAGTATAATATTTAGAGCCAAGGAAGGTGTTTTGAAATTATGAGTAAAAAATCTAAAAGGAATAATGTAAAACAAGATAATACAATGCTCGCAATACTTGTGGCTATTTTAGTTGTTAGTTTTGCAGTAATTATATTTTTATTTTATAAATATTTCTATTCAGGAATTAGTACAAGTAAATATGGAGATACTAGACTAGAAGGAATTGAGAATTATAAATTAAGTGAGACTTTGGATGAAGATATATCTTCAATATATACTACAGAAAAGTCAGTTAATAAAGTAAATGTAACAACTGAGGGTAGAATAATATATATATCTTTAGATTTTAAAGAATCTATTAAAGTTGATACTGCTAAGAATTTGGCAATTAAAGCACTAGATAAAATTGGTGAGGAAAACTTAACTTATTATGAAATACAATTTATACTTACTTATTCTGGTGAAGAAGAAAATACAAATTTCCCAGTATTTGGTTCAAAAAATTCTAATAGTCTAAAAGTGGTTTGGTGAGTATATGAAAAATAGTAAAAAAAGAAAAGGTACGATTATAGTATTTTCTATTATAATTTTACTAGTAGTAGGCTTCTTTGGAACTTTATATTATATAACAAGTACTGTTAATAATTATGATTATTCAGAGAAGAAATGGATTAATTCTAATAGTAATAATGCGATTGATGTCTATGTTGATCCTGAATTACCAGTATTCGCATATAGTGGTAGTGGTGTTTTTTATGATTATATTAATGCTTTGAAGGAAGATACTGGACTAAATTTAACAATTAATACTACATCTAAGGGAGATTTTAATTTAGTTAATAAAAATACACTTGATGATGAAGATGTGTTATTTTATAGAGATCATTTTGTTGTGATTGGTGCAAATAATAATATTAATAAGTTAAGTGATTTAGAAAATAAAAAAATTGGTATTTTAAACAGTGATAAAGCTATTATTTCTTATCATTTAACAGAATACTCAAATATATCTTATAGTGGATTTGATGATTATAATTCACTTGTGTCTGCGCTAGATGGTAAATCTATTGAATATGCTATTATACCTATGTATAAATATATAAATAGACTTGTTAATAGCGATACTTATAACATTGTTTATCATTTAGATGGATTATATTCTTATTATTGTTTGGACTTATCTGAAGAAAAAAATGAAACTTTAAACAGTATAATGACAAAATTTTATAATAGATGGCAAGAGAAAGCAAATTCTAGAATTAATTCATATTTCTTAAATATTTATTATGATACAAAGAATTATACAGAGTTACAAAAAGAATCTATTACTAATGAAGATTTTATTGTAGGATATATTGAAAATATTCCATATGAAGGAATGATTGGTGGAGACTTTACTGGCTTAACAGCAACATATTTAAATAAGTTTTCTAAGATGACAGGTGTAACTTATAAATACATTGAATATAAAGATGTTAAGGAATTAAGTTCAGCTCTTTCAGATAAAAAAGTAGATATAGTTCTTAACTATTATTCTATAAGCAGTGAAAATTATGATAATACAAGAACTCTTGGACCTAGTGAATATGTAGTTCTTGCACATAATAAAAATAATATGGCCATAAGTTCATTATATAGTTTAACTAATATAAATGTTAGTATGTTAAATAATATGAATCTTAAATATAATATGGCTAGTAAAAATCTATTTGAAATAAATGATTATTCAAGTATCAAGTCTATGCTTAAGAATATTGATGATAACTCAATTATTATTGTTGATAAGGAAGTTTATGATTACTATAAAAATTCTTCATTTAAGAATTATTCAATTAGGTATAGTGATACAGTTAAACTAAACAATTCTTTCTTACTTAAGAAAGATAATGAAGCTTTAAATAAATTATTTGATTTCTATTTGAGTACATTAAGTTCAAATGAGATGAAGAATGAAAGTGTATTTGATGTAATTGAAACATTAAAGAATAATAGAATATTAAATTTCATTATTACTAATTTACTATATATAGTTATTGGAATATTAGTATTGTCATTTGTAATATACACTTTAATTAAAAGAAGTGTTAATACAAAAAGAATTAAAAAGGAAGATAGATTGTATTATTTTGATGCGATGACTAATTTAAAAAATAGAAATTATCTTAACGATAATATAGATTTTTGGTCATCTACTAAAGTGTATCCTCAGGCTATAATCGTTATTGATATTAATAAATTAAAAGTTTTAAATGATAAAATAGGTCATGAAGCAGGTGATAATCAAATTAAAGCTGTTGCTAGTGTACTTATTAAAACTCAAAGAGACAATTCTGAAATAATGAGAACTGATGGGGATGAGTTTATTATTTATTTAGTTGGACATGATGAAAAGAAAATTAGTTCATACATTCATAAATTAAATCGTGAATTTTCATCATCATTACCTAATAAGGAATACGGAGTATCAATAGGATATAAAATGATACTAAGTGAAGAAATGACTATTGATGATGCAATTAATGATTCATTAAATATGATTAATAAGAATAAAGGAAAATAAAAATGAAAGAAAGAATAAGTAGAATATCTAATATATTAACTAGTCAAGAAATTAGAATATTGCCAGGTAATCTTGCATATTCTTTCTTTTTATCTATAATACCAATCATTTCGTTATTATTTTATTTTCTTACATCATTTAATTTACCAATGAATACCATACAAAACTTTCTTGTAAAGACTTTTCCTAGTAATGTAGTTGAGTTTTTACAACCTGTTTTCACTAGTGAACTTACAGGTGGATCAGTACTTACTATTGTACTAAGTTTGGTTGTTATGACAAATGGATGCAATGCAATTATTCTAGCAAGCAACACAATTTTTCATTTTGAAAATTCAAGTTTTCTTAAAAGAATGATTAAATCATTAGTGTTAACTATTATATTAATATTGCTTATAGCATTTATTATGATAGTACCTTTATTTGGTAGATCAATTATTAATCTTATTGGTATGTTTACTGATTTTATTTCAATTAATAGGGAAAATATTGATGCATTATATACTATATTACAGATACCTGTTTCATTATTAATAATGTTTTATATAATAAAGTTAGTATACGTTATTGCTCCTGATGAAAAAGTTAGTAGTAAATATATGAATAAGGGTGCTTTTTTTACTACTATTTCTTGGTTAATAGTAACAATCGGATATTCATATTATATTAATAATATTGCTAGATATGATTTAGTATATGGAAATCTTGCTAATATTGTAATATTATTGTTTTGGTTTTATGTTCTTGCTTACATATTTGTTATTGGACTATATTTAAATAAGAATAAAGCAGAAGCAGGAATAGAAAAAACTAATAGAATTAAGCTTGATGAAATAAGAAAGAAAATTAGAGAAGAACAAAATAAAAAATAATGTTGTATTTCGACATTATTTTTATTATATATTTGATATGATAAATTTATGAAAGTTAAAATATTTGATGAAGGACATGAAAAAGATTTAGAAAGGGATATTAATTCATTTATCAATGAAGAAATTGATGTAGTTGATATACAATTTAGAACTGCAGTATCAATTTATTCAAATGAACAAATTTATTGCTTTTCAGCACTAATTTTGTATAAAGAAAAATAGTCTTACGACTATTTTTAATTATCTATAAAATAATACTAAATAAATTGACATTATTAATGTACAAATAGCGCCAGCACAAACTAGTACAGTTATAAAATTAGAAATACTAAATCCGTAATTAGCGTTTTTATTTTTATTGTATGGTGATAATACCGCTCCGCTTTCTTGCATTACATCATCAATAGTTTCACCGTTATCTATGAAATATTGACTTGTTCTTTTCAATGATTCAAGTTCTTCCATAGTTAAATTTTCACCTTTTGAAAATCTATCAATTAGTTCTTTATATTCTTCTTTTGAAAGCACTCTAGAACTTATATCTTGCATGTTTTGCATTGCTTCTCTTTTAGCTTGAGCTTCACCATTCTTAACTATATGAGCATCAACACTATAATCTTTATCTTCTGTAACTACGATATCATTAGTACTTTCTACTACGTGTATATTCATATCATTATTATGTGTTACAACATCTTTTTTAGCTTCTTGTTTTATTTGTTCATTTGCCTCAATAAAATGCAGCATGTTTACTTCTTTATGGTTTAAATATTCAGTTTCTACATCTTCAGTTTTAGTTAGATTAGTATCATTTGTAAGAGCAGATAATTCTTGTTTGAATTTTTCTGGATCTAGTTTTTCACCTGGTTTCAATTCAGCAAGTTTTCTTTTATAAAATTCTTCAATTTGGCCATTATCAAGCACTTCAGTTAAACTAACGTTTCCATCTTGGTTAATATATTTTATATATTTTTTTCCATCTAACCAAACTATTTGAACACTATTTTTTCTATCAGTGCTTTCTTTCATTAATTCATTTTCTGCATTTTTATCATCTATTTGTCCAACTTGAGATGCAACTTTTTTATTCTTCTCTAAATATTCTTTAATAGCATCTTTATCATATTTTTCAATAATTTCTTTTACATTTGCAGCTTCTAATAATTTAATAGCATCACTATTAAATACAGTAGAATCAAATGATGAATCTAATTTCTGGTTTAATAATCTAATTATCTCTAAATCACCAGCTAGTTCTGGAATATCATTTATATTAAAACCATATTTTTGAGATAAGTTTCTGGTATAATATTCAATTAATGCATTTTCTAAACTTTGTCCATAATTAATAGATAAGTTTACGCCTTCATTTAATTGTACTTCTTTTACGCATTCAACATTTATAGAATCTCTTAACATGCTTCTTGTAACATTTCCGCGCATTTCTGAATCACTAAGATTAATATTGTAATTACCTTCTGCATAGTTTTTAGCATTTAATAATGATATTTTATCTTCTGGTAAATATTTTCCAAACTCTTGTAATAAGTATGCTTTTAATGTTGATTCAAATTGCTTAAGTTTATTTAATCCTTCATCCATTTGACTCACCTCTACTATATAGATAATTATATAATAGTTTTGAAACTATTTCAATTTAAACAAACTTTTTTTTAACTTAGTATTGTGTTATAATAATTATACATTAAATGTGTGGGAGGTGCATATATGAAAGTTATATTTTTGCAAGATGTTAAAAAACAGGCAAAAAAAGATGAAATTAAGGAAGTTAAAGATGGATATGCTAAATATTTAATAGCTGAAAAATTAGCGGTTCCATATACTACTAAAAGTGTAGAAGTACTTAATGGAGAAATTAAAGATAGGCAGGATAAAGAAGATGCATTAATCGCAGAATGTAATAAAGTTAAAGCTAAATTAGAAAATAAAATAATTAAGTTTAAAGTTAAAACTGGAAATAATGATAAAGTATTTGGAAGTATTTCTAGTAAACAAATAAGTGAGGAAATATCTAAATTAGGATTTGATATTGATAAGAAGAAAATACAAATTAATGAAGAAATTAATTCATTAGGAACACATGTAGTTAAAGTAAACTTACATAAGAAAGTGTCATTTAATATTAATGTAATACTAGAAAAATAATAAGGAGGAAGTATGCCAAGAAAAGAACCTCAAAATATTGAAGCAGAAATATCTGTACTTGGTTGTGGATTTTTAGAAAAAGATGCTTTAGATAAAATCATGGATGAAGTTAATGATGATATGTTTTATAGTGAAGCAAATAAAACTATCTATAGAGCAATGAAAACACTTCACAATAATGACAATCCAATTGATGTGAATACTGTTTGTAATGAACTTGATAAGAATAAAGAATTGTCTAAAGTAGGTGGCGTTGAATATATAACTGAAATTATTAATTCTGTTCCTTCTACAGCAAATTTAAATTATTATATAAAAATAATGTTTGAAAAAAGTATATTACGTAATTTGATATCAGTGAGTAGTAAAATACAAGAAGATTGTTATGATGAACAAGATTCAATAGTTGACATAGTTGAGAATGCTGAAAGAAATGTTCTTGCTGTTTATAATGATAAATTAGGTAAGGATATTAAAAGAATTCAGGATGTACTTCCTGAACTTCAAAAACAAATAGAAGAGTTATCTGAATCTAAAAGTGAATTTACTGGTATTAGAACTGGATATTATGATTTTGATAAGATGACTCGTGGACTTCAAAAGAATCAAGTTATTATTATAGCTGGACGTCCAGGTGCTGGAAAAAGTGCTTTCGCATTAAATGTTGCTTTAAATGCTGCAATTAGAGAAAAGAAAAGTGTTGCATTTTTCTCTCTTGAAATGTCTGCAGAAGAACTTTTAAAGAGAATGTTTGGATGCGTTGGTAAAATAGATGGTGATGTAATTAAGACTGGAAAACTTAAAAATACAGATTGGAAAAAATGGAATGAAGCTATGAGTGAATTATCTGATACTAAGTTTTTCATAGATGATACTGCTGGTCTTACAGTAAGTGAGATAAGAAGAAAGTGTAGAAAATTAAAAAATTCTAAAGATGGACTTGATTTAATTGTAATAGACTATTTGCAGTTATTATCTAGTTCAAATAAATATGCTGGTCAAAGAGTACAAGAAGTAGGTGAAATAAGTAGGGATATTAAGAGACTTGCTATGGAACTTGAAATACCAGTAATAGCATTGGCACAACTTTCTCGTAGTGTTGAACAAAGAAAAGGTGAAGATAGTAAACCAAAATTATCAGATTTAAGAGAATCTGGTTCTATAGAACAAGATGCCGATATAGTTTTATTCTTACATAGTGATGAATATGGTAAATATAATTCTAATCCAAATAGAAAAATAGAACTATTAGTGGCAAAACATAGAGCAGGTCAAACTGGAACAGTAGATTTAATATTCCAATTAAATACTGGTTCATTTGACAATTACTCAAGTAGGGAAGATGAAAATGAATAATAAGGAAGTAACATTAGGAAGTTTATTTTTTGGAATTATTATGTCCGCACTTATATTATATTTATCTATAACATTTGTTCCAAAAGAAAGGCAAATTCATAATTATTATCAAGTATATCTTGGTGGAGAAAGAATAGGATTAATAGCTTCAAAAGATGAATTATTAGAATTAATTGATAATGAACAACAAGAAATTAAAGATAAATATAAAGTAGATAAGGTACATAGTCCAAATAACTTAGAAATACAAGAAGTGTCTACATATAAGACAGATCTAATGACTGCTAAAGAAGTATATAATGAAATAAAAGATTTAGATCCTTTTACAATAGAAGGATACGAAGTATCAATTACAAGAGATAAAAGTAAGAAAACATTTTATATATTAAATAAAGAAGATTTAGATGTTGCAGTAAGAAATACTGTATTAGCATTTATTAATGAATCAAAATATGAAGATTACATAAATGGAGAACAAGAAGAAATTGTAGATACTGGTGTTGAAATTACAAATATATATCTTAAAGATAATGTTTCAATTAAAAAAGCATACGTATCTACTGAAGAACAAATATTTACAGATGCTGAGTCACTTAGTATGTATTTCTTATTTGGTACTACTAATTTAACAAGTAAGTATAAAGTTAAATCAACTGATACAATTGAAACAATTGCTTATAATAACAAACTTGGTGTCTCTGACTTCTTGATAGCCAATCCAGATATAGCTGGAGAAAATGCATTACTTGCTGTTGGACAAGAAGTTACAGTAGCTCACGTTGACCCATTATCTGACATAGTAATTGAATCGTTTGAAACAGAATATCAAACTATTAAGTATGAAACTAAAATAATATATGATAAAACTATTAATTCTGATCAATCTTATGTAAAACAGCAAGGATCTAATGGGTTATCTAAAGTTACATTTGCTACTAAGCAAGTAAATAACTCTATTGTTAATACTGCTCAAGTAGAAAATGAAGTAATTAGAGAATCTGTAGATAGAATAATGGTATATGGAGCTAAAAATGTTGTCTACTATGGAAATACAACATATTGGGCATGGCCAACAGTTAAACCATTTAGAATTTCATCTCATTATGGTTATCGTATTCACCCTATTAGAAAAACAGCTCACTTACATAATGGAACAGATATTACAGGTACAGCATCTAATAATATATTTGCTATTCAAAGTGGTAAAGTTACACATGCAGGATGGAGTGGTGGTGGTGCCGGTATAAATATAGTTATTAATCATGAAAATGGTTATACATCTACATATATGCATTTATCAAAAGCAATTGTTAAAGTAGGAGATAGAGTGGATAAAGGACAATTAATTGGTATTATGGGTTGTACAGGATCATGTACAGGAAAGCACTTACACTTAACTGTCAAAAAAGATGGAAATACAATTAATCCACTTACATTATATAAATAATGATAAAAATAGTATGTGTTGGTAAAATTAAAGAGTCTTATTTGAATGATTTAATAAATGATTATAAATCTAGAATTTCAAAATATCATAAAATTGAAATAATTGAATTAAAAGATAATGATATAAATACTGAATCAAATGAAATATTAAAAGTTTTAAATGGAAAAGATTATAACATTTATATGGATATTAAAGGAGATAAATTAAATTCAATTGAATTATCTAAATTAATAAGTAATATATTTTTAGAAGGATATGGAAATATTACATTTATAATTGGTGGTTCTAATGGAGTAAATGATGATGTGAAAAAATTTGTTAATAAAAAGATTTCAATGTCTGATATGACATTTCCTCATGGATTATTTAGAGGAATATTATTAGAACAAATTTATAGATCATTTAAAATAATAAACAATGAAAGCTATCATAAATAATGATAGCTTTTTATATTATTAAGTATGTGGATTATATTAATTATATTTATGATTATTTTTTCTATTTATCTTAGTATAAAGCTTAAATTTATAAACTACAGATTAGATATAAAAAAATTAATAAAAGAAGATAAAAGTGCTTTGTTTTTAGCACTTGGTACTAAAATTGGAGTAGGAAGTATTATTGGAACAACCTCTTCAATAATAATTGGTGGATTTTCTTCAGTTATATGGATATTGTTCTTTTCATTTATTACGACATCACTAACATACTATGAAGCATACTATGGAAGTAAATATAAAAAGAAAAGTAAGGATTCATATATAGGTGGACCATATTTCATTACAAGATATGGTTTAAATAATAAAGCATTATCAGTTATATCAATAATAATTCTTATATTGTTATACTCTTTTTTATTTCAGATGATTCAAGTAAATACTATATATAATATATTTAAAAATATACACGTAGTTAATGATTTGTATATATTTTTTGCTATATTAATAATGCTTTTAATAACTATAAAGTTATCTATTAAAGAAGTTAAAAAGATAATGAATATTATTGTTCCATTTAAATGTTTATTATTTATACTAATTTGTTTAGTTGGAATAGTTACTCATTATAATGAACTAATTATGAGTTTTAAATTAGAAATTAACAACTTATTAACATTCAAATCATTTTTCAGTGGCTTTTTAATTGGAACAATTAGAAGCATGTTCATGAATGAAATATTAATTGGAACTACTAGTATTTCTTCTGGAAGTGATAATAATAATATTGATATATCAATTAAATACCAATTATTAGCAGTTTATTTTATTACATTAATGAATACATTATTAATTAGTTCCTTAATTTTAATATATAAGTACAATCATAGTTTAATAAATGATTATAATTTGCTTATTACAAATATTTTTTACTATATTGGAGGTAATTTTAGTTTGTACATATTATTAATTATTATTATATTATTTGCACTTACTACATTATTAAGTGGTTATTATATTTTAAAAAGTAATATAGATTATCTTTTTAATAATAAACAAGTTACTAACATTAGTAGTATAATTTTTATTCTTGTTGTTATAAGTTCAGTATACATTAATAATATTTATTTGTGGAAATATACTGATATTTTAATATTTATTATGATTCTTATTAATTCTTATTGTATAATAAAACTAATGAGGAAGTGACTTATGATAGGTAATGATTGGGATAAGGTATTAGATAGTGTATGGAAGAGTAATGGATTTAATAAATTTATGTCTAATGTTAAAAAAGAATATGAAACTCATACTTGCTATCCAGCATTTGAAAATATATTTAATGCTCTTAAAAATACTTCTTATAAAGATACTAAAATAGTTATTCTTGGACAAGATCCATATCATGGAGAAGGTGAAGCACATGGACTATCTTTTAGTGTACAAAAAGGAATTAAACTTCCTCCAAGCTTACAAAATATTTATAAAGAACTATATGATGATTTGGGAATAGTTCCTAGTGAATGTGGAGACTTAACTCCATGGACTAAAGAAGGAGTACTCTTATTAAATAGTGTACTTAGTGTTAGGAAAGATGAACCAGCATCACACAAAGATTTAGGATGGCAATTATTAACAGATCATATAATTAAACTTTTGAATTTAAAAGAAGAACCTGTTGTGTTTATATTATGGGGTAATTTTGCAAGAGAAAAGAAAAAATATATAACAAATCCAAAACACTTAGTAATTGAAAGCACTCATCCAAGTCCTTTTTCTGCTAGAAATGGTTTTTTTGGAAGTAAGCCCTTTTCTAAAGCAAATAATTTCTTAAAAAAGAACAATATAAAAGAAGTTAATTTTAAACTTCCTTATTAATATATTTTGTAACAAGTATTGTTTTCTTTCTACAAGCAGGTAATCCAGTATCATATGATAAATCATTATCTATGATACTATTTTTATATTCTTTATTATCATATAAGTATCCATTTACATCTTCAATAACTTGCATATATAATTCAACAGATTTATTCCATAATTCGTTTATTGATTCCTTATGTTTTTCAAGGGTAAATGGGTTATACCATTCATCTCTATTTGTATTTAAAAATGGATTAATTCTACTTAACTTATCATATGATATATCACTTATACCGAGCTTTTTTGTAATGACTGGTATTACTTTATCATTGCTTCTAGCATTTTCAAGAGTTAATAATACATCTGTGCCAAAAGAATATTTATTACTAGCATAATAGCACGAATATATTTGTCTGTATACATAATCTATAATACTTCTTAATTTTAAATTTTGACAAAATCTTTTAGAATAATATTTTTTATCACGTTTATCATATTTTTCCATAAAATAATCATCTAACCATAGTTCAAAATTAGCATGATTATCTAACAAATATTTTTTTCTAATAGATGGAGTAACATAGAAAATATATGGATGAAATGTTGAATCTAAAATAAAATGTTCAAGTTGACCATATAAAAAAGCCATTATTTCATTATCATACTGATAATTACACATTTTAATAGTTTTAATAAGACACTCAAAAAAAAGTTTAGAGTCTTTGTTATGTTGATTATCAAATGTTCTAATATCACTAAATACTAAAGCATCTGGCCCAAATGAAAATATTTTTAATAATTCCTTATCAATATATATTCTTTTATCAATATAAGGAAGTACCATTTCTGAATGAATTGAATGAGTTTTATAGTTTGGCATAATTATCCTTTCGAATTAAAAAGAAGTGTATTACACTTCTAAATCATTATTAAAGTTATTTGATATTTCTTTTCCATCAATAAGAGTTTTAATTTGATATCTCCTTATCTTTGCTATTATATTATATGGAAATTTCTTTAATAGATTATTATATATTAATGTGTATTTATTATGATAAGTTCTAGTAGAAATAATTCTTAATTCATTTTGATTATAATTATTAATTAATTCCTTAAAATTTTTTGTTTCTTTTATTTTTTTATTGTCTTCTTTAACTTGTATTATTTCTTTGTAGCATTTATTTAATAATTTTTCATTTTTAAAAGAATTAACAGAATCAATATTTACTTTTTTTGTTTCATCGAAAGCTTTACTTTCAACTTTATATTTAGTTTCTATTATCTTAATCATTTCTAGTAATAAATCATATTTTGTTTTTAGGTTATTAACACACTCGTCTTCAGCTTCATTTAATCTATGTAATATATTATCAAGTTTTTCTTTAGAATACTTATATAAAATTAAGCATAAAAACACAAAAACTAAAATTATTTCTATAACTAGTAATATTATGTTTGTTTTAGTCATGTTATCACCATAATTAATTATAACAAAAAATAATTAATTTTTAAAGTTATTTAGCATATGTTATTTCTTCATTGAATTCAACAAAGTCTAAATAAATCATTAATATTAAATAATACTTATCATTATCAACATCATTTATAACTAAATTATCTCTTCCTGCATGTTCTATAATTCCAGTAAATACTCTATCTCTCCATTCATTAGAGTCACTGAATGATGCATGTACTCTAACTTTTTTACCTATATTGTTCCTTAAAATGTTTTCAATATAACTTTGTTCCGTATTATAGTTTGGACTATAGTTCTCGGTATTTTGTGGTGCATAAGTGTCCCTTTCTAAATCATTAATAAAAATAGGAGATTTATAATAACTTCCATTCATTTATTTCACCTCTATATTATTAAATGATAAACAATAAAAAAATGTGATAAACAACTATTAGTATGTTTTATTTTCATTTTAAATATATTATAATATTACTAGATAATAGGAGGAGTTATGGATATAAAAGTAGGTGTTTCTAATCATCATGTTCATTTAACTAAAGAAGCGTTAGAAGTTCTTTTTGGAAAAAACTATAATCTTACTAATAAACGTGATTTAGTTCAAATAGGACAATTTGCATGTGAAGAAACTGTTACAATAGAAAAAAATGGTAAGACTTTAGAACATATTAGAATAATTGGTCCATGTAGAAATTATACTCAAGTAGAATTATTAGAAAGAGATAATGAATACTTTGGTATAAATGCTCCGATTAGAACAAGTGGTGACTTAAAGGGTAGTGAAACAGTAGATATAATAGGGCCAAATGGAAGATATCATGCAGTAGAAAGTACTATTGTAGCTGATAGACATATTCATATGAGTGCAGAAGATCTTGTGACTTTTAATGTAAATAAAGGTGATACCGTTACTGTAGAATATGAAAATGGAGTAGTACTAGGAGATGTACATATTAAGTCAGATGAAACATGTAAATTAGAACTTCATATGAATAAAGATGAAGCAGAAAAATTAGGAATAGAAACGGGGATGAATGTTAAAATATGCTAAAAGTTGAACATGTTACAAAATATTATGAAGACTTTAGAGCAGTAAATGATGTATCATTCGAAATAAAAGAGGGAGAAATATTTGGACTTCTTGGTGTAAATGGTGCTGGAAAAACAACAACATTTAGAATGATAATGGGTTTACTTGACATGACAGAAGGAAATATTACTTTAGATGGTAAAAAAATAGATTATAGTGTAACTGATCAAATTGGTTTTCTAACTGAAGAAAGAAGTTTACTTCCAACAAAAACAGTATTAGAACAAGCAATTTATTATGGTGTATTAAAGGGTCTTAGTGAAAAAGAAGTTGAAAAAAGATTAGATGAATATTTAAAAGAATTTAACATAGTAGAATATAAAAATAAAAAGATAAAAGAATTATCTAAAGGAAATCAACAAAAAATACAATTTATATTAAGTGTAATTCATAAACCAAGATTACTAATTTTAGATGAACCATTTAGTGGACTTGATCCAATAAATGTAGAACTTTTTAAAAAAGAAATATTAAAACTTAAAAAAGAAAAAACAATTATTATATTTTCTTCACATATGATGGAACATATCGAATACTTTTGTGATTCATTAATTATTCTTGTTAAAGGTTCTGTTGTATTGAGTGGTAAATTATCTAAAATAAAATCTGATTATAGACGTAAAAATATAAAAGTAGTTGCTGATTTAGATGAAGAAGAGATAAACAAAACTAAAGGAGTTATAAGTTTAGAAAAGAATAAAGAAGAATATACTATCAAAATAGAAGATATAAAATATGTAAGTAGCATATTTAAAAAATTATCTAAGTGTGATAATGTTACTAAGTTTGTTGTAGAAGAGCCAACATTAAATGAAATATTTATAGATAAAGTAGGTGAATCATATGAAGAATAAATTTAGTTTCTTAACAAGAGATAGTATTAAAAAGAAAATTAATACTAAACCATTTAAAATAATTAATATAGTACTTTGCATAATAATAATAGCAGTTATTAACTTAGATACAATAGTTAAATTCTTTGGTGGAGATTTTGATGAACTTGTAAATATTTATGTTGTTGATGAAGTAGGGGTTTATGATGACTTTGAAAATATTATGGAAAATAGTTATCTAGATGTACTTGAAAACTATAATGCTAAAGTTGTTAAGCCTGAGAAATCATTAGATGAATTAAAAGAAGAAATAATAAAAGATGAAACAAATGATATTATTGTTTATATTAAAGAAATAGAAGATGTTAGTTTTGAAAAAGTATTTGATGTTGAATTTATATCATTTGAATATGTAGATAGCGTATTATATCAAAATATTATTAATGCATTAAATACAACTAAAGCTAATGCAGCATTAAAACTTGCTAGTATTGATCAAAGTACATTAGATGAAGTGTATAAAGGCGTTGAAATTAATAGAGTAATATTAAGTGAAGATATTAAAGAAGATGAAGAATTTATGGAACTTATTGGAAGCATAGTTACCATAGTATTCATAATTCCATTCTTTATGTTAATAGTATTAATTGTACAAATGATAGGAGCAGAAATTAATGAAGAGAAAACTTCTAGAAGTATGGAAATTATAATTTCAAGTGTAAGTCCTGAAGCTCATTTTATGTCTAAATTAATTTCATCAAATGTGTTTGCAATTGTACAAGGAGCATTATTATTGTTATATGCTTTAATTGGTTCAATAATAAGAGTCTTTACATCAAGTGGCATTACAAGTACTATGAGCGATGTAGTATCTTCTAATCCAGAAAGCGTTGGTAAGATTAATGAATATATAAATCTATTCTTACAAAGCGATATAGCATCAAAACTAGTAGCTGGTATTCCATTATTTATAATATTAATATTACTAAGTTTCTTAGCATATTCGTTATTAACAGGTATACTTGCAAGTATAACAACTAGTATGGAAGACTATAATCAAATTCAAACACCAGTTATGGTATTTCTTATGTTAGGATATTTCTTAGCTATATATGCATCAATATTTAGAGGTGCTGTATTTATTAAAGTAATGGCATACATTCCATTTATTTCTGGTATACTGGCCCCTGTAATGTATACACTTGGTGAAATAAGCATATTTGGATTGTTAGTTGCAATATCACTTTTAGCACTAGTTTGTGTATTACTATATAAATATGGACTTAAAGTATATAAAGTTGGAATACTTAATTATTCATCAAGTAATTTATGGAAAAAGATTTATAAAGCATTGAAAGCAAAATAAAAAAGGATATTTAATTAAAATATCCTTTTTTATTTAAACTATAATTTATATCTTGATGACATACTAGCCGTAACAAGATATTCACCTTTTTGTCCTTTACTTACTTCAACATCTGTAGGATTAGATAAAAATGAACCTCCAGTTAACTGTTTAGTAATATACTCTTCAGGTAGTTCTTTTCTATTTGTTCTAATTATTACTGGCTTATCAAAAGCAGATTTAGTTAATGCATAATGTGGAAGATATGTAGTATGTAATTCATCAAAAACCATTTTTGCTCCAATTTCATCAATTGCAAAATCATCTCTTGATAATCTTTTAGCAGAACCTAAGAATGTTGTATCCATACTTTGCAAATGCTTTTCTATATTTTTTTGTTGATAATATCTTAATTCATCTGTTATTAACTCTTCTAATATATCCTTATCCTCTTTAATTGGAGAAAATTCTAAATGAAAATATGATTTAACAGATTCGACTATTTTTTTAACATCAGGAAAATAAGAATAAAACATTGTATCTTCGATTAATTGATTAGTTCTATCAACATATTTTCTAATATCATCAGTTTTAATATCTTTAAATTGTTCGAAAAAGTTTTTAGCTATATTTGTTCCAAATTCTCTATCAATGTAATCAATAACACTAGTTCCATCAGATTTAAAGAAACTTCTTAATTGCTCTCCTGTCATTTCAACATTTGGTGTTTTAAACATTCCTACAGGAGTACTTTTGTATTCTTTAGATGTACTACTTGAAACAAATTTACTAGTTTTATCAAAATTAGGATCAAATGAACTAACATCAGTAGTATAACCTGCTGTTCCTAAATTTTTTTGAACAGTTCTAAATTTTGAACTTTCTTTATTAGAAATTATAGGTTTGGAAGATTTAAATTTTCTCATAGAACTACTAGGAGTTGAAGATAAATTTTGGCTACCATGAGTATTTGACCAAGTATCTTGACTTTCTTCATCAAATGAGTATTGATCATCATCAGAATAAGGATTATCAAAAGTTCCAAATGATTGTCTTGAAGATAAACTATTAAATCTTTCTTTTAATCTATTGGTAAATTCATTTAATATATATTTTTGCTTATAACTTATTCCTTTTCCATATGTAAATTCTAAATAATTATTAATTGCATCAACATCAGATTTTTTTAGAAAACTAAATGCTTTTTCAACACTTCTTCTATATATTTTAGCAACACTATTTATTCTATTTTTTCTAACAATTTCATCAATGGAAGATAAATCTAAATAATCAAACAAATCTCCTAATTCTTTGCTTCTGTCTTTTACATTAGTTAGTGCATCCATAAATTGATCATAATTACAGAAATTTTGTTTTTCTTTTTTAGGTAGTATAGATATTTTTGGCAAACCTTTTCTTTTAACTTTAGTTCTATTTTGCAAATTACTTGAAGTTCTATCATAAGTATATTCTGAATCATCTTCGTAGTTTTCTTCCAATGAATCATCTAAATCATATTCATCTTCAATAGATTGTTCAATTTTTGACAATTCTCCTTCTTTTCTTCTAAACTCTTCTTTTACACTGTTAATTAAATATTTTTTGTTGAATCGATATCTATCAAGCAATTCTTCTACATCTGTTTCTTTTAAACTATTTAATAATTTTAAGGCTTCTTCTTGCATCATACTAAGTGTATATGTATCAGTAACATCCATGAAATTTAAATTTTCATATAACTTTTGTAGTGCTTCATTAGTTCGATATTCTTCATAGTCTAAAAACTCATTAAATAATTCATTGTAACCTATAAAACGTAGATTATTTTTGTTATTATTTCTTGCCATTTCTACACACTCCTATTATCAAAATAATTTTATCATAATAATGAGCATAAAGTAAATTATAATTTAAATAATTTACACAGTAAAAATAGTATGTTAAAATATCTTCTTACTAGGTGATTATTATGTTAGAAGAAAAATATATAGTTTATAAAAAACTACCTAAAAATTATAGAGTAAAAGAAGTTGGAAGCGGAGTTAATGGTGTTTGTTATCAAGTAGATAAAAAAACTATTTATAAGGAATTTAGTACTAGTCCAGATTTAGAAACATTAAGAAAACTATCAAAAATTAAAAGTAATTATTTTGTGTTTCCATCAACTTTTATATATTTTAATAGTAAAAAAGATGAAAATTTACTTGGTTATTTAATGAGATACGTCAATGGCTTTTTTATAACTGAACCAATTGGAAGTATGAATATAGTTGAGTGTATTAATAATGTAGATGGAATCGAAAATGAAATGAAACGTTTTTCTATTGAACATAATTTATTAGTACATGATATTCATGATAAGAATATGTTATTTGGTGAAGATGGTAGTATTAGTATAATAGATACAGATTCATATGAATTTGATTATTATAATGAATCATATGATGTATATAAACATAATATAAAAGAACTTGCTAATACAATATTATATATGCTATTAAGAGAAAATGATTTTAAAGATGATAGTATAAGCAATTATTATAATCAAGCAATACTATATGGTAGATGTAAACCATCATATGTTTTGTATGATGCATTAGCTCAAGTAGAAAGAGAGACTAAAGAAAAAATAACTACATTTGATGAGTTTACACAAGGATTAAAATTAATTAAAAAATAAAAAATATATGTTATAATCTTATAGCGAGGTGAATAATGAATATAGGTATTGATATAGATGATACAATTACTAATTCTAGTGAAGTAGTAAAAGAATATTGCTATAAATATGATAGTGTTTATTGTACGGACAATAGATTAATAAAAAGTTTTGAAAGAATTATTAGAGGTTTTTTAGATGATGATGTAGTAAAAAGATTCTTTAATGATCATGCTAGAAATATAGGAAATGATATTAAAACAAAAGAAAATGCAAAAGAAGTAATAGATAAATTAAGAAGTGAAGGAAATAAAATATTTATAATAACAGCAAGAAGTGATAAATTTTATGAAAATGCTCAAAAATTTTGTGAAGAATATTTAAAAAGAAATAATATTAATTATGATAAATTAATTACAGGACAAACATTTAAAATAGAAACATGTAAGAATGAAAAAATTGATTTAATGATAGATGATGCAATAGATACTTGTGAAGAATTAGCAAGAGAAGGAATTAAAACAATATTATTTAATTCAGAAATAAATATAAATAAAGAAACAAGTGTTAAGAGAGTAAATAATTGGAATCAATTGTATAATGAAATACAAAATTTGTAAAAAATATTAATTTATTAATTGACAATAAATTAATAATCATTATATAATTAAATTGACATAGAAATATGTCATCGAATACTTCTACGAAACAATATGGAAGTATTCAACCAAAACCCCCTGAAGAG
>CAMKNB010000028.1 GCA_946414095.1 uncultured Mycoplasmatota bacterium
ATATTTTTTGGTGCAAACATCACTTCCAAGATTAGAATCAAATATACATTCCCTAAATTGAATTATACCATTAATATCATCAGACCCATAATTTTCTAAATCTATATTTATTAATAATGGATTTGTTTCATTATAGTTTTCACTCATTATAATAAATTCACTATTTTTATATTCTATATTTTTATCACTATTTTTATAGTTTAGTGAAACATTAATGTTTTTTCTTCCTTCTAATTCAAATTCTAACGTCTTAGTATCGATAGATTTTGAATACTCATTAGAATTGTTTTTTATTTTCACATTAATATAAAATTGGAATTTACCAGTTGTAATTTGTTCAATATTTAAAGGTATAGTTAATATATCTCCATCTGGTGTGATTTCATCACCACTTTCATAACTTCCTGTATTATTTCCATATTTATCAATTTCATGTACTTGATAATAATAATTATAATTCATGTTATCTAGTACCTGTGATAATTTTAAACGAATACTATAATTCTTAACTTCAGGATTAAGAACATATTTTCCTGAAGTTTTATTAATAGTTTGTCCATTTTCATCTTTAATATCTTTAACACTTAAACTTAAACTATTAACATCATAATAATTACTATTTTTAATATTAATATTAACAATATTATATTTATCTAAAGTTGTATAAATCCATGCTTGATCACTATATTTTTCAGCTAATACTTCATATTCACTTTTCTTGACCATAGAATATCTAATAAAACAGTGATCACACGCATCGAAGTAATCTGGTTCTGATGGTTCTTGCTCATAATCACAATTAACATTTACATATTCAGCATTATTTCCGCCACTTGTTTCTCTTAACAAACAATAATTTTCATTTATACTATCTATTGTATATGGTACTCGAAATGAAATTCCACTCATATGATAATATGTATCATTATCTTTTTCTACTGATTCTAAAATAGACTCACCAGTTTCTTCATTTTCGCCTAAGTAATCATATACACCATTTATTGTAATTGTAGGAATTTCTTCAGCATATACTGTAATATTTACAATAAATAATAATAAAATTGTAATAATTAAGGAATGTTTTTTCATAACTTCACTCTCCTATTTTACATTATAACAATTTTATCTAATAAAAACTAGTTATTTATTGTGAAAAATTAAAAAGAGTTATTTAACTCTTTTAATTTCATTTTCAACTACATAATTTGAAACAGCTAAGAAGTTTTCATCATATGGATATACCTGTTGACCAAATTTCAACCACATACTAGACCAAGACTCACCACTTTTTAATAATTCTTGAACTCTTGGATTATAAAAAGTTTTATTGTTCTCTTGATTATTTAAGTCAACACAATTTTCACTATCATATAATTTACTTTGAATATCACATTCTAATTTATCACATTGATATGCAAACATAGCTTCCTTAGTCTTGTGAGAATCAAACTCTAAAAATAATTCTTCAATTTCATTTCCATCTAATAAACCACTAAGAATTTCATGAACTGCTTTATGTTCTAATTTTTCCTTTTCTTCTTTAGATATTTGAAATTGAGTTAAATCTCCAATGATGGTTTCACCTAATTCATGAATTGCTATCATAAATATAACTTTCATTATATCAACATCATATTGATACTCAGACTTCATAGCAATAGCTAACATTTGAACTCCAAAGATATGTTCTGCTACACTTTCTATTCTTTCTCTTTTAACATTCCAATCTTTCCATCCAGTCCTAATTACATCTTTCAATTTATTACATATTACGTAGTATTTTATAACATTTTCTTCCCTAGACATAACGCACTTCCTTTTTAAATATTTATTATAATAGTTTATTTTTTATAGTCAAGCATGTTAAAATAATAACGGAGGTGTGTATGAAAAAATTATTAGTTCTTGTAGGAGTGTTATTTTTACTAGCAGGCTGTGCAGATAAAACAAGTGTTATTTCATGTTCAAGAGCTGAAAACAATACTGAAGTTACATTTAATATCACTTATAATGATTCTAAAAAGGTTGCAACAACTGGTGAAACTCAGATGAAATTAGATTTTTCTAATCAAACAGATGAGCAATTTAATGTTATTAAATCACAAGACTTTTGTAGTATGATTCTTACAAATTTAAATAAGTCAAATAATGCTTATAGTAATTGTCGATCAACAATTAATGGTAAAGTAATACAATTAACATTTGATTTAGATTTAACTAAAGTAGAAGCAGATGAAAATGATTCATTCAAAGTAAATATGAGTAAAGATGAAATAATTACATATTTTAAAAATCAAAGTTATACATGCAAATAAAAAATTTGGATAATCCAAATTTTTTATTTTCTATTAATAGTTTCTTTAACAGCGCTTATTTTATCTGCCAAGCACAATAAAATACTCTCTTTATATTTTGGTATTCTTAAATTAAGAGGGAACATGTGTGTATATATCATATTTTCCTCTACTTTATTTAATTCAAAGTCCTTTTTTGCATTTTCAAGGGCTTTTCTTGCATGTGAAAAACCATGTAATCTATGGCTTTTATCATTTTCATGCCAATCATATAAAAAATAATCATGTAATAAGCAACCTCTTATTAAAGACTTCTTATCAATTTTTAATTTTAATTTATCTGATAGTTTTAAAGCTTCTACAGTAACTTTATACGTATGATAATATATACTAGTCTTACCATGTTGCATATATTTCTTTTGACTCAAAACATTTTCATGATTCAATATATCACTTGCATATTCATTTATTAATTCATTATATTTGCTCAACACAATCACCTATTAAAATAATATGTATTAATTATATAACAATAATTACAAATTAAAAAGTAGCATTGCTACTTTTATTGTTCCAATTTCATATCTCCATCTTTTATTATACCTTTTTTTCTCAATACATATGATACTAAATAAGCTATTAATCCCGGTAATATAAAATGTAATAATACTATTTTTATTAAAAGTGTTACATGATTTTCAACACCTGACATTGTTTGCCATGTCATAAATTGTCCGACTAATCCAGATGTACCCATTCCAGCACCTGAAGCATTATTTGTCATTTTAAATACCATTGTAGATAATGGACCTAAAATAGCACTTGCTATTATTGCAGGTAACCAAATCACTGGTTTTTTCATAATGTTAGGAACTTGTAACATACTTGTTCCAATGCCCTGTGATAATAATCCAGATACTTTATTTTCCTTATAGCTTGCAACCGCAAAACCAATCATATTTGCTGAACATCCAACTGTAGCTGCACCTGCTGCAAGTCCACTTAAATTTAATATTATTGCAAGAGCCGCAGAACTTATAGGTAACGTTAATATCATCCCCATAATTACTGAAACTAATATACCCATGATAAATGGTTGCTTTTCAACTGACCAATTAATTAAATTACCAAGAGCAGTCATTAAACTTGATATTGTAGGACCAACCAATAATCCAACCGCACCACCAAGTAAAATTGTTACTAGTGGTACAGCAATAATATCAACTTTTGTTTTACCACTTACAAGATTACCAAAAGTAATACCTACAAAGCTTGCTAAAAAAGCACC
The DNA here is from genome assembly GCA_946414095.1 of uncultured Mycoplasmatota bacterium. GTDB lineage: Bacteria > Bacillota_I > Bacilli_A > RF39 > UBA660 > CAG-1000. Next base: position 3,583 of record CAMKNB010000028.1, read on the forward strand.
TAATGGTTCTCCTGGTCCAGTAAGAACAATACTTCCATTAACAAATACACTTCCTGCAAGAATCTTACTAGCATATGCTCCAATCAATCCTGCAGCAGCTGCAGATAAAGTTACAAATGGAGAACTTTTATACTTAGTTGCAACTCCTACTCCAATACCTGCACCGGTTAATATTGAACATACTTTTCCAATTAGTATTAACATATTACCTATTTGATTATCTCCAACCAATTTTCCAATTTGTTCAATTATTAAACCAATAATTAAAGTTGAAAACAATCCCCAAGCCATTCCAGTTAAACCATCAATAAAAACATGATTAAAAATATTTTTAATTTTCTTTTTCATTTTACACTCTCCTTTTGTTTTTAACATAATGTTTTTAACTTTTTGTTAATAACATTATATTACTTTATTTATAAAAAGTCAATACAAATAAAAAAACTACTCAAATGAATAGTTCTTTTACCTGATAATAAAATGTATTTATATTATTAGGTACTTATATTGCAATCCTATAAGTCAAACCTAATATCCTTTTCCAAGGACATTTAGATTATACCATATTTAGGCCAAAAAGTCAAATTTGACACTTATTTTTCCTTAATCATTGAATTAGATAGCATCGCATGTTATACTTATCATAGATTGGAGGTTCATATGATAAAGAACGAATCTGAATTAGATAATGTTATATTTTTAGATTTCGATGGTGTAATAAATATCAAATCTGATAATTTTAGCGGAACATTTGAAAACCCTGATGCAATATTTTATTTAAATAAATTATGCAATGAGACTGGTTTCAAAATAGTTGTATGTAGTTCTTGGAGAAATCATATGGACTATAAAGAATTTTTATATAACTCTGGATTAGATAAAAATATTGAGATACTTGGTAAAACTGGTACTTCACATTATGGAAAAGAATTTGAAATTAAAAAGTATTTAGATGAACATTTAGTTGGTAAATTTATAGTTATAGATGATGCATATTTTAGTGGGGAAATGGCTCCATATCATGTACAAACTGCCCCTACTTTGGGATTTACTGAAAATAAATATTTAGAAGCTCTACAAAAAATAAGTAAACTTTAATGTTTACTTATTTTTTTTGATAATGTTACGTAATTTATATTTAAATTATTATTTTTTCCACTTCCAAGTTCAATATCTGGTTTCACACCTTTTCCATGGAAGTCACTTCCAACAGAATATAATAGATTGTTATCAAGTGCTATTTGCATATAGTCATTCATTTGACTCAGTGAATGATTAGAATGATATACTTCTATTCCATCAAGACCGCACTTAATCATATCTCTTATTGTTTTTAATAATTCAATGTTATCTTGTTTTAATGAATATGGATGAGCAAGTACTGCATAGCCACCAGCATTTTTAATAAGAGATATGCACTCTTCATAACTTGGTTTTTTATTTAAATCTCTAACATTTTCATATACATCTAACAAATACTTATCAAATGCGTCTTGAACGCTATTAGCATAATTATATTTTATTAATAATTTTGCTAAGTGTGGTCTTCCAAGATTTCCTTTAATATTAAATAGTTCTTGAATGTCTTCAGTTCTAAATCTAATTCCATATCTATTTTTTAAATCATTTAAATAACATATCATAGAATAAATACTATTATTTTTAAGTTCAACAATTTTATTATTTAATTCTTCATTATAAATGTCTATGCCATATCCTAAAATATGCATTATTCCTTTTGGTACTTGAGCAGATAATTCTATTCCATTTATTAACTCAATTCCGCTTTCTTTAATAAAATCAGAGTGATTTTCTCTAGCATCTTTTATTCCACCTAGTGTATCATGATCAGTAATAGCTAGCATTGATATTCTTTTGTCAATTGCTAAGTTCAATAAGTCTATAGGTTCTAATTCTCCATCTGAATAACAAGTATGAGAATGTAAATCAATTATTTTCTTATTTTTTTTATATTCATCAAATCTTTTTTTACCAATCCTTTTCAATCCATTCACCGCCAATTCTATTTCCATATCTTCCATTTCTGCATAATAATCAGCTACAGTTTTATAATTTTTCATTTTATCACCTCAACTTCTTTATTTTAATATTAATTTTGGTGATGAAGATAAAATGCTAAGTATATATAATAATTCATCTTTAAAGAAATCATATTTTTCATTTGATGATGAATAATCAGCAAGTAATTCTTTTAAATCATCAAATCCTATATAAAATGCCTCAAAATTATTTTTAATTTCACTATTAGATAAATTTCTTTCAGTATAACCAATAATGTTATTTTTTTCAACTAAAAAGTATTTAGTTCTATTATGTCTTTCAACCATAGATTTTGTTTTTCTATCATAATAATTTGGATATACTTGACTATAATCACATATACTATTACAATTATCATCAATAATAATACCTAATTCTTCTTTTAATTCTCTTTGAAGAGCTTCTATATCACTTTCATTTTCTTTCTTACCACCAGGTAACATAAACACATCACTATACTTACACACTAATATTTTGCCATCATCAATAATAACAGCCCTTACTTTATTAACATGTTGTTCTTTTTTAATTAAACTTTCATATTTTTTAAGAACACTTTTTGTTCTAAATAGATTATATTTAAAATTCATTAAATAATGAGATATTAATTCACTATCTTTTGATTCCATAAATATTACCTCCTTAAAATTAATCTCTTATTTTCTACTGCTACATCAGTATTATAAAAATATTGCTTTGCTTCAGCTAAATAATTATTTTTATCTGTTAATGGCCAAAAATGAGTTAATAGTAAGCTTGACACTTTAGCACGTTTTGCAATTAAACCAGCTTCATACGCATGCAAGTGTGTATTTAATTTACTATTATCAGTAATTAGTAATGAACTTTCACATATAAGCAAATTTGCTCCACTGCAATATTTAACTACATCTTCTAAATTGGTGTTTCCTATGTCTGAAGTATATACTATTACATTATCTTCACTTTCTATTTTTATCATATATGATTCTATTCCATGTGAATTATTATCATAAAAAGTTATTTTTAAATCTCCAATACATATTTCACCATTTTTAATTTCATAATAATTTGAATAATTTATACAATCTTGTACACTATTAATACTTGGCGTGTATACTTTTATTTTATTTTTTAGTACGCCATAATTATGAAATACGTAAGCAGCATAATTGATAGAACTTAAATCACCATAGTGATCTTTATGTAAATGAGAAATAATTATATTTAAATTTTCTAAATCATTAGGAATAACCATATTTCTAGTAACTCCATTTCCACAATCAAGTAATATTTTTTGATTATTATGATAAATCATAATTCCAACGCAATTTTTATTTTTATAGCAAAATGGTGAAACACTACCTAATATTTTAATTTCAAAATCTATCATAAATATCTTTTCTCTTAAGAATCATTGATTTTTCAATACTTGGATCAACATATTTAGATAAATCTTTTCCAAGCCTCATAACTTCTTTTACCATGCTAGATGAAATAAATTGATATTCTTTATCAGCAAATAAACAAATAGTATTAATTCTATCATTTGACATATCTTTATTTATTTGTTGTAATTGCACTTCATAATCATAATCACTAAGACTTCTAAGTCCTCTAATTATCGCTTTACATTCATGCAAAAGTGCAACATCAACCGCAGCACGAGAAGAACTAATCACCTTGATATTATTCATTCTTGAATATAAATTGCTAATCATATCCATTCTTTCTTCAACAGTAAATAAACTATTATTTTTATATGGATTTTTTAAAATTGCTATTACTACTTCATCAAACAAATCACTTGCTTGATTAATAATATTCATATGGCCTTTTGTTATTGGATCAAAACTTCCTGGATATAATACTCTTGTCATAGAAATTGTACCAACTTTCTTTTTAGTTCTTCTGTTTTTTCATTAATAACAAAATCAAATTCTTCAATATTATATTCAATACTTGCATTTTCTCTCAAATCAATCTTATCTTCCGTAATATTATCTCTTAACATTATTCTCTGCTTTCTAATTTCATATGGAATATCAACTAGTATTTTATAATCACACATTTCAAAATACTTTGTTTTTGGTAAAAGTATCCAATCAAGTATTATAATTTTATCTTTATTATTAGCGATTATATTATCTAAAATGCTCTGCATATAGTTCCAAGTAATATCTGAAAGTCTATTCATTTTTTCTCTTGAACTAAAAACTATATCACCTAATACTTTTCTATTAATAACTTCATTACTAACCACTTGTCTTCCAAAATTATTAACAAGTTCTTTTTTTACATCTTCATTTTTTAATGCCTCATGACCAATTTCATCAATTTCCACATGAATAGTATTTCTATGAAATTTCGATATTTCTCTTGCTAATGTACTTTTACCACTACCACTTTTTCCACAAATTCCAATTAACATAAATTCCTCCTTTACTTGTATTATAGTAGAAAGTAATGTATAATTAAAATACATATTATATATGTCTATCATAACTGGAGGTTATTATGAATATTGACTTTGAACTATATAGAATTTTTTATACTGTAGCAAACTACAATAATATTACTAAGGCTAGTGAAGAACTTCACATTTCACAGCCTGCGATTAGTAAATCAATTAAAAAATTAGAAAATTCTCTAGGTGGTGACTTATTCTTTAGAACTAAAAGAGGGGTTGTTTTAACTGAAGAAGGAAAAGAATTTTATAATTACATTAAACAAGCTATTGAATTTATAAATAATGCTGAAAGTAAGTTTACTGAAATGATTAATTTAGAAACAGGAATTATTAAAATTGGAGTAAGTGTAACATTAACACAAAACTTTTTACTGCCTTATTTAGAAAAATTTCATAATTTATATCCCAATATTGATATACAAATAATTACAAATGCTGGATACGAATTAATAAATAAGCTAAGGAATGGATTAATTGACCTAATAGTTTTAAACATTCCAAATAGTATAGACAAAGATATAGAAATCATAAAATGTATGAGTGTTAATGATGTGTTTGTTGTCGGAAAAAACTATAAACATTTGATTAATAGAAAAATAAATTTAAATGAATTAAATAATTATCCATTAATTTTGCAAACTAAAAATTCTAATACTAGAAGTATATTAGATGATTTTTGTTCTAAAAATAATGTTAGCCTTAAGCCTAATATAGAATTAGCAAGTTACACTTTAGTTAAAGAATTTACAAAAATAAACATGGGAATTGGATATTTGGTAAAAGAATTTATAAAAAATGATTTAAATAAAACATTATTTGAATTAGATGTTTATCCAAAAATACCAAAAAGACAAATTGGAATTGCAATATCAAAGAAACATATTCCAAACTTTAGTACAAGAAAACTAATAGATATAATCACAAAAAAATAACTTATTAAAAGTTATTTTCTTTTTAGTAAATCTCTTATTTGCTCTAATAAAACAATATCATCTGGTTTCTTAGGTGGTTCTTCTTCTTTTGGTTCTTCTTTCTTTTTCATAAATTTGTTCATAGCCTTAACAACCATAAAAATGCAGAAAGCTACAATTAAGAAATTAAGAATTACAGAGATTAAATTTCCATAGTTTAATGTTGCTGCTCCAGCTGCTTGTGCTTCTTCTAAAGTCGCATATGCTTTACCATCTAAAGCAACAAACCAGTTAGTGAAATCAAGTCCACCAGTTAATAATGAAACAAGTGGCATAATGATATCATTTACTAATGATGTAACAATAGCACCAAAAGCACTACCTATTACAACACCAACAGCCATATCAAGAACATTTCCTCTTTTAACGAATTCTTTAAATTCACCAAATAAACCTAAAGATTTTTCTTTAGCAGCTTCTAATTTTTCTTTTTTACTCATTATTCCCTCCATTTGAAATTATTTTATCACTTTATATTCAATCCTTCAAGTGTGGAATCTTTGTGGAATTCAAAAATGTATATTAAATAATAAAATAATGATATAATTTTATGTGGAGGAGAAATTATGTTTAAATATGAATGTGATTCAAGGAAAGTAGAAAAAGGTCAAACATTTATTGCTATTAAAGGTTTAACTGTAGATGGTCATGATTTTATAGATGCTGCAATTAAAAATGGAGCAGCAACAATAGTTGGAGAAAAAGATTTAAATCTAAGTGTTCCTTATATTAAAGTAAAAGATTCAAGTCAATATTTAAAAGATATTCTATATAAAGAATACAAAGATACAATAAGTAAATTAAAACTAATTGGTGTTACTGGAACAAATGGAAAAACAACAAGTTGCTATTTAACATATCAAATGTTACTTAGTCTAGGAGTAGATGCTGCTTACATTGGTACAATTGGTTACTATCATAAAGATGAATTTATTGAACTTAATAATACAACGCCTGATGTATTAACTGTTTATAAGTTGTTAGTTCATGCACAAGAATCAGGATGCAAAACTGTAGTTATGGAAGTAAGTAGTCAAGCCTTATCATATGATAGACTATATGGTATTGATTATTCAATAATTGCGTTTACTAACTTAACTGAAGATCATTTAGATTATCATAAAACAATGGAAAACTATTTGAATGCAAAACTAATGATTCTTGATCATTTAACAAAAGATGCAGTAATAATTGCAAACAAAGATGATAAAAATTATATTAAATTTAAAAAAGATAATCATAAATTCCTTACGCTAGGATACAACTCAGATTATAGTATTATAGATTTTAATACAACTCCAAGTGAAACAAACTTAAAATTTAGTTTTAACAATAAAGTATATAATGTAGTTGTTCCACTAACAAGTAAATTTAATGTTTATAACTATTTAACTATGCTAAGTATTGTAAACAATTATAGTTTCAGTATAGAAGATATTATTAATAATACAAGCAAAATACACGCTCCAAAAGGAAGATGTGAAGCATATAAAATAAATGGAGCATTTGCTGTAATAGATTATGCACATACACCAGATGCCGTAGAGAAAGTTATTACGGCTTATAATGAGTTAAAGAAAAATAAAGTCATTACAATAATTGGTTGTGGTGGTGATAGAGATCCTAAAAAAAGGCCAATAATGGGAGATATAGCAACAAAGCTATCAGATTATGTTATATTAACCAGTGATAATCCAAGAACAGAAGATCCACAAAAAATAATGGATGATATAGTTAAAGGAGTTAAAACTAATAACTATGAAGTAATACTAGATAGAAAAGAAGCAATAAAAAAAGGTGTTAATATGTTAAAAAAAGATGATATACTACTTGTTCTTGGTAAAGGACATGAAGATTATCAAATCATTGGAAAAACTAAGTATCACCTGGATGATGCTGAAGAAGTTCTAAAATACAAAAAGAATGATTATTAATCATTCTTTTTAATATTCTCTTCTACTTTTGATAAAACATAATCTTTTGTTTCATCATAAGTCATATTTAATGCTAAAGAAAACTCTGTATATAAAAGCTTTTCAGCTTTTTTAAAATAAATGTCATCCTTTTCACCAATTTTTCTTTTATTATCAACTCTTTCTTTGTTTCTAATATAAGTTGTTTTAATAATCTTTATTAATCCTTCATGCGTCATATCATGAAGTAATGTTTTATATTCATATTCAATAAATTTATCATTATCACAATTTATTACTTCTATACTAGGTATTTTTTTTATCAAAGAATCAACTTCATCTTTTGAAATAATATTTCTAATATCTGTAATTCCTTCAACAGGTACATTAATAGTTAATGACTCATCAGTAACAGGTACAATAACATAATAATTTTTGTTATTTATAGTTTTGATTTCCTTGATTTTACAAACATCTCTTTTATAAACAACAAAATCTCCAATATTATACATATTGTCATCCCCGTTCATTAATATTATAATATTTTTATTTTTTTTTCGTAAGTTTTTTTTACAAAAAAGAGCATACAAAGTATACTCATATAACTAATAAAATTATGAAATATAAATCCTATAAAGTGTATTTAATGAGTATTATAATATCATTAATAATCAAATTTATTTAAATATTATTTATTGTGCAATTAACATTCCTTACTATCTCACTTACTTTCATATAAATAATTTTAACAACTGAATGTTAAAGTTATGTGAACAATTAATATTTTTATTTAAAAACTTATAACACTATATGATATAATTATCTATAGTAGGAGTAATTATGAAAAAAAGTTCATTGATAATAATTGCAATTATGTTTATTTTAGGGATATCAATACTTGGTTCAGTCTTAGCTCATGCCGATAGTGGTTGGGATACGAGTTATGATACTGGAAGTAGTTGGGATTCTGATTGGGATTCCGACTGGGGATCAGATAGTTGGGACTCTGATTGGGGCTCAAGTGGAAGTTACTCATCAGGTGGAACATTCAGTGGTTCTTTATTCTTATTTCAAATAATTATTATCTTCATCATAATAATTATGATATCTAGTGTGATTAATAAAGATAAAAATGCTCTAGTTCCATTTTACTATGATGAAAAAAAATATGATGATAAGCATATAATAGCCATGCTAGATATTGAGAAAGAATTAAAAAACTTCAATGAAGAAGAGTTTAATAAAATGATATATGAAAAGTTTATTAAAGTACAAGAAGCTTGGTCAAACTTTAATTTAGATGAATTAAAAAAACATTTAACTGATGAACTATTCAATACATATAATTCACAACTAAAAATATTAAAAGCAAAAAAAGAAAAAAACGTCATGTGCGATTTTGAAAACATTAAAGTATCAATTGTAGATTTTAAAACATCTGCTGATGAATATACTATTAAAGTACTTTTAAGATCTAAATTTTATGATTTTATTTCAAATCAAAATGATGTAGTATTAAGAGGCAAAAATAATAAGAAAGTTGAAATGACTTATATATTAACTTTAGTAAGAAAAAAAGTAATTAAAAATAATAAATGTCCTAATTGTAATGCAGTTTTAGAAAATCAACATAGTAATACATGTCCTTATTGTAATAGTAAAATAGTAAGCAATAATTATGACTGGACAATATCTAAAAAAGAAGCTATATATCAAAGGTGGGGAGATTAATGCTTAATAAGGTAATAGAATATGACAAAAACTTTAATGAAGCACTTTTTTTGAGCAAAGCAGATCATATATTTATTATGATACTTAATGCTATACTTGAAAATGATATGACTAGTGTGAAGCATTATCTAAGTGATGAAGTATACAAAAAATTTGATGCAATGATTAATAGTTACAAAGAAAAAGGAATTACTAGAATATTCGATGAAATGAATGTTAAACAAACAAAAATAGTTGATACTAATATTCAAGATAACAAAATAAATATTATTATAGATTTGACTTCAAGATATATGGATTATTTCATCGATGAAAATGGAAATTTTGTTAGTGGTAATAACCAAAGTAGAATAGAAAAAAATCACAGAATTGTATTAACTAAAGATATAAACGCTAAAGAATTAAAAGAAGCAAGAAGATGTAATCATTGTGGAAAAACACTAGATATCAATGCAACTGGAGTTTGTCCATATTGTAAAGAAGTAATTGACATTAGTATGTATGATTATATTGTTACTCAAATTGATTAAAAAAGAAGGCTAAGCCTTCTTTTATTTTAATAACAATAATTTTTTAGATATATCATTTATTAATTCCTCATTTTCTTGATGAAATCTTTCAAACATATCTTTATTTTCATCTATCAATTTTTTAACTTTTCTTATAGTTTCATATTCTTCCTCATGTGTTATTGTCGGATACATAAGACGTAATCTACTCATTAAATTATTATATCTATCTTCATCTCCTAAAAATATTCTAGAACTTAATTTATTTATTTCTACTTTACTACTTTGATCATATGCCTTTCCATCTACACCTTTTCTATACATTGATTCTTGAGTTGGGTCTAAAAAATATTCTTTTCCTTCATTGAATGCATATGTTATAGCATGATTTCCAGTTAACTTTAAAATTGGTTTTAAATCTCTATCAACTATTTTTAATTTATAATAATCATCTTTCAAATTATCTATAGAACATAATTCTATATCTTTTCTAAGTCCTTCTGGTAAACGTTCATCTATCCATTTTTTTAAATCATCTTTAGTACTCTTTAATAATGATCTACTTTGTAAAACATAATAACCATTTATAAAAACTCCTATATTATATGCCTCTATTCCATAATCATTTAAAATATCACTAAATAGACCAGATATATTACGGCAAACACCTTTGCCATTTATAATATCCGCTCCTAAAATTGAAGGTATTGTATCACTTTTTGTTTTATTTTTAAAAATAAATTCATGATTAACTGACAAATAACCATTTCTATATAAAAAGTAATATAACGTTTGTATTTGCAATGGATCATTAAAATCAAATGCTTTATTTAATTTATTATAATTTTTAACAAATAGATTATACATTTCCCTTAATTCTTTAACATCAGTTGTATAGTTTCTACCTGCACCACAAGTAAAATAAGCATACGTAGTACCAGTTAATAATAGTGATAGTAAACAAGGAATATATAAATCTGGATAATTAGCCTTAGTCACAATATCAGCTGCTAATAATCCACCAAATCCAACACCTAAACCATTTTGAATATTATTAAATGTTTTTGTATCAATTGTACTGCAAAAATTTTTATAAAATTCGTTCATAACAACCCCCAATAAATTTGCTATATTCTACTATTATTCTTTAAAAATGTCAATTTCATAAAAAAAGTGGATTTTATCCACTTTATTTCCAAGTCCAATTTTTAATTTCAGGCATATCTTCACCATATTCATGAATATATTCTTTATGTTCAATTAGTTTATCTTTACACCATTCCATTAGTGATGCTTTTCTATCTCCTAATTGAGGTAAATATTTAAGAGCATCCATTACCAAATGATACCTATCTAATTTATTTTGAACCTTCATATCGAAAGTTGTAGTAATTGTACCTTCTTCTAAATATCCATGAACATGTAAATTTTTATTTGTTCTCTTATATGCTAATTGATGAATTAAATGAGGATATCCATGGAATGCGAATATAATTGGTTTTTTCTTTGTAAATAAACTATCAAATTCATCTTCTTCAAGTCCATGTGGATGAGCTGATGCACTTTCAAGTTTCATTAAATCTACTACATTGATAAATCTAATTTTAAGTTCTGGAAAATTTTCTCTTAATATTTTAGTCGCAGCTAATGCTTCAATAGTTGGTGTTTCACCAGCGCAAGCCATTACTAAATCTGGTTCTTCACCATTATCATTACTAGCAAATTCCCAAATACCAAGTCCTTTAGTGCAATGCTTAATTGCTTCATCCATTGTTAACCATTGAATTCTTGGATGTTTAGAAGCAACTATTACATTAATATAATTTTTACTTCTAATACAATGATCAAAACATGAAATTAATGTATTTGTGTCTGGTGGTAAATAAATTCTTACAGTATCTGCCTTTTTAGTTACTAAATGATTTAAGAAACCTGGATCTTGATGAGTAAATCCATTATGATCTTGTTGCCATACATATGATGCTAATATATAGTTTAGTGAAGATATTTCTCTTCTCCAAGGAAGTTCCTTAGTAACTTTTAACCATTTAGCATGTTGAGAAGTCATTGAATCAACAATTCTAATAAATGATTCATAACTATGAAAGAATCCATGTCTACCAGTAAGTAAATATCCTTCTAACATACCTTCACATAAATGTTCAGATAATACAGAATCAATAACTCTTCCACTATTTGCTAGGAATTCATCATTATCATATGTTATTCCATTCCATTGTCTATTTGTAACTTCAAACACATGATTTAATCTATTTGATAAAGCTTCATCTGGTCCAAAAATTCTAAAGTTCTTTTTGTCCTCATTTAATTTAACAATATCTCTTATGAACTTACCAAGTTCCATCATATCTTGTGCTGTAACCTCACCACGGTTTTTAATATCAATACCATAATTTCTAAAATCTGGTATATTTAACTCTTCAAGTAGTTTTCCTCCATTAGCATGTGGGTTCATTCCCATACGTCTGTTTCCAGTTGGAGCAAGATTTCTTAATTCTTCTTTTAATCTACCGTTTTCATCAAATAGTTCTTCTGGTTTATAACTCTTTAACCATGCCTCTAAAATTGGTAAATTTTGTGGATTTGCTTTATTAACTGCAACTGGTACTTGATGTGATCTAAAACTTCCCTCAATTTCTTTATTATCAACAATTTTAGGTCCAGTCCATCCTTTAGGAGTTTTTAATATAATCATAGGCAAAACTGCTCTTTTATTAAGTCTTGTCTTAGATTTTATTTCTTTTATCTCCTCAATACATTTATCTAATGTTTTAGCCATTAGTTCATGTAATTTCATTGTATTTTTTTCTTCTACTATATATGGATGCCATCCACATCCTTCAAAAAATTTTATTAATTCCTCTTCAGGAATTCTAGCAAATATTGTAGGGTTAGCTATCTTATAACCATTTAAATGAAGTATTGGTAATACTATTCCATCTGTAAGTGGATTAATAATTTTATTTAAATGCCAAGATGCAGCAAGTGGTCCTGTTTCTGCTTCACCATCTCCTACTACACAAGCAGCTATTAAATTAGGATTATCAAGAACAGCACCAAAAGCATGAGAAAGTGAATATCCAAGTTCTCCACCTTCATTAATGCTTCCTGGAGTCTCAGGCGCAACATGTGAACTAATTCCTCCTGGAAAACTAAATTGTTTAAATAGTTTTTTAAGACCAGCTTCGTCTTCAGTAATACTTGGATAAGTTTCAGTATAACTTCCTTCTAAATAAGTATTTGAAACTATTGCTTGGCCACCATGTCCTGGCCCTGATATATATATCATATCTAAATCATATTTCTTTATTATTCTATTTAAATGGACATAAACAAAATTTTGACCTGGAGCTGTACCCCAGTGACCTACTACATTAGGTTTAATATCATTTAAAGATAAAGGTCTTTTTAGTAGTGGATTATCTTTCAAATATAATTGACCTAACGATAAGTAATTAGCTGCTCTAAAATAAGCATCCATTTTTTCATATTCTTCCATTTTTATCCTCCTATTTTCTATTAATATTTTATAATAAATTTAAATAAAAAGAAAGAGTTATAAAACTCTTTCACATAAATCTTCATATTTACTTCCATGAGGTGTAATAATAAATTGCCTTGTATTTTCATCTATTATCTTAATTCTAATATCTAATCTATTTTTTGGTAAGATATCTTCAATCAAATCTGACCATTCAATAATACAAACACCTTTCTTAGTAAAATATTCTTCAATTCCAATATCTTGCTTTACATCACTAAGTCTATATACATCCATATGAAACAATTTCATTTCTCCTTCATATTCTTTAATAATAGTAAATGTAGGAGAAGTAATATTTTCACTTATACCATCAGCCTTAGCAAACGCTTTAGCAAATACAGTTTTACCACTTCCTAAATCACCTTCAAGACAAATCACCATATTTGGAAATTTTTCAGATTCAATATTTTGTGCTAACTCAATAGTATCATCCTCTGAATAAGCTGTAAATTTATATTGCATTATTATCACCAATATCATTGTATCATTATTAGAAATTTATATACAAGTTTTTTTGTATATTTTACATATTTTTTTAATTAACTAGTCCATACAATTAATTTAATCATTACATACAATAGTCTAGGAAGGTGATTATAAATGTATTTTGATCAAAATAATAATTATTTTGATGACTATTATCATATTGATAATATTAATGACTATAGTATTAATATTGACAATATAAATTTTAATAGAGGAAATGAATTATATAATGTTGAAGATGGATTTAACAAAGGCAATATGTTTGAAAAATTATACTCAAAATATAAAAATCATGTATATAAATTGAAGACTTATAATCAAAAAGATGAATCTTTATACAAATTACAAATGTATACATTTGCTCTTAAAGATTTAGGTTTATATTTGGATACTCATCCTAGTGATCAAAGCATACTAGTAGAATATCAAAGAATTAAGAAACTTTTAGATACTGAAAAAACTAAATACGAAAAAAAATATGGAGTATTATATGCAAGTGATGTAGTAAATGATGACAAATGGACTTGGATAAATAATCCATGGCCATGGGATAAAGGAGGCAAATAATATGTTTAAATATGAAAAAATGTTAGAATATCCAATTAATGTAAAAAAGAAAGATTTAAAAATGGCTAAACTTTTAATGGCTCAACTAGGTGGTCCAGATTCAGAACTAAGCGCTTCTTTGAGATATTTTGTTCAAAGATTTAGTATGCCAGATGATAGAGGAAAAGCTCTTTTATCTGATATTGCTTGTGAAGAACTTGGGCATGTAGAGATGATTTGTACAATGATAAATCAATTAATAAAGAGCGCTAGCATTGATGAACTAAAATCTAATGGATTAGATGCTTGGTATACTCAGCATAATAAAGGAATATATCCTACTGATGCTAATGGAGTACCATTCAATGCTTCTTACTTTGCTTCAACAGGTAATCCAATCGTAGATTTACAAGAAGATATGGCTGCTGAAGAAAAAGCAAGAGCTACTTATCAAAACTTAATGGATCTAACTACAGATGAATCACTTTTAGCTCCTCTTAGTTTCTTAAGACAAAGAGAAGTAGTACATTATGCTAGATTTAAAGAATTATTAGATTATTATAAAGAAAAAGGATATTAATTTTTAATATCCTTTTTATTAAACTTATGATTTCCAATCAAATAAAATATAATAATAAACAAAGTATCTATAACAACACCCCTATTTAGACTAAGATTAATTCCTAAAGACTTATTCATTTCATTTAAAGCAACCTTATCATTAAATATAGAATAATCTAAATAAGGTAAAAAAGTATATTCAATTATATTAAAATCATATTCAAATAATACCTGACTTATTATTAAAGAAAAAGATAATAAAAATATACATATCCCAACACATAAAGATTGACTCTTTAATTTAGTAGATAAATATAATACACAAGAACCTATAAAATATATAGGAATAGAATATATATAATACTTAAACAAATATTTAAGATCAAATGTATTAGTAATAATAAAAGCAAAAGAATTAATTATTATTATAGTAATAGTAATATATATATAAATACAAATAAACTTAGATAAATATATCTTCCATCTCTTATACGGTTTAGTTAAATAATATCTTAATGTTCCATTCTCTATTTCACTACATATACTGCCAGAAAATAGTATTGAAACAATTATTCCTATAAAAGGAATTAAGTTAAATATTAAATCTAATAGAAACTTATCACTGTACTTATTCATAATAAATATTGATATCAAAATAATAATTTCAGAAAATATTATTTTTATTCTTCTAGTTTTAATAAACTCATTATTAATTAACTTTATCATTCACAATATCAAAAAACTCTTTCTCAAGATTATTCTTATCCTCATATATTCTATATACATTAACATCATTTATTACAAGCTTTCTATTTAATTTAGATATAACTTCATCAGTCTCATATACTTCTAATTCTTCATTAATACAATAATCACTTAATATTATTTTAGCTTTAGAATAATCATCCACATCAAATATAACATTTTTCTTCATATCATTATTTTCTACATTCTTAATATTAACTATTTCACCACTCTTAATAAATATAATTTTATTACATATACTTTCTAAATCCCCTAACATATGAGAAGAAATAATAATAGTTGTATCCTTCATACTTTTTAATATATTTAATATATTCTTACTACCAACTGGATCAAGTCCATTAGTAGGCTCATCTAATATGAGTATTTTAGGCTTATTTAGAAGAGAACTTGCTATTGCTAGTCTTTCCTTCATACCAAGAGAATAAGTCTTAAATTTCTTACCTAAAAACTTCTCCATTTCTATT
>CAMKNB010000029.1 GCA_946414095.1 uncultured Mycoplasmatota bacterium
TTGCCCTCCTTATAATGAATTAATATCGATTATTATAAAGTTCAATATAATAGAATATAAAAAATAATATATTTTTAGAGGATACTCATGATGAGTATCCTCTAATTTCAATTTAATATATTAGATCTTGAAGGAATTGTTCTTACATAATCTGATATTTCTTTACATAAATTACACTCTTTATAATTTAACACTATATCTGTAAATTCTTCAAACATATTATCATTTAGTTCTGCACCATCAAATAAATCAAATATTTCTTCTCCTAATTTATTTTCGGATAAATTATCATATATATAATACTGATATTGATTTTTATTTTCATTTTTATATATATCATTATATAAATATAAAATAAACTCTCTCATTATATTTGCATATACATTATGTATTATAAGCATATTTATTTCTGTTATTGATTTTAATTTATCGTAAGCACCTTCCATCATATCTTTCATTTCTTGGAAAGTAAGCACATTATATGAATCTAATTTATAATTATCAATAAAATCATCTACTACTATATCACCTTCATAATCATTAGTAAACATAGCTTTCAATGTCATTAAGTATACATTAAATATAAATAAACACGATTTATCAAAGAAATCTTTAAATAAACCTAATTCATCTTTTGGTACTACTTTTGAATTATGTTCAAAATCTCCAACTCCATTCTCTATTGTCATACTTATAAAAGTACTTAAAATATAATCTAAATAACTATTATCTTTATCTAATAATAATTTATCATCATCGTACAAATACATTTTTTTCTTTATAGTATTATATATCATACTATCAAATAATGATGTAGTATTTTTATTTGCAAATGAATTTTCTTTAGATAATTTTAATAAAAGATTATAAGCTTCCTTATTAGTAGTATTTTTATTTATAAATAATTTAAAAAGCATTATTCTATTTATAAAATAATCAACCCTTTTTAAAGGAAAAATTAATTCTATGACATGTGGTCTATCATATTTAGATACTTTAATCGGATATGGAAATCCTATATACGATGCACTTTCAGAATCATCATCATTAATAATTTCATCATCAAAATTATATTCAAAATTGCTTTTCATATATTATATACCTCCAAAACAATATTATTAATTCTTATATATAATATATAAACAAAAAATAAATTGTAATAAACCAGATACCACAATGGTATCTGGTTTATTATATTAAAAGTTGTCTTCTACTATAATTTTTCCAATAGGATTATCTTTTAATATCGGTTTTCTTGTATCAGAATCTTTAATTTTAGAATCCTTTGGAGTTAATCCGTTTACTGTTACTTCCATATCACATGTATATCCACAATTAGTACATATAACTTTAAATTCAACTTTATCATCTACCATAGCAGTAATCCAACCAGAATCAGATAAAGTATAAGCACAATATGCAGACTTTAATAACATAAAACGATTTCCACAAATAGGACATATTCCAAATTCATTAACCGATACTACATCGATTTTTTTATCTTTCATATCATCACCGACCTATTTTTGTTTCAGTATATTTGATAGTCCGTATATCTCCTTCGATAAGAACTCTTGAATCAGGATATCTAATATTATTACGAGAATTAATAATATCAGTATATACTTTTGGAGTTCCTCTTACTATTACTTTACCAAATACAGGTGAGACATTACCTCTAGATTTTTCTATTTCAATCATTTTGTCTTTTTGAGTTTGTGAAAATATAAATACTCTATGATAAATATTATCCGCTGCACTCATAATAAATCAACCCACTTTCTTCTAATGGCAATCCTGTTACAGAATCTAATGGTTCTAAATTAACCATATTATTTGCCATACTTATTTGAATATTTTTTGAAACATTTTCACATTCATTAATTATATTAGTGTCTTTGTCATCTTTACCTAATACATTATTTTTAAATTCTACTACGTCTTTTAATCCTCTAATCTTCTTATATTCATCATATAGTTTATTATATTCATTTTCCCAAGTAATCGGTTCTTGTTTATTGGAAAAATATCCATTAGCATAAACTTTCAAAAATGGTACTAGAGAACCATTTACACCAGGGTCTGATGCACTACTGGCATCAGGATCTAAAATACCCATATTTGAAATATCAAGGTGTCTAAACTGGTCTGGAATCGATGAACTGGTCTCTCCTATTCCAGATATACCTTTATATGTAAACTTTAATGCTAATACAGAATCCATATCATTTACTATATTTCTAAAAGTTACTAATTGAGATTTAGTAATTTCAGTAACTAAGAAATCTGGTCTTGTATAAATAACACGTTTGATATCTTTTAGATCAGCTCTTTTACCTTTGTTAGCTAATCTATAAATACCAGTAGATAATTTAGTTGCATATATAGCACTCATATATTCTGCATGTCTTATTTTCTTTGTAGTAATATCAAGATTATCTTTTAATTTTAATAATCCATATTCACAAATAATCCATGACAATATAGAATAAATATCTTTTTTATATTCCCATGGTAAATGAATTTGATTTTGAATATTTAAATCTAATACACTTTCAATAGAAGATATTACATTATATCCTTTATTAAGTCTATTATTAGAATTAAACGAAGATCCTAATTTAGCAATCCAAAATTCATTATTATAGATATCATTAATTTTAGAATCAGATTCTATAGAATTACATATAGTATATACTATATGTTGAACTATAGGAACTCTGTCTAAAAATGATTTAAGTACGTTTACATAAATTCCATTAGATTTTTTTCCTAAAAATGAATAAGTATACTCATCTGTCTGATCGTCAGTATTAACTCTTATTACATTTGACAAATTAAATCTTCTTAAAGTTTCCATTAAACCAAATTTAGCAAATAAATAGTTTATCGTAGAAACTGTTTTATTAAATGCATTACAATCAAATTGCGTAAGTAAATGATGTTCACCCATAGTATCACTTATCTTATATTCGTGTCTATAAATACGTATAGGTTGAAGATTAGTTTTAAATGTAACACAATCAGATTTTTTTCCTTTAGTTGAACTATTATTATAAGTAGATGCATCAACTATTTGATACATACTGGAATAATAGTTTCCATTTAAATAAAAATAAAATTTATTTACCACTCTAGGAACTTGAATAATTACATCAGCAGTTCCTTCTTCTTCTTTAATTGCTATATAATAATGAACTATTAATAATTTAATAGCAGAATCTTTTAAATCAATATATTCATATCTATTGTCTTCTTCATTCTTTCTGTTAGATTTACTGGTACGAGTAGATGCCTGATACCATTGTTTCATAGTCTCATTAATTTGAGCATAGTCTTCTATAACATCAAACCCTGTGACTTTAATTGTAAAAAAGCCATCGGTTTGTAATGATAATATTATTTGTTGCAATTGATTAATGATAGCATCATCGCTTCTAGTGAATAAAGATTCATTAAAAGGATAAGCATATCTTTCTGTAAAATCATGTATAAATTTTCTTTGTTTGAACATATCATCACTCCTCAGTAAGTATAATTCTATAAATCTTACCTGTAGGATTTATAACATCTTTTTTATCTCTAATAATTAATTCTGCTTCTATATCAAAAGCATTTAATACTCTTTTTGCTTTATAAAATGAAATAGAATTATTATCAGGAGCTTTTAATGCACGCATATCATTATTGAAGTCAGAATCAGAAGGAAACTTCTGTTTATAACTATCAGCATCAATATGTTTGTCGTTAATAGCTTCTTTGATAATTTTCAGTTCTGGAGTATCCTCTTCATTAATAGGAAGAGATAACTCATCATTAACAATAGTCAATCTAGATTCTTCTAATGATTTTAATTTATCCATTTGACTAATATGATCACTCAGATTTTTAATTGCATCTGATCCAAAATCTATACAATTTTTAATAGAATATTTTTCTTTATCTTCATTTGTAACAGGGTCTGTAAATACAGTAACTTCATTAGTACTATATACAGATACTTCATCGGGTTTATATTGTTTAGAAATAGGATATACATATCCATTATCTTCTACACACATATCATCTAAAATAGGAACACTCATTTTAATTAAACGATTATATTCATCCATTGATATTACATCTTTTGTAAGATTGTCAAGTACTATCTTTTTAGACGATAATTTCATAATTTTAAACTCCTTGACCAAAATAAAAATATATGTTAAGAAGAGGAAGCTTTTCAGCTTCCTCTTCCATTATTTTCGTAATTATAGTGACTTACTTTCTCCCAATTCAAGTCTTATCACTTATATTACATGTAATATTAAGCGACAGAAACATTCACATCATCTTTGATATGCTGTTTCAACTTTTCATCAGGAGTTACTTTTAAGACTACTTTATCTCCGACTAATTCGGAATCAATAGTAATATAATTAGTGAATACCAATGTCTTATCAAGTTTAACATTAGCAATCATATATTCATAAATGCAATCTAAAATTACATTAATGAGTTTAGGTAAATAGGTTACACCATTAGTAGAAGCAAACCTCATATGATAACTTCTAAATGCTGCATCTTCAATAAACTTAATCGGTACAGGATTATCGATGGATATAACATTAGCATCCGCAGGAATATCATCATCATTTGTTATAAAGAAATATGATAAAGTAAATCCATCAGATTCTTCATTATCCATTTTTTCTACCATTGCACCAAACTTATTTTTCTTATTGTCATCTTGAACAACTACAACTTGAGGTGTTTCATTTTTAACTTCAGACAGATATTCTGCCATACCTTCAAGTAAAGCCTGCAAAACAGAAATAGACCATGGTTCATTCCAATTAAAACCATTGTTCGCCATTGCTTTCCAGATAAGATTCGGTAAAGGTGTTTTTTCAAATACTGCCATTTTCATAATCCTCCTTAATTTTGTGAAAATAAAAATTATTTATGAATGCTTAGAGAGGTAGCCTCTCTAAGCACTCGTTAATATAATATCCAATTATAACTTAGTTTACTCGTATTTAATTATTAATCATACTGATTATCTGTTGTTCTGTCATAATTCTAACTCCATATGTTAATGCTTTACTTACTTTATTTGAAGCATATCCTTCATATGGAACTATAAGTATGCTTGTAGTTTTAGATACATTTTTATCACCATCAGCATCGTACCCTAATGCTTGTAGTCTTTGTTCTAATTCACGATTTCTTACACCACTAAATCTAATTTGTGGTAAATTATTATTACGTCCATAAGTAGATTCTACTTCTAATCTATTTATTACGGTTAATAAATCATCCATCAAAAACTTTCGTTCTTGTATAATAGTACTAACCAATTTAGATCCAATACCTTTTACTTCATGTAATAATACTGTTAAAGAACCATCATCAATAGTACATAATTTTTCATACGGTATTTTATTTAAAATTATTTTCCATCTATTTTGAGATATAGAACTAAATCCTATAGCTCCGATAATAATATAATCTTTCCATTTTTTAGATTTAATTTCAAGTATTCTTTCTGCTAATTTTTCAGCCATCACATTTCCTATTACAGGAGCTGCTGCATCCAAATCAATATCTAAAAACTCAGATAAATTATGTATATTAAGTTTTCTTAATAAAGATCTTCCAAAATCTTTAATATTTAATTTTTGTAGCATATTAGCTACTTTAGCAATAGTCCTTTCAGGACAATTTATATTTGTACACCATGCAGTCCCATCTGTATTAGAAAACTGTAATGGTGTTCCACAATATGGACATGTTGTAGGAAATTCTATAGGAGGCATTTGTTCTGCTCTTATAGAATTATAAGAAATGTTTGGTTTAGTTATATAACAAATTACATCATTTACATAACTAACTGTAACAATATCTCCTTCTCTAAGATTTAATTGTTTAAACCTATTATAAGAATGAGCAGTAGTTTTATCATGCACTGTTCCAAAAAACTCTACTGGTGTAAAGTGAGCCATTGGAGTTACTCTACCATCTTGTCCTACTGTATAAGTATATCCTCTAAAATAAGCAGTCTTAGCTGAAGCATTAAATTTAATAGCCATAGACCAATTATCTTTAGAAAAAGTTCTTCCTAATACTTTAATTATATTAGGATTAGTAAAAGATACTACAATACCATCATATAGAAAGTCCATAGCATCTCTCATATACTCGGCTTCTTCTTTAAATTGCTTTACTAAATATATTAAACTATTATAATCTCCACGTATGATAGAATATCTCATATATATTCCAGAGGAATAATATGTATTAAGATAATCTAATTCATGTTTAACATTTTCAAATATTAATCCAGATGATTTAATAGGTACTAATGTAATAAAATCTCTAAACTTTATTGCATCTTTTCTACCCATTAAACCAATAACTGCAACTCTATTATTCTTATAACTTATTTGATATAATTCTTCTAATCTTCTAAGATTAGTATGTGTAATAATAGCTTCAAATTTAATCCCAAATATTAAATTATTATCTACTTTACCTGTAGCTCTATGAAACTTATATCCTCCAAATATTGGAGTTAAATCAGTAGCAATATCATTTTCAGTATCTCCTCTTGATACTGCTGATATTATAGTATCACCCTGTACTGTAGCTTCTACAGATACACCATCATATTTTAGTTCTATTACTAGTTCTACATTATTATCATATCTACTAACAGTAGGCCATAATGGAAGTAAAAAATCTCTATCAAAGATTTTTACATTCATATTATCTTCTAAAATACCTTTTTCTCTAGCTTCACCAATATCTACAAATTTACATTTATGAAGGGTGCCAACTAATTCAGGATAGTTATGAGAACTATTTTTAATATTAGTATTTGTTGGCACTTCTTCATAATTATGTATTTCGTAATCTTTAAAATTAGGTTTGTCATTCCTTAAAATATCATCGATAAACATTTCAGATGGTAATTGGATTATTTTAACAACGTCAATTAATCCAGTATCATCTTCTTTACAGCTAGGTTGAGCAATATCAGTAAATTCTTTATCCTTAATATTAACTGGAGGAGAACCTACTGGTGCTCTATTATTCATATCTTTATTAAATTTAATTACAACCAAATCATATACACCATCTTCTAATGGTAATACTTGTCTGGATGTGTTATCGTAAAGAATATTAGATATTTCTAAAATCTTTTGAATAACCATATAATTGTTATATCTGTTATTTAAAAATTCTGTACAGATATGATTTATATCTATTATATCTTGATAGGTAACAATGATATTTCCTATTTTTAAATTATTAAGAATATCATCTAGTCTGTTTTCTATAGTCATATGTTAGCATCACCTCTTAGTTATCGTTATTATCACCACCATAGAGTTCTACTACATCAATAAATACTACATTATGCAATTTATTGAAAGTATTCACTTCTTTAACTTTAGTTTGTAAATCTTTATCAGACATTGCAGTCTGAGCTAAATTAAGAATCACTTCGTTAATATGCTCATCTGCTTCAATATCTTTTTTGATTTCCTTATCTTTATAATATATTTTTCTAGCAGTTTTTATAGCTTTTTTAATACCTTCTTCAGTTACAAATGGAGTAACTTTTACTACATCTTTATTTGTAGGTTCTCCGTATAATGGAGAATAACAAACTGGGTATATAGTTATAGGTGTAATTATTTTTTTAGGTTTTCTTTTAAATACCAATCTCAAACCCATAGCTTTAAGATAAGCATTTACTATTTCAACATTTCTAGATTTAGATTTACCGTCTAATGTAATATTTCTATCAAACGGATCTCCAGTTAAAAGATTTCTCATTAATCTTCTAGCTATTGGAGAAGTAGATAACATCATAAAAGCTTCAATAGTATACTGGCAATATTTTAATTGCATTAATTCAGATGCTTCCATATTACCAAATCTTACTGGAGTTTTAGATATTGCAGATATATGTAATTTATTAGCTTTCGTTTTAGTATTTTCACCTTTAATATTAGTAGAGGCTAATGATACTGCAGAAAACTTTTCTTCTGCTAACTGCTTTAATCTATAAATATATTTTTTACCAATTACCATTGGTCTTCTAGTTTTAACTAATCTAGGAACACCGTTGGAATCTTTTTGGTGTACGTATAAATAATCATCTTCGTCTCTTATAAATGGAAAAGCATTATATAATTGACGTAAAGTATCTATAGTAAATATATTACGCATTGGAGTAATTACTAAATATAATTCTCCATCTTGAATAATAGACCAAATAGCATCTTGTCTTTCTTCAAAACTCAATCTTCCTAATACATTTTCATGAAAATCTTTAGCCTGGTCTGGATTAATTATACTATAATAAGTATACAACCATTCTTCAGCTTGAGTTACAGTTTGATACATAGCGTTATTATAATTATTAGTAAAACTATCATCCATTTTTTCAGCATTAGACCACATTTCTGCAATCTTTTCTACTAGTTTAGAACCAATATAAGTAATCTCTGTTTCATTTAATTGACCAGGATTTTCTCTATTGATTACAGTACACTGATTATATATAGCATCTACGTAATTCCAAGTACCATGTCTAAAATACATAGGCATTTTTTCATCTTTTATGATGGCAGATATTACACCTTTACCACCATATCTATCGGTAATTTTATCACCAACATTTACTGGTATATAATCTCTTACAATTATATCACAGCAAATGTTATTAAAAGCTTTTTCTTTAATATAAGGAACATCATTAACTGTATCTTTAGCTTTATAATATTCTTTTTGCATATCATAAGTCATTGTACAATTAGGATGGTCTTTCATAAATTTATTTACAGCATTATATAAATTAAGAGAATAATCCATATTTTCTCTATAATATACTTCTAATTGAGTATTATAAATATCATTAAGTTTTTCAACGTTATTACAATATACGTCTATATCTATAACTTCACCATTACAAATATAACGTACATCTGAAATCATTATTTCTTTTAAACGTTCTTTAGATTGAGAATATAAAGCTTCATCATCTTTACGTTCTCTTCTTATAGCACAAAGTATTCCATTTTTAACTTGTTCTCCAATATCAGGAAATACTTTATAATATTCATCATTGCCATATAAATTTAAAGGTATATCATTATCATTTATAATAATAGAAATGGAATGATATAACGGAGATGTAAATTTTTTAGCAGCAGATTCAGACAACACAATAGGATCTTCTGTAGTTCTGCCTAAATTCATATAAACAGTTGTAAGATTTACACCATCTTGTTTATTTAATTCATCATCAAAAGAAGCACTATATATCATAGGTGTTCCTTTTGGTATCATATTTTGTGGTCTTAATTTATCTAAATACGATGTATTTAAATCATAACCATAATATTCTGTATGATAAACATAACCAACTCTCATTATGCAATGGAGTTGGTTATTATTAATATCATGAAGTAACACACAATATTTATTTTTATTTTTAATAATCTTAGTTATTACCACATAATCAGATTCTGCGGTAACAAATCCAGAACTCAAATAACCAAACTGATTTTCATAACCAGTCATAATTAAAGGTGTTTCTGGTTTTAATAACTGAATAGATTGTTCTTTCTGAATCCCTTGCATGATTTTACGAGACCCAGAGTTAGATTCATTAAAAGGTTGTAATAAACCTTTTCCTAAAGTAAATTCACCAGAAGGTAAATTCTTTTCAATTTCATTTGCAATTTCGGTTAAATTTAAATTTGTAGCCATTTATCTATAACTCCTTTTTATAGACTTTACAGACTTCATATATATAATATCTACTTTCAATAATTAATAGGTTTCATCATATTAAGAATACTATTGGTTGATTGTCTTGTAAATTCTTTTTTAGAACTATCATAAGGATCAACCATAGATTTAGATAATTGATCAAAAGCTACTTTATTAAATATTTCTGCAAACTCAGGATTCTCCATTTTTTGTAATAAATTACCCATAGAGAATTTATAATCTTTATATTCATCTAAATATAATCCTACACCTGCACCATTTACTCTCCCATTATTCTGCAGGTATACAAACATAGATAAAACAGGATCAAATCCAGTGTATTGATTAAATACTAACGATACACTCTTATTAGCCGCTGAACTTCTAGATTTAACAGTACTTACATCAACAATAGAACCAGAAATATGAAATTTTTCTTCTGGTTTTAATTTGACTCCAGTATCTAGTCTAATAATATTATTTGATAAATATGTAACTGCTTTACCTTTAGGTAAACGTTCTCCCACTTTAAGATATTGAACATCTGGTTTCTTTACAAAAGGACCAGTTTGAATATCATCTTTAATATGATTAATTGCAAATACAATTATATTTGCAGCTTTAAGCATAGGTATAATAGCTGATACCATTTGAGAAACTACTTTAACAGAACCAGATACAGCCATAGAACCTTGTAATTCATCTTCCTCTGCCATGTTTTCAGGATACAACATAGCAACAGAGTCTAATATATATACTGTGGGTTCAAATGCCCACAGTGGATTACCAAAGTTATCTAAATTTCCAGTATCATACATGTATTTATCTTTATCTCTAATTTTAATATCATGAATCATTTTGATTCTTTTATAAAAGTTTTCTGCGTTAACTCCAGTATTTCTAACAATAAATCTTTGTTTTAATTCATCTTCATTAAACCCAGACAATACTTCTCTTCTTGTCCAGTTCATACCACCTTCAATAGAATCTTCAAATATACATGAAGTTTGAAATGGTCTAACTATATTAGCTGCTGTTTGTAATGCAAATGTAGATTTACCACAACCAGTTTTACCAATAATAGAATTAAAAGAACCATCCATAAATCCAATACAATAATATTTTTGATGAATATTCTTTTCATTATTATTTACATGGATCATATATCCATTTAAAAAATCAAAAGCTAAATAACCAGAACTATATCCAATATCACATTTAGCTTCTACAGACATTCTTAGATCTTTATCTTTCATTACTATTTTTCTAAATTCTTCTGAAAGTAAACTCATGTTATTACTCCCTTCTTTAGTTATATATTTAAGTTAATAGAAAAATTAAAGTTAATTTTTATCCAGGTACACTAAATGTACCTGGATATGATTATTTAAGGTAAAATGTTTCCTTCATTTCTCAATTGTTCTATACATTGTGTAATATTTGGAAATACATTTTTATCTAATGTACTAAAAGAAATTTTAAGACTTTCTGGATCATAATTGTACTTATTAGAAAATGCATCGTATACTATTTGTAAATATCTTATTATAGTAAGCATATTCATAGATTCTAATATATAAATAGTCGCCCATCTTGCAGTATTTGTATTTTGATATATAATATTATTTTCTTTATTATCTATTATATTATCTATAGATGTATCAAATAAAGAATATAATAATAAATTACTAAATGATTTAATGTAAAAGATTTTATAAATAGAAATAAAATCATTTACATTTATTTGTTGAATTGCTGAAGTGCATAATGTAAAATTTAATCTTTGTATTCTTGTATATTCAGTTAATGTAGACATGTTAGTTATAGCTAGAAAACTACATAATTCTGAATCTAATACATTTAAATTATTTAATTGATAAATTATATCTTTATTTATAGTATTTCCTATCATATACCACAAATGTTTAATATACATATTAGGATTATCATTCACTATGTAATAATACAAAATAGAATTTATGTATATCATTTCATATTGAGATAACTCTATTTTATTTAATGCTTGATTAAATACTGATAAAAATTTAGGATCATGAAATAAATGACTATATTTAGTTTTATAATTCATATTAGAAAATAATACATATATTATATCTGAATGGTGTTCACAAATATAATTAAATATATCTTCTTCTAACTTAACTACACATGTACCTAAGAAATCATATATTGTGTTAGTTGTTTCCATATAATCTCCTTTCAAAAAATAGTTATATTAAGTCAGACCAGCACAATAAAGTGCTGGTCTATTTAAATATTAGAAATCTTTATCTTTATTAACTATGAATTCTCCATTAAGAGTTTTAATTACTTTTGATGGTTTAGGTTCTACTTTTTCTTCTTTAAAGAAATCATCTTTAGCCGATTGAATATTTTTAGCACTATTTTTAGATAATGAATTAAAATCATTTCCAGACTCAGTATTAAATTCAGTTTGGAAAAACATATCTTTACTCTTATCCACTGAGTCAGAATTTTTTACAAATTCTTCATATACTTCTGTTATATCATCAATAGGCATCTTTAACCCAGATGCTATTATTTGCATATAGTTATTATTATGAATTGTTTGAATATGATTAAATGCTTCATAAGGAATACCACATCTTTCCTTTATGATAGTATTCTGATAATCTATAAAATCTTCTTCTTTTTTAGAAATATTTAATATAGTTCCAATACGTTTACATGTAGGTTCTATATTTAATGATTTAGAATTATCAAATGTTTCAGTTACTCTTTTGTTAAAATCATTTACATTTTTAATTTTGTCTAAATTTACAGATTCAATAACCATAAATCCAGATGTATTAGCTATCTTAAGTAAATCAGATTCATCAATATTTTGTTCAGATTCATGTATAGTTCCTCCTAATAAAATATTGATATCTTCTACAAATTTTTTATTTGCTAATTTTTCTGCTTTTATTTTATTATTATTGGTTTCTTCTAAAAATTTAGAATTAGAAATTGCTTGTACAGTATATGATTCATCAAATTCTTTAAATAAATCTACTGTATTTTGTAATCCTCTAGCATCTTCACCGAATCCAGTGAATACATAGAAATGAATATGTGTTTTATAAACTTTAGAAATATATTTAGCTAATAAAGTACTACTTCCAGAACCAGTACCACCTTCAGATGAAGTTACAATTATAACCATTGCATCATCTTCATCAAAAGGATAATCAAATGCTCCAGATCTGAGATTTTGCATCATTAATTCATTTGCTTTATCTCTTTCTTTTCCACATCCTTTAAAATTACCAATTAATTCAAATGCTTTATCTTTATATTCTACAGGAATATCTTTAAGAGTTGAATTAATTAATATAATAGAATTTGCAAGTTCAGGAAATGCATTCATTAATTCAATACATGCTTTATTACCACATGCACCGATACCTATAATTTTTGCTTTAAGTAACATTATTTGTCCTCCATAAAAAATATTATCTATATAAAAAGATCTATACCATAAAACGGTATAGATCTCAATTACTAAAATTAATTTTTATTAGATTCATTAATAGATTTTTTAACTTGTTCTTTTTCCTCTTTAGACAATTCTCTGATATCTACAGAGAGGTCACCAACTTCTGATAAAACAACCATATTGTCATCTTCATCTCTAGGAACATAGAAATTTTTCATAATCAAAACCTCCTTAAGTTATCTTAAATATAATATACAATTAATATTCTCTTTTAACCCTATCTTTTTTATTTAATGTAATTGGTAAATAATATGTATCTGTTATTAAATTAGACATCATACCAGCACCTAATAAATAAGTATTAAATGTATTTCTTGAAATACTATCAGTACGACCAACCTCTACATCTTTAAGCGATACCATATTTTTTGCATTAATAGTGTTATAAAATTCTTCTTTTGCCTGAACTGCATCTGCTCTATAAGTAGCTACCTCACGCATAGTATTTGGTAAACTCATAACAGCTAAACATTCCATTTCTCTATCAGATGTATTAGCATTTTTATCTTTATTTATAAGTCTTCCTGTTTTTAAATTACGTTCATCTATATTAATAGACATTGAATTCTTTTTAGAAATAAACTGTTTCATTTTCTTTATCGGAATATAAACGATTATAGCTTCATAATTTGTTCTAACAGGTTTACCATTTTTATCTGTATATAAATATGGTTGATATAAATGTTCGAATAATGGAACACCAATAGATTTTAATGCTTTTTGAATTTGATTCATTTTAGGTTCTATTTCAAATAATTTCATTTGAAATTTAATAGGCCACTCTTGTGTAAAATATTCTTCAAATTCTTTATCTGACATTCTAGAAAACTTTTCTTTAAACCAATTTGAGTTAGCTTCGGTTGGGTCTATTATATCTAAAGTTTTATATATTTTGAATTCTACTTCTTGACGTTGTTTTTTGGTTATCATATTTATAATCACCTCAAATACAAAAAAAATAAAGTATGGCTGCGGATTATTTTCAACAATTCGGGAGATAAACCATAATTAATTAAAAATTTTTAAGCCATACTTTATTTGTAAAATCTTAGACAAGGAGAAATGTTTACTTTTTAAAAAGGTAATAATTAAGGAGAATAACAAATCATGAATAATCATAAAACATATTCTCCTTGTCACTGGTATAATATATAATTGAATTAAATTTTATTTATTTGCATTAAATACACATAATGCTAAATATTTTAATACAGCACTATTATAATCATTTTTACTTGCTAACCGATGTTTACGTTTTCTGTATAATACGGAAGATTGATTTAACCAAGTGTCTACCATATTTCTTAATTCTATAATATCAGGATTCTTAGTGTTTGGTTTTGGTTGAATTGAATATGCTATAAAATTCATACTCACAACATCTTTTTCTTTAGCTTGAGCAAAATATGTATAAACTAAAATACTAATAGCTCTTCTTAATAAAACTATATTATTTCTATCATTAAGTATAGATTCAAATATAGATTTAATTTCTTCAGTTTTAACTGTTTTATTTGATGCTACTGCTAATTTGCAAATATTATAATTAGCTCCAGATGATACAATATACGACATTGTTTTTTGAATACTTTTTTCAGCTTTAAATGAGTCTGAATTTGCTAAATGATACTTATCCCCTTCTTCAGGATTTTCGTTATCAGAATTATAAGTCATATAATCTTTATTTTCATATGCTTTATAATATGCTTTAGCTATATTAATCATAAATGATCTTATTCTGGAATGTAACTGAGAAATCAAGTATACTATATCATCGTCTTCGAATTCTTTAAATTTTCTTTCATATGAAGCTAACCACATTTTAGATGTAGCAACCATAGCACCAAATAAATGTTTTTGTGTTTTAAGAATATATTTATTATTAAGCATATTATTTAAAACATATTCCATTACATAGTCTTGAGGTAATACTTTTGGAAATGACATATAATGAACTGATGGATAAAATTTGCCAGAAAAGCAAAGATAAACCATAGATAATTCTGTGTTCTTTTCATCCTTTTTCAAAAAGAAATATCTTATAATACACATCATAAGAACAGTTACTGGATCTTTTGCAGCTCTTGGATTAAATCCAGCTTTATCACCATAATAAGTATTCGCTATAGCATTCTTAGCTTCATTTATTTCTATTCCTACTGCAGCAAACATTTTCTTTATATCATCATCACCATAATATATTCTATCTAATGGCATTGTAGAAAATATTGATCTATTTCTTGTGGATAAAAATTCTTGTAAGCATACTTTATAATCAGTCATTCGACTACTCATATTTTTTTCAACTAAAGGATATAATTTTGTTTTAATAGAGTCTGTATTATTAGACATATTACATACTCCTTTCATATGCTATCTATATTAATTATATAGAAGTTGAGATATTTGTTTATAAAAAAATAAAACTATATAGTAAAAGAAATTGGGAACCGTATCAACTTTTCCTATTTCTTTCTGTTAATTTCCATAAATTTTATACTCCTTAAAACAAGTATACCGAGAGACTGGGTCGGGAGTCTCTCGTATACTTGTCCCAAATAAAAAAAAAATAATAGAGTACCAGATTACTGGTACTCTATTATTTATTGTCTTAATATGTTTATAGATATTATTCCTGAAGAATCTAATATCTTATCTCCAGTACTGATAGAACTTCCATTCTGTAATTCATTTACTAAAATAGATTTTTCACCTCTATGAGTAATTATATTTAATCTATCATTAGCATTACATACATAAATGGAATATATATTATCATTTTTATTAAGTTTTATAATATTATCTCCAACTTGTCCACGTTTACCAATTCTAATAATCGATAAAGGAACTTTATTAATTCTACCAGATTCAGTAATTGCTATAACATCAGTTGCATTTGGATATATACAACTAATACCATCTACTAAATGTTTATGAGTAGCCATTCCAATATTTCCCTTTGTAGATCTATTTAATAATGGAGCACTCATTCCTGGTAATCTTAAAATTTTATTACCTGCATATATAACTAATTCATTTAAAGGATCCATTGCTAATATAGAAACAACTTTATCTCCTTCATTTAATTTAGTATACATTAATCCGGATAATGGAATATTATATAACTCATTTAATTTAATTCTCTTAAATAATCCTTGTTCTGTAACTATAAATACATTACATTCAGAATTATCTTCTTTAAACATTTTTTCTAATATTTCAATACTAGATTCAGGCAATAATGTGCAAATACCTTCACCTACATATTTTTTAACTACAGTTCTTATATCTACACCATTAGTACCTTTACCAGAGAATGGAATTTTGTATACAGGTATCTTATAAACTTTTCCAAGTTTACCAAATAATAATAAAGAATCTGTATTATCTATATTTATAGTAAATAATGCTTTATCATCTCTTAACCCAAGAGTTTTATCATTCTGATCTAGTTTCTTGATAAACCCTTTTTCTGTTATAATAATTTTAAATATTCCTTCTGGGATATTATTTGCTTCACTTATTTTAATAATCTTACTTCTTCTAGGGCATCCATATTTCTTTTTAGCTTCAATTAATTCAGATTTAATTATATTATCAATATCTTCAGCATGAATTGCTTTATGATAATATTCATTTGCTAACTGTTCTAATTCTCCATATTCTTTTTTATATTGAGAAAGATATCCTTCAGATAATTTACTTACAGATATTCTTAATAAAAATTTTGCTTGTAATGGAGTTACTTTAGGTAGTAATTTAATCAATGCATTTATATAATCTTCTTCATTTACAGATTTCTGTTTTCTAATCAAATTAATAACTTGGTTAACTTTACCAGACTCTAATACGTAAATATATAACCATAATTCATGCATTTTAGTTTTAGTTTCTTTTAGTTTATATGAGAACATTCTCATTTTAGTTTTTCTTCTCATATTAATAAATTCTAAAAGATATTGTTTATAAGACCATATAACAGGTGTATCATGATATACTACTTCAAAATTAACAGAAGTTGTTTTCTCTAATTCTGTTGTAGAATACAATACGTCTCTTACATAATTAGGATCACTACCCTTTTTAAGTATGACCATAACTTTAAATATTTCTTTTCTATCTTTTGCTTTCTTAGAAAAGTCTATAGAAGATTCATGTAATATATCTATAATTTGAGGAAGCACATTATCCTTCTTCATTTTTTCTATTTTTTCAGCTATTGTTTCAAAGAAAACCATATTAGGTAATGATGTGATTTCTAATGCAGGTTTTCCATGAACTTCTGTAATATTTATTTTAGCTCTAGTTTTATATTTACCTTTACCAGTATGAGATATTTCAGCAAAATCTGCTTCTACAATATCAGATCCCTGACAATCATCTGGTAATAATACTACATCGTAATTTGGATTATCGATAAGATTAATAGTCGCATCTATAACTTCATTAATATTATGAGATGGAATTTGAGTTCTTAAACCAACAGCAATACCAAATGAACCATTAATAAGAAGATTTGGTACTCTTGCTGGAAAATATATTGGTTCTAATGATGTAAAATCAAATGTCTTTTCCCAATCTATTGAATTAGGAGATTCAGATAAATCAGAAATAATGCATTCTAATGCATATGGCGAAATACATACTTCTGTATAACGTGGAGCTGCACTAAGATTAGAATAAGGATTACCAAAAGATCCTTGACCTATTAATATTGGTCTATAACATTCAAACCAATTTATTAATCCATTAAATGAATTATAAATACCAGCATCACCATGAGGATGAATAGACATAGTTTTACCAACA
The DNA here is from genome assembly GCA_946414095.1 of uncultured Mycoplasmatota bacterium. GTDB lineage: Bacteria > Bacillota_I > Bacilli_A > RF39 > UBA660 > CAG-1000. Next base: position 18,098 of record CAMKNB010000029.1, read on the forward strand.
CATGCTGCACTTTTAATTGTTATTCCTCTTTTTGTCATAGGAAAATGTTCAAATAAAGTATAAAGTATTCTTCTATGAACAACTTTTAATCCATCTATATAAGATGGTAAACTTCTTTTTCTAGCAGTATAAATAGCATAAGCTGTTAAATCTTCATTTGACTGTTCAACTATATTTGATTCTATAATTTTAGTCATATTCGTTACTCCTTAAAATAATAGATTTCAATACTCATTATAATAGTATGTATTTTAAATATAGTTTTCTAAATAAAAATAAATAAAGATAATTAGTCAGTAGGGAATAATCCCTACTGACTTTTAAAGTAAACCTAATTTTGAACAAGTGATAGCAAGTTTAT
>CAMKNB010000030.1 GCA_946414095.1 uncultured Mycoplasmatota bacterium
TAATAAGTGCTCCAGCTATTACTTTTGTAGCATTTATAGCAGGGTTTATTATAGATAATGACCATGATGGAGTACCGGATCATTTTCAATCTGATGGTAAATATTCAGGGCAACCTAAAGATTCAAGTAAACCTGGTAATAATAAACCTATAAATATAGAAGAACCTGATATCAAAATATGATTAAATATGATCACTAGAGATATATCTCTAGTGATCTATATTAATATTATATTTATTTTTTATTAGTTTTATGGTAATAATTTATTTATAATCTTTTCTTTTTTCTGCAAGTCTTTTTAAAGTTTCTTTAGCTTTAGCAATTCTTTCTGCACGTTCTTTAGGATCTTTAATATTTTTAATTAATTTATTTGTAGCTATAAAGTTATTTGTTCTATCTAAATACGGACTATGTTTTACACTTCTTTCGTTAGAATGAGCCATACTTTTTACATTTTTTACTCTTCCAATATCATCTCTTCTTACATACATTGGATTTCTATCGAATATTGGAGAAGTATATGCAGCTTTCATAGTTTGTTTATTTTCTTCATTATCTTTTTTATCAGAAAATTCAATTGGATGATAACGTCCACTTTTCATAGCTTTATCTGCATCAATAGCATGCAAAAATTTATTATGAGTTTTAGTTTCCGTATAGTAATCGTAGTCTCCTTCTAAATCATATGCCTCTTCATCCAAGATATCTTCTTGTATATCAGATATAGCATTATTATAACCTTCTATATAAGCTTCTTCTAAAATAGATTCAAATTCTTCTCTAGTCATCTTAAGATAACCTCCTTTAATATAATAAGATTACTTATATGTAGAAAAAAGAGTAATAAATATAATTATTTTATTTTTAAATAATTTCTTTTTTAATTATATATTATATGTATGAAATAATTATACATAAGGAGGATATTATTATGAAATTATTTAAAGAAATAATTAAGTCACCTAAACTTGATTATCCATATGAAGTAAAATTAAAAGATAATAGCTCATATGAATTTAATACTAAAGAAAATAAAAATAAATTTATAAACTTTATAATTGATTATAATATAAACTCTACTAGTAATATTACAACAGGTAAAAAAGAATACAAATATTTTTATCCAACAAAACATGAGGAATATAGTAATTTTTTTGACCATATGAATATTTTTAATGGTAAAACTAAAAATAATGAATTAATAAGATTTATTACAATACAACCATATACTTATGAAAATGATGAAAGATTATTAGATTATATTTATGGAAATAAATTATTAAGTCTTATTTGTGCATATTACGGTCATACTATTCATATTTTTAGAGATAATAAATATAATTGGCATCACGAATATACTACTTTTATATTATTCGCTTTAGATCATAATTTAAAAAAGTGTGAATACGCAGAAATCAATATTCACTATAAAGATAAAATTAAAGTGTATAAAATAAACGTTGATTATTCGTTAACTAAAAACTATAAATATTATGATTATTTTGATACAAAAATTATTGATGTTTTAGATATATAAAATTAATAAATAGGATACTATAAAAGTATCCTATTTATTTTATATATTATTCTAAATATATAAAACTAAATTGTTTAAATAATATTTTAATTATATATAATATCTATGGTGTAAATATACACACTTATCATTTATATTATATTTATTTGTATTATTCCAAAGGAGGGAATAATTAATGTTTGAAAACAATAATATGTTCATCGATCATGAAACTTGGAAAACCATTGAAAAAATGGACAAAGACATTAAAAAAGCAGCAGAAACAATGACCGTGCAGGAAGGTCGTTATTTAGTCGATTTCTATTATACTGTACAGAAAAATAGAATTCGGTTAGAAAACCAGATTAGATCTATTAATAAACCTTATAATGATTGGAAAAAAGAAATTGATACCATTGAAAAATCTATTGCTAAATATGAAGCAATGATAGAATTCTTACTTATCCCTATTGATCAAATCGATAAAGAAGAACTGAAAAAGATTCTTGGTATGGATAAAGAAAATAAAGAGAAAAGATTTATTGATATTTTTATTGATAAAGATAAATTATCGGATGTTATTCAGAAAAAACGGGAAGCTATTGAAAAAGCTTTAACTGAAAAGAAGGCGGAATATGAAGCAAAGAAAGCGGAAGAACCTGTTGTTGAACCGCATGACACATTAAAATATTTTCTTAAGAATTATAAAGATCTTGAAAATAACATCAAGATCTGCTTAGGAATCTTTGCTTCTAATAAGAGTATTTCTACTTGGTTACAAAAGATTGTTGGAATTGGACCCGTAATTAGTGCAGCATTAATCGCATATATTGATATCAATAAAGTAAGAAGTGCTGGACAAATTATGGCGTTTGGTGGTATCGATCCTACTAAAAAGTGGGAAAAAGGACAAAAGCGTCCTTGGAATGCTAATTTGAAAGTAGTATTCTGGAAAATTGGTCAGTCTTTTATTAAAACTTCTAGTAATCCTAATGATTACTATGGAAAAATTTATCTTAAGAGAAAAGAATATGAAATGAAGAAAAATGAAGATGGCGATTATGCAGAACAGGCAAAAGAAATTGCTAGAACTAAAGAATTTAAGACTGAAGCAGGTCTTAAAATGAAAGCAATTTATGAATCTGGAAAATTGCCGCAGTCTCATATTCTTAGTAGAGCTGCAAGATTTGCTACAAAAATTTTCGTATCTCATTTGTTTGCTGTATGGTATGAAATGGAAAGAGGAGAGTTGCCTCCTAAACCTTATGAAATGGCGATTCTCAATCATACACATATGATTGAGATTCCTTATTGGCATAGTTATTAATGTTTATAAGCTGGTCTAGTTATACTAGACCAGCTTATCTTTTATTTTTTAAATATATACTATATATATAGGTATAAATTAAAATAAAGGAGAATTATTATGGATTTAACACACGAAGAACAAAAAGTTTATGATAAAATAGATGATATCATAAACTTAATAAATTTTAAAGATTTTTTTACACCTATAGATATTATGTTTATATTACAGCATAAATCAAGAGGTTATGTATATCAATTAGTTAAAGAAAATAAAATAGAAACTTGTAAAAATAGTGATATAATAAAAAAATTCGAATTAATGTATAAAAATATAAAATATGTATTTTCAAAGAAAAATGTATTAGATTTTATTAATACATATAAATTATTTAATAAATTTAAATATGAAATTTTTGATTGTTTATATGCATATGATGAGCATATATATCAAAATACTAATGAAATATATTTAGATGATTTAATTAAAACCAAAGGAGATATTTATTCGAATAGTTATATATCTAAATATTTATTTATAAAAGATGTAAAAGAAGCATTAAATATATTATTAAATATGTTACCTGAAAGAGAACGAAATGTAATAATATTACGATTTGGTATTGGTGATTCAAAACTTAGAACATTAGAAGAAGTTGGTAAAATATTTGGATGTGGAAAAGAACGTATAAGACAAATAGAAGTTAAAGCATTACGTAAATTAAGATTATTTGTTTTTGTTCAACATTATTATTTTAATAAATGCGATGAAAATATAAAAATTAAACAAATTAAATCTAAAAAAGTATTAAACGATTTAAGAGATTATTTATATAATTATGATTTAATTATTTAAGAGTACTTTTATAGTACTCATTATTTTTTGCTCTCTAAAACATCAAAATAATCATATACTTTATTTTTTATAAAGGAGAATAGAAATGAATAATATAATTAATAATGAAGATGGATTAATGGGTATATCTCCCGTTATAGGAATGAATAGTTATCCGTTTGTGATGCAAATGATGTCTCCTACTTTTGTTAGACCAAAATATGGAGTACAGAATGATTTAATTACTGATAAAATTATTACTACAGACGAAGATGATACTTTAAAAGTATTACCTAATTCTTATCTTAGTGATAAAAAAATAAGATTATTTAAATATAAAGGAAAAGATCCAAATTCTAAATGGATGAAAATATTTGAATCATTAGATACTAAAGTTCCTAGAGAGTTTATTTATGAAGCTATATCTGGGAAAAATATGCTTACAGATAACCAACTTTATCTGGATGAAGATTTTGAAGAAATAAAGTTTGATGAAATCAAACCTAGTATTGAAAATGAAGCTTATACTGTATTAAACAAATTTGTTTATAAGACAAACCCAACCTTGGCAAGTAAATATCGTATAGTGGAATCAGATGAAGCTTTAGAATTATTAAATCATCATTCAGATAAGTTGGCTATTTTAGAATCAGATGAATTTGGTTATTTTGCAGTAAATAAAGAAACTCTTCGTAGAACCAAATACTATGATAATATTGAAGATATTGTGATAGGAGATGATTTAGAAAATGACTAAATATAAATTCAATATTATAGATCCTGATGAAAAATTGTCTCCTGAAGACAAAAAAGTTAAAGAATATAGATTAGCATCTAATCTTACTCTTTTATATAGTGATTATGAAACCATTTCTGAATTAAATCAAGATTATAATAATTTTTTAAATATGGAGCATGAATTTAGGCATGATTCTGATGATAAATCTATAGCTATATTTGGAAAAAATAATAAAGATAGATATGAGGAAATTCTCCATAAATTATATTCAAAACCAGAACCAATTTATGATGAATTGTATAAATCATATATTCCTCCAGATCCTAAGATTATTATTGATCCATTAGATAATCTTTTTATTGCAAGAGAAATGGCAATAAATCCAGACTACATTAAAAATGTAAATAGAAATTATTTTTTAACAAATATTCAAGAAAATAATTCTTTATTTGATATTAATATGAATAGAAAAGAAATTCATAGTATAATAGAATCTGAATTAAAATCTGAAAATCTTTGGGATGATTCTAGAGTTATATTTCCAGCATTAGAATATAATTTTATTAAAGAACATGTGAGTGATATCAATCAGAAAGCAGAAGCTAAAAAATGGCAAAATGCTTATTTTAAATTAATGGTAGGATCTAATGAAGATTATATTAAACTTACAGAATTCTGGAAAAATTCTATAGTGGATTTTTATGAAAAACTTCAGGATGCTATTTCTAAAAAAGATAAAGTTCATATAGATATATTTACAAATAATCTTATAGCATTTGGGTGGAATCCTGCGATTAGACCTACTGAAGAAAATATAGATAAAGCTTCTGAAATGGCTAGAGACCAAATAGAAAATGTTTTAAAGAAATATGTATTTTATGATATTACAAATATAGATCCAGTTAATACAGATTCAGTTTTGGATGATATAGAAATAAAAGTGGCTCCATTTTTATATATAATGGCAATTAAGAAAAATAATAATTATATTAAATTTTTATTCTCTAAAGATAAAGAATTTAGTAAATTTACAGAAATAAGTATAGACGATGAGCATGAATATCCTATAATAAGTCATTGGAAAAATAGTCTAGAAGTATATATTGATAATTCAATAGATGTATTTGTAATTCCTGGGTGTTGGGATAATTCAAATGAATTTAATGGTGATTCTAATATAATGGATAGATTTGAAAATATGTCTAATTCAGATCATTTACCAAATATTGGATCTAAATATAAATTAGATATCGATAATAAAGGCGGATTTAAATTATTTTTACATACAATATTTAATTATTGCGTGATGTGGCCTTATCTTAAATCATCTATTAACCATATCTATAAAATTTATGATGGTACTGTTAAAAATTATATAAATAATACGGAAGATAGAGATCATAATTTAAAAGTGCTTTATTTATTAAGAATGAAATATAATAAAGTAACTGGATTATCTGAATCTACTACAAATGAATTTCCAATAGAATTTGATAAAGATGGAAATCTTTTAATCAATAAAGGTAAAAATATTGATTTTGAAGGTGAATATTCTAGAACCCATTTAGCTCTTAAATTATATGAAACTAATATAAACATAGTTGGAATGAAATATTGTTTATGTAAATTATGGTATCTTAATATTATATTAGAAGATAAGATACATGATTCTAAAACTAATAATACTAAAATTAAAGAATTCTATAAATCAAGATCTAAAATAATAAATGATATTAAAAAATATACACCTATAGTTCTTAAAAAAGATCCTAATTTTGATATTCTTAAAACATACCAAAATAGTCCATTTAATAATGAAAGAATAACTATTAAAAGTTCAACAATGTTTTACTTATATGAAACGATTAAAAAGATTCTTACATTTAAAGATTTAAAAAATATATTTAAATAGATATTATAATAATGAATATTTATGTACAGACTGAATATTCAGTCTGTACAAATTTTTTGAAAGGAACATACAAAAATGAGATGGTATTATTTGTTTGATATTGAAAATAAAGACCATATGAAATATTTGGATAAATTATTATCTGAATTACTTTCTAAAACTATAAAAAATGAAATAAAATGGGAATATGATTGTTCTAACGGATTAATTATAGAAACATATAAAACTAATGAAATTATAGTTAATAGTATTTGTATGACTTTTATACTTAATAGAATTTATATTAAGTATAAAGATGAGCATGTATATAATTTATCATGCAAAGGATATAAAGGTATAGCAGCATTAGATGTTTTTACTAAACCTTTATTTAAATTTAATAATAAGCAATGTGCATTAGTTACAGCACCATCATCTATATTGCCTAAATTAGAAACATTATTTAATCAAGTTGCTAATAAAGCTAAATATACTCCAACAGATTATAATGACTTTTATACAAATATATTATCAGCTTTTTGTTCTAAAGAAGGAGATTGAAATGTGTATATTGGAGAAAAGTATTTTAATAATAATGATATAATAACTATATATAATATTTATATAAATACAGTTAGAGTTAAATATAATAATGATAATAACTTTAAATTATTACATAAAAATTATATTTATAATAATTTTAAACTATTATCACCAATTGGATATATTATATCTTCAGTATTATTACGAGATAAAGATTTAATTACAGATGATTTGGTGTTTATATATAAACCAAATCAATTAAATGATATTAATAATTATTCGGACGATACAACTCCTGGATGTATTAAATTAAGATTATCTGATTCATTTTCCGAAAATAGTGATAATTATTTTTGCGATATAGATACAGAAAATTGGTTGTTTTCTCAAGAGCTTGATGAAATATTAAGCTATAAAAATAAATATGAATTAAAAGTTGCTATTTATTTAGATACAACAATTGACAATTATATATCGTTATTAGGCATATATAATGATATATATTATAAAGTACTTAAAAAAAGTAGCAAAATAATAAAAGAAAAATATAATTCAAAATATATAGAATATAAATCTGTTAAAAATTTAATAAAACATAGAGGTATATTTGAAGGAATAGATTTTGGATTATTAATAGAATCTACTACATTAAACACTATTACTAATGCAGAACCTGATAATAAATATGGATTAGTAATGGTGGATGATTTAGAATTAGAACAATTAGAATGTATTATAGGACATTCATGCAAAGACTTATTAATATTAAGATATTGGTATGATATCAATCTGAATATGATTAATATGGATTTTTCTCTAATTAGAAATTCTATAACTGGAGAATTATTTATATTAATTTATAATAAAGTAGACATTTCTATGAAAGCTTTAAATGATGCTTTTAATAATGATGAAATGGAAAAATTCTTAAGTGGATAAATATATAAATAATTATATAATATATCTATGAACAGAGTTTCTCTGTTATCATTTTTTATAATGGTTAAAACAATTGAGTAAGGCATTATTCAATTGCTTTAATAAATATTTTGCAAAATATTTAAATTTAAGGAGGAAAAATGTTATGGAAAATGCTGTAACAGACGTTGAAAAGAAAAAGCTCGGTATGAGTGATTTTTCTTATGAGATTGAACCACAGGAATTGGATTCTAATATTGAATCCTTAATGATTGATTCATTCTCACTGGGTAGGGAAGTAAATAAGTTCTTTAAATTGATGACTGACGATTATGTTGGATGCAAAATTACACTGGATAATAATAGTGTAGTATGCACATTATTCTTCCAAGATAATCCTATTGCGGATGATAGTGATAAATTTAAAGCTGTTATTCCGTCCAATGTTATCAATAAGGCACATGGTTCAATTATTGATATTGTAAACAGTGCATATAATCCTAATAGACATTCTTTGACTTTAACTGAAGATGCAAAGAAAGTATTTAAGGATTTTATTCCTTTCCGTCATTATGTAACATTTGATAAATTATTTGACGACAAGGGTAATGTAATTTGGAATAAAATTTATTCTGAAACTACTATTAGAAATCAGTTTGGTGGGTTTAGTGTAAATAAACCTTATACTTATGGTGTATTAGTTATCGATTTAACCAGATGGTTAGCCAAGATCTATGGAGAAAAATCTGGTAATGATTATTATCAGTATGAAGTATCTGTAGTAAGAAATATTATGAATCCGTTTGCAACTAATTTTAGTGGATTCTATGCAAATAATACTAAATATCTCCTGAATGTAACCAGATACAATCAGGAAACGATTAAGAAACTTGCTCTGGAAAATAATATTATTCCTACTGGAAATGAGTTAGGAATTATCATTTAAACATTTAAATTATAATTAAAATAGAGAGTAGGGTTTATAACCCTACTCTCTTAATATAAATTTTATTTTTAATTATATTTATATATTAAATACAATTAAATAAAAATATTTTAAAGGGGGATTTTTTATGTTTAAAAAGAATTCTAATGATACAAAAGATTTTTCTTATAAAGTAGGAGATATTGATGAAGTTATTGATTCTAGAGGAAATTCTGTAATTTTATTAAGAAGTATAGCATGGGGTGACCATGAAGAAAAATTAGAATTAAGAAAATGGGTTATAGATATAAATAAAGAACAAGCCTTAAGAGGTGTTAGTTTTTTAACAGATGAAGGACCACATAATTTAACCAATACATTAATTAAATTAGGTTATGGTAAAACTGAAGAAATCTTAAAAACATTATCTGAAAGAGATGATTTTAAAGATGCTATCAAAACTTACGATAAACCTCAACATTTAAAAAAGTCTGGTAAGTATTTGGATCCTAAAGAAATTCTTAGTTGAAGGAGATGATAAAATATGTCTATAATAGACGTTTTAAGTAAAAGTGGATTTTCTGCTTCAGATATTAAATCACCAAATCAAAGTAAGAATTCTAATGAAGTTAAAGGTGATACACCCGATGATAAACCATATGAACAATTCGAAATGTGTAGACATAAAGAAGGTACTGAATGTGGATTTAAATGTAAATATATAGATAATAGTGGTAGATGTACTCATGAATATTGTTTACAAGATTATGATCCACCAAAAGTTTCTATATGGTATTTCAAATGTCTTATTTGTGGAAGAGAAGATACATGTGATCCCAAAGAACAAAGAGCTCCATTTTGTAGAAAATGTATAGAACGAATGAATAAAGCAGAATGGTTACCACATCATTGTTCAGTATGTGGAAGAAGTATAAATGGACCAACAAAATTTATGTTCAGTGGAATGTGTGATGACTGTGCAAATGCACTTAGTGAAGTTATAAAGTATTGGAAAGGTCATAAACGTTGGAGACATTCAAATGGCTGATGTAAAATATGACGAAAGAGTTGCTATAGATAAAGTATTATATTGGCAATTTATTAAATATAATACTTTATCTAAACTCATTCATAAAGAATACTATAATAATCCTAGTGAAATAATAAATGTATATATAGATTTATATCAAATACTTATAACAATTCATAGATATGTAAAAATAGATAATTATTTTTGTATATGTGCAATTATTATAAATTATTGTGCACACTTAAGACATTTTTTTAAAAAGCTAAATGTTTATGCAAATATAGTATTAGTTTACGGAGATAAAAGTTCAAAAAATATAACTCAATTTATCCCTGAATATAATACTTTTTATAAAAATAGAATTAAAAGTAATGGTAAAATAAATTCTGTAGTAAAATCTAATATGGAATTATTAAGGAAATTAGTTCCATATCTTCCTAATATATATTTTAGAGAAGGTACAGTAGAATCTGCAGTTATTATGCATGATATTATACAAAGAAAATTAATAGGAATTGCTCCATCTTTAGTAATTTCTAATTCACAATATATGTATCAGTTACCTTTATTTAGTAAAAGTGTAAAAGTTATAAATAAATCAAATAGTATTAAAATGCAAGAAGATACTACTTATTCGTATAATTGTAATAATGCATTAGATGCATATTTATATGAAGTTAAAGATGTAGTATTACATAATCATTTTAATCAAAATACTTTAAGTTTTATAATGAGTGTCTTAGGACTACCTAAGTTAAGTGTTTTAAGTATGGGTATGAATTACAAAACAGCACTACGAATATCTAATAGTATACCTATAGGATATGAACAAGATTACGAAGTTATTGGTGAAGTATATAATAATTATTTAATAAAAAATAAAATTAAAAATAAACCATCTGTAGAAAGTATAATTAATAGATTTAAAGGTATAGATTTAGGATATCAGTATAGTTTATATAAATTATTACCAGAGTATTCTGAAACTAGTTTTTTAAATAAACTAGAAGATAAAGAAGCTGTTCATTATATTAATAACAACTATTTTGAAAAATGTCCTATATATTTAGATGAATTGTAATAGGAGTATATATTTAATACTCCTATTTATTTTTTTTTTGAAAGGTGATGATTTATTATGGAATATACTTATGATATATCAATGAAATGGTATAATAAAGATAAAAGTAATAAAGATGAATCATTCGATATACCGGCAATTAATATAAATAGTTTAGGTATTATTAATGATTATGAAGAAACAATAATGCCTATATTATATGCTACTATAACAATAGAAAAAAAGAATTTTGATAAAATAATTAAAAATGCTAAAACAGCATTTATAGATTTAAAAATAAGTAAGATATCTGAAGATGATGGTACAAAAGTAGATACTCCTTATTCTGGAAAAATGAGTTATTTTATAGATACAGATTTAAATTATAATAAAGAGCTTGATTATCCAGAAACAAATAAAGATCAAACAACTAAATCAGATAGTAAAGGAGTATTACAAACTTATTCATTGGGATTAATGTATACTGAATGTATAGAAATGAATAAGCAAACTTCTAATACAACTATAAGAGATTCCACTATGATAAATTCAGTAGGATCTTTTTTACAAGGTGTACCACTATTGATTGAGCCATTTAATTATAATGAAAAAATTGATCAATTAATAGTTCCACCAAAAGATTCTTTAATGAAAACTGTAGAATACTTTAATAAAATTAAAGTATTCTATGACACAAGTTATAGATTCTATATAGAACCTAAATGTGTTTATTTAATTAGTAGTTCAGGTAAACCTGTTGCTAAAAAAGGAGAAAAATATGATACTTGTTTGTTTAATATAAGAAGTATCACAGATCCTGCTTCTGCTAGACCTGGAATGATAGAAGATAATACTAATAAATGTTATTATATCGATATCCATGTTAAAGATAGTTATTATACAAAAGATAATGATACTCAAAAAAGATTTAATAGTTTAGATGCAATAATTGATCCGTCTAAATATAATATAAAACCAATGTTAGATTCTGTAAATGATGCAATAAAAAATATTAATAAATTAACTAATACTATTACAGGAGCAGTTAAATCTACTATTAAAGATATTCAAAAAATGCCAAGCGATATAACAGATTTTAAATGTGATATGAGTTTATCGGTATCTATGTTAAATCTTATTATAAAAGGTAGAGAAAATAAAGAATATTTTAGTACAAATAATGAAGGTATTGGAAGAAATAATTATACTATAGCAACTATAGATAAAGCTATTAGTATAATTGGAGAATTATCTGATATAAATAAATATTATAATGAAATACCTCCAGCCAGTGAAGGTGGAGAACCAACAAGAACATATATTATTACTTTAGAAGAAATCAATTTAATGCAAGCTAATTTAAGAACTGCAAAAAATAATATTAATAATTGTAATAATAATTTACAAAATTCATTAAATCAATTTAAAGATATAACTGTTTCATTTAATGATATTTTATGTCAAACCACAAATTTACCAGGAGTAGTAAATTGTGTGGATGCAACATGTATGGGTAAAAATGCAAATGAATTAAATAAAAGAACTGATAGGCTTAAAGAAAAAGCTAACCAAAATAGAGATAACATTCAAACAGTTATAACTGAAAAAATCAGTAAATCTCAACAAATATTATCTTCTATGCACGATGCATTATCAGTAATATATCAAGCATACGATGTATGTGAAGGAAGTTATTATAATGGCAGTATAATGCATGGTGATGGTAAAGATACTGATGAATTTGGTAATGAAGGCGAATCGGTTTCGTATGTTGCTAATCCATTTTATAGTCTATCACAAGATTTAAGTACGGATATAGATAAAGCAGAAGCATATATAGGAACTGATGAAAATAGTAGGGGTAAAACAATCACTGAAGTAAATGGTACATTTGGACATGAAGAATCAGATGGTTCTTGGTCTATTGATTTAGACGATGAAGGAAATCCAATAACAATTGATCAAAAACAAACAACCGCAATCCCTATTATAGGTATCATGGGACAATATAAAGAATTTACAAATATAGCAAATAAATCTATAGATAAAATTCAACCATATGCTAAAACTATAGATCAAAGAGTTAAAAATATCGGATCATTATATAAAGATACTTGGTTAAGTATTGAAAACATAGGTACCGAAGCTAAAAAATCATTAGATAGAATTGTATCTTCTGCTAAAACTATAGAAAATAAAATTAAATCCTTAGACTTCAATATAAATTCATTACCAGATCTTCAAAAAGATATTAATGCGGTAAAAGATATAACACATATTGGAATGCTTGGTATTTCTAGTTTTGGTGTAGATTTAAATTTGGGTACAAGTTCTGATACTTCTACTGGTAAAAAAATAGTAAGAGTAAGTAATGATAATGCTAATATGCTTAAAAATATTAAATCTAAAATAGCTACTTATAGTAATCTTTTATCAATTACAAAAACTGGATTAGATACCACTGTATTCACTATTAATAAAAGATATGTAATTAAAAATTACGATGCCCATAGTAATATAGATGGGGTATTTATACTAATTAAAAAACAAGATTTCTTTATGAGAGCTGGAGATAAATTTACTATATCTACACAATTAGATTTGGCTAAAGTATCTGATTCTACAGGTGATGATGGTAAAAAACAAAAAGTAGATATGGACTCTGAAGTATCTAGATTATTACGAAGTGCAAGTAATATAACTGATATTGCAAAACATGGAATAACTTTAAATAATTTAGGATCTATAATTAGTAATGCTTCAACAATTCAAGAATCTTATAAAAAATTAAGCAAAACATCTCCAAATATTAAAAATATAGATATAGATAAATTTAAAATGAGTTAATATATTACCGAGTACTCTATATAGAGTACTCGGTATTTTATATTACCCCCATTTAGGTTTATAATTAGATTTTTGTTTTGGTATTTTTTTAACTTCAGGTAAATGCCGTCTAGTCATTTTACCATCACCTTTAGCATAATCTTGTTCTCCAACTTCTTCAAAGATTACTTTAATAACATCTTTAAATCCTTGCTTATATCCTTCATTATATGATTTACTCATAATAAATTCTCCTTAATCTATTATATCTATAGTAATATCAGGACTATCTAAACCTTCTTCATTTTTAACTATATTTACACAAATAAATTCCGGAACAGTATATGAGAATAAATAATCATCATCATCTGTATTTTTATAAATACTTTGATATAAATATCCTTCATTGGATACTGGAGGTTTCTTTACATAATCATTTAATTCTACAAATTTAAAATATACCAATTGTTTATAGAATTTATTTTTAACAGCAGTAGTTAAATTTGGTAAATGTAAGTCGGTTAAATAGTTAATATTTTCCATATATTCTTTAATATAATTTATTATATCATCTTTAATATATACATCAGAAGCTGTTTGTAATTGCATTTCGAATCTTAAACTAATATTAACCCTATCCAACGGTACACTATTTTCTTTATTAGATCTAACATTATACATTTTAGATGGTCCATATGTATTAAAGAATTTAAAATCAACACCAAAAGAATCTTCTAATATTATCAAAGCAGTTTGTATATATAATCTTCTATAGTCTAATATTCTTAAGAAATTATTTACTCTGGTATTATTTTCTAAATACGAATAACGAACTAATGGAACTCTTCTAATATGAAATACCATATCTCCAGTATCATCGTCTTCGGATAATTCTACATACGATTCTGCTATATTGGTATAATCTATAAACATGTCAAGCCCACTATCAAGCTCATATACATTACATAATGTATATCCGTCTAAATTAGGAACTAATTTTTTAATATCATCATTTTCTGTTTTTCCAGTTCCATATTCTTCGTCAAATTTTCCCAAAATAAATAATTTAAATTGTACATTATGTGGCAATGTTGTTTGATATTCTGTATTAGAGCCAACATTTTTTAATCCACTAGTTATAGTTATTCTATTATTAGAATTAATAACGTTATTAGTAGTTAAATAAAATTTATATGTATAAATAAATTCAGTATCATCATAGTCTGCTCCAGTAATAGAAGCTTCACACCATCTAACTGGAGTTCCGTTTACATAAATAACACCTAATACCCTCATATTATTTTTTATTATTTGAGTAGGATCTTGACTATCTAATACTATCATACCATAATCTGCAGTAATATTTTGAATTAATGTTACTGAAATAGTATATAAACTATTATCTATTGAATTTCCTTGAAATAATGGTTTAGAAACTGAAACGGGATTGGTACCACTACTTGTAACTATAAATTGTAATTCTGCTTGAGTATTAATATATTCAAAATTTACAGTTTTAGCATAATCAAGAATAGTCATATAATAATTAACCATAAACGGATTTTTGTTTACTGTAATCAAAAATGGATTCATATACAAAAATCCATTATTTTCTTTTTCAAGCATCCATTGTTTTTTTTGATCAATATCTGTGTCATCTGTTGGATTTGTTACAAACGATGGTATATCATTTACACCTTTAGCATTTTCGTTTTTATTACTAATTAAAAAAGGCGTACCAGGTTCAATAATATAATTTTGACTATTAATATTTCCAAATGTTTCTCTAGTAAGATCTATATCTACTGTATTAGTAGGCATTATATGATTATTTTCATCTTTAATTAATATATATCCAAAAAATAATCTCTCAATTTGATTATGTACTTTCTGTAAGAAATATAATCGTATTCTATCATTGTTAAGACTATTAAAATAATTATTTAAATCTGTATATGTAGAAATGCTATTACGCATAAGCATCTGTTTAGGTATAATAGCTTTCAATTCTTCAATTGTTTTTCTATCAGTACCATAATCAGAGTTACTTAATGGCATTATCATCATATAAATATCGTTATAATCAAATCTAGATGAATATAAATCTTGAATAGTTGTAGCATTATAATCAAAATTACATTCACTACCTTTAGTAGTATAATAATGAATAGTTACTTCTGCATTTTGTCTAGGTTGATAAGAATCTCTATTAAATACTATTCTTATAGTATTAGCATTTATATATGAATAATTGCAGTATTCTTTACCGGTATCCGTATTATAAAGGCCATCATATAAACATTGCAAATGATGTAATACACCATTTTCTATTACGTCTACATAAAAGAATGCTAATTGATCTGAAAATGTAAATGTCATAGATTTAGTTTCTAATGGATTAGTAACCAATATTTTCTTATAAATTTCATAATGTTGAATTTGTTTAATGGTTACTGTAAGTAATAGCATATTAGTATTACTTATTTTAGTTACACCTATAGTAGGAAGATATGGATTTCTTATAGTAGATATTTCATTATCATTATCTAACAAATATGTTGCGGTATAAGTAAATTCACCAGTACTAAGTTCATTTTGTTTAATTAAAATATCATAATCTAATTTATAAGAATAATTTGCAGTTTCTTTACCTATATTAATTACGAATTCTTTATCTAAAATAAATACTTTTTCACCATGTATTTCATGATAACTTAAATTACTAATCAATTTATCTTCAGGAATTCCAATATAAACTACCATTTCTGAAGGGGTAGCTCTTATTTTATTTATTCCTAAACTTAACGCATGACATATAATATTTTTTTCAAATTTTGCTTGAGTAGGTATAGCTTCATTAGAATACTCTGCACTCATTACTGCAGTATTTTCTAAAATATTTATTCCAATTTCAGACATATAACCATATATACCCATAGTTAATGCATCTTCTGGAATTTCTGCGTACTTTGCTTTTAAAGAATCTACAAATCTTGCTATCTCGTATATATTAGCAGTCAACGGTGTTTCTGTTTCCTGTTTCATTATAAGGGAGTCTTTAGGGTCATAAAGATCTATAGGGTTTATATTATTTAAAGAATCTGCCATTTAAAAAACTCCTCCTTATTAATTCGTTCCTCTACGATTTTTCATTTGTTCACGAATTCTTGATTCTTCAGTTGTAAGTTTTGTTGCATTATTATTATTTTTAATTTTTCCAACACTTGATGATTTATTTAATTCATCAGTTTTTATCATCCATTTTAATATGTACATTTTATGACCATCTATATTAGTATTTTTCATATTATATGCAGGAATTATATAAGGGATTACTGCTTTTTCTCCTGTAACTTTAAGTACAGCTGGATCATTATCATATATAGGCAAAGGAGTAATACTGTTAGCATTATTATCTATATATAAATTGCATAATAAATTAAAATGTTCTATTATGAGTGGATCCATATCAGATTGGAATGTGGCTCTCCAGTTTACTGTAAATTTTAATTGACCATCTGTAGGTAAATCGGAAAATGTAGCTCTTGGTACTGCTGTAGGATAGCACCCCCATAAACAAGTCCAATGTAAAATTGTTTCATTATCATCAGCCACTATAAATTTAAATACAGTCATTTGATCAGATAATATTTTATGCTGAATATAATTAGTATCAGTTGGATATACTTTACCTTGATATTTTAATCTTTCATAAATATCATATGCTTTAAACCAAAGATAACAATCTAAATATTTATTATCTTTAAATTCCATATTAAAATCATAAACTTCATCTTCAGAATCAGATGGTTTTCTATAATACATTCTTGTATTATATATATTAGCAGCTGTTTCTTCACTATTTACAGAAATATCGGATAAATCAAGTACTGCTGTTTTATAATTAGATAATATATTAACAAAAGGATTAGAAGGATCGGCAGAATAACACAAGCTTTTTAAAACTGTATCCTTATAACCTCTTTGATGTAAGTCTTTAAAAAATGGTACTAAATCTAAACTAGGATTTAAAACAGATGTATCTTTAATATTTTCTGCTTTTCCTGTATTATAATTACTATTTTCTTTACCAAAAATATGAAGATCTGGTTTTGTTATAAATACATATTCTCTAGTAGTGCCAAACATTTTAAATGGATCATTTCTAGGAAATACATAAAATGAATTAAAATCATCAAAATCTGATCTCCTATAAATTCCATTTGCTCTTAATAAACGTTGTAAAGAAGCTTCCTCATCAAAGTTATTTGGGTAACCTGGTTTATTAGTTTTATCTGCTTTATATG
>CAMKNB010000031.1 GCA_946414095.1 uncultured Mycoplasmatota bacterium
AGATATTAGCATTAAAATAATTTCTTAATGTATTTATTGATATAATAACATCATTAGAATTAATACTACTAGTTTTTTTAATGTTTCCATCTAAGTCAATATATTCAATATTAGTTTCTAATAGTCTAACTTCACTCCTTGAAGTATTGTTTAAATAACTAATTTTTATATTATTGATATTTATATCATTTAATAGTTTAATATCATTAATAAAACTTTGGTTTACATAAATTAGTGATGCCTTAGAAGAATAGTTATCATTGTAGAATCTCTTTAATCCCTCATTCCAAAAGTTGCCCGTTTCAATTGCTCTATTATATAGTTTTTTATCATCATCTACTATTCCAACTATTTTTACTAAATGATTTGATAGTTTTACTCTATTATTTGAATTTACTATTTCGTTATAATCTTTTGGAAAGTATAATTCATTATTTTCATCTTTTATTCCAAAATTAATCATAAAGTCTGCAAAATATTTATGAACTACTATTTGATCAGATTCAGTTGGATAATTACCTATTATATTATTAATAATTCTATTATCTTTTATTTCTATAAATCTAAAGTTACTTGGAACTGATACGAAAGCATCATTATCTTCATATTCACTTGTTATCTCTCCAAAATAAAATGTTAAACTATCTCCATTTTCGCTTAAATAATATTCTTTATTAACTTTTGAATTACTAAGATTCTCAAGATAATCATAATCACTGTCATCAAATGCTAAAGATTTTTCTTTTCTTTCTCCATTTTCATTAAATTCATATTCCCTATGTATGATATTAAGTCTATAGTTATTATTATCTTCCATTGTATTTACTAAAATAGAAGTATTGTCAAATAAATAAACATTAATTG
This sequence comes from uncultured Mycoplasmatota bacterium, assembly GCA_946414095.1. Taxonomy (GTDB): domain Bacteria; phylum Bacillota_I; class Bacilli_A; order RF39; family UBA660; genus CAG-1000. The sequence continues at coordinate 865 of CAMKNB010000031.1, forward strand.
CAAATGCCATAAATGATAAACTAATCATAGTTAAGAGGATTGTCATAATTAATCTAAATGGTTTACTCATAATATATGAATAAGCCATTTTTAAAAGGTACTTGTTTGGCATTTTAGATGATTTAAAAGAAATTTTATCATCAATTTTATCTTTTATTTTTGGTTTTGAATCACTAATTATTTCTCCATCTTCTATTCTTATTATTCTATCAGCATAAGTATTTGCAGATTCTATATCATGTGAAACAATAATAACAAGTTCATTTTTAGAAATATCTTTTAATAGTTCAAATATTTGATCACTTGATTTTCTATCCAGATTCCCTGTTGGTTCATCTGCAAGAATAAGTTTAGGATCCTTTATAAGTGCTCTTGCAATTGATACTCTTTGTTTTTGACCACCAGATAGTTCATTTATGTTTCTGCTTTCTAGATTTTCTAAATCAACTTTCTTTAATATTTCATGTATTTTATTATCATTAAACTTTTTTTGAAGTTTTAAAGCAATATCAATATTTTCTCTCACATCAAATTCTTCAAGTAAATTAAACTCTTGAAATACAAAACCAACATAAGAATTTCTATATGCATCTAATTCTTTAGAACTAAACTTACAAATATTTTTTTTATTAAATAATATTTCGCCACTATCAGGGCTATCAAGCCCACCAAGCAAATTTAAAAGAGTACTTTTACCGCTACCACTTTTTCCTACGATAAAAACAAGGCCTTTATTTTCAAATTCTATGTTAATGTCTTTTAGTGCTTCTGTTATTATGCCTTTTTTAGATTTATAAGTTTTGCTTATTCCTTTTAGTTCTATCATATTTTCTCCTATTATATTTTAACATACATTAGTTTGACTTTAAAGATACTTTTTGATATAATATAGCACGATTTTAAGGGGTTTATTATGGAATATAAAACATTTAATTTAAAAGGAACTAGAGAACTTACAGACTCACATCATTCAGAAAGTAGAATTTTTATAAAAGGAAGTGAACTATTTAAAATATTAAATGGTGATAAAATTACTTCTAAAAGAAAAGAAACAATAGAATTACTAAGTGAATTTTCAAATCCTTTTTGTGTATTTCCAAATTATGGTTTATTAAATAAAAAAGGTGATTTTTGTGGCTATGAAATGGATTACCAACATAATTATACAGTAATGCTTGAATATTTAAGGCACAATTATATTCCATTTGAAATAAGAAAAGAATGTATTAAAATGCTTTGTAGAGTCATTGATTATTTAGAAAGAAATGGTATTTCATTTATTGATTTACACTCTGAAAATATACTTGTGAATGATAAAGGAATTAAAATAATAGATTTAGATGGGTCTATTCCATATGAACATATATCTAGTTATAGTAAAAATGCAAGGAAAGCTATTACAAATATGAGACAAGCTATAATTTCACTTGCATTATTATTTAATAATCCAAATATTGAATATAATTTTCCAAATGATTCAGAAGTCAATAAATTGCTAAAATCATTAAATAAAAATCAAGCAGAAATTATTAAAAAAGTATTTACGTTTGATAATGGCACGGATACAATAATTGATATTGAAGAAGATATAGATTCATTTGATGAAGAAAAAGTTGAATATGCAAGACATATTTTAAGATTGAGGTAGAAATGGAAAACAAATTAGTAACCAAAAAATTTATGTCTGATTACTCTCCTTGCCTATATGGAACAGGTGAAGAATCAACTATGTTTCATAATGAAAAATATTTACTTAAATTTATTAAAAGTGATTTTTTAAAAGACGACAGAGAACAGATAATAAAAAGACTAGAAGAATTGTCTCACCCTAATATTGTAATACCTGAATTTTTGCTTCATGATAGAAAATCTTTTCTAGGTTATGGTATGATTTATTATAGTGATTATACTTCATTAGATAAGATAGTTTCTGATACGATTTTTTCTAAAAATAAAGATTATCCTTTCGAAGTTAGAAAAAAGATAGTATTAAAGCTTTATGAAACTCTAGAGTTTTTAAAAAGACAACAATTTGCATTTTATGACATACATGGCGGGAATTTTTTAATTAAAGATGATGATGTAAAAATAGTAGACTTAGATAGTGGTGTATTTAAAGGAACAACTAATGCAAATGTAGGTTATCATCCAGCATACTTGCACTCATCGAAACAGTTTGCATTATTTGCTTTATCATTCATTTATAACACTGACTGGATGAAATTTAAACTTGGATTTGAACATCCAATGTCATGTGCTTGTCAAAACAAAGAAAATCTATTTAGATTTTTACCAGATAATCTTGAAGAGTTTTATAGATATGCTCTTGGAAATGATTATTATATATACAATGACACAGAAGAATGTTTAAATAATTTAGATGAGTCGACATATGAAGAATCATTACAAATATTACAAAAGAGACTATAATTATATAGTCTCTTTATATGTTGAATCATATAAGTCTCCTTCATCATTTTCTTTCATTTCCTGTACTATAAGTTCAGGTAAGTCTTCTTTTGATGAAAGGCCAAAATAATCTAAAAATTCATTTGTAGTTTTATATAAATTTGGTTTACCAATCGTATCTTCTTTACCACATATTTTTATAAATCCTCTTGCAAGTAATCTTCTAACTATTTGAGAAGAATTAACTCCCCTTATTTCATCAATTTTAAGTCTTGTTATAGGTTCATTATAAGCTATTACTGCAAGAACTTCTAGTGCTGCATTAGACAAATTTGTAGTTTTTGATTCAGTTACTAATTTTTCATAGTAATTTTTATGCTCTTCTTTTGTAGTTAGTTTGAATGTATTTCCTAGATATGAGATTCTAAGTCCCCTATCTTCTTTTTCATAGTCTTTTTTTAATTCAAGTAAAGTGTTTTTAACATCTTCTTCACTTATATCAAGTATACTTGCCATCTCTTTTATAGTAGTTCCTTCATCTCCAACTATAAATAGGATACCTTCTAGTACTGCTTTATGGTTCACTTTAATCAACTCTTTCTAAATAAATATCTGAAAAATTATTATCTTGTTTTAGAGTAATTTCCCTATTTTTAGCCATTTCTAAAACTGATAAGAATGTAACTACTACATAAGGTTTACTAAAATCATCAAATAATTCTACAAAATTAACTTTCTTCTTTTCTTTAAGTATCTCTCTTATTTTAACAACTCTTTCTTTTACTGACAACTCTTTTCTAGCAATTTTTGTATTAACTGGTTTATTATATTCTTGTCTTTCAAGTAATCTTTGAAATGCTTCAATTAAGTTTTCAACACTTACTGTCCCATCATTTTCTAAAACTTCTTTAGAATAATTTTTTAGTGATTCAGGTGCTTTTGTATAATAATTTGATCTATTTTCTTCAAGACTTCTAAATATTTCTGTGCTTTCTTTATATTTTTTATATTCTATTAATCTCTTCTTTAATACTTCTTCTGGATTTTCTTCTTCTTCGATTGTTTCTTCATCTTTGATTGGTAATAATTTTCTACTTTTGATTTCTATTAATTCTGCTGCCATAACTAAATATTCACTAGCTATATCTAAATTCATTTCAGTCATATCTTCAATATATTTTAAATATTGATTAGTAATATCAGAAATATTAACATCAAATATTTCCATTTTAGATTTTTTTATCAAATGAAGAAGTAAATCAAGTGGACCTTCAAAATCCCCTATTAATAAATTGTCCATTATTCACAAACCCATTCCTTTAATTTTTCTTTATTTTTTATTATAGTAATCAATGTCCCTTTTTCATATAAAGGAGTAAAATCATTTATGTTTTCTTCTAAATTAACTGTATAGTTTAAATTTCCTGCTTCAAATGCTGCATTTATTTTTTGTGAAACCATATTATATTCTAAATTTAATCTTTTATAACTAGAACTATCTTCACTATAATTAAGAATTTGCTTATTTACTATGTAACTCACAAGTTCATTATTCTTAAAACTATATACTATATTATAATTCAATACTTGTTCATCTTCGTTAGCATTGTATTTGCAAGTCAATGTTTGAGTACTATTCATTTCACTATTTGTATATTTTTTTACAAGTGCATATTGTGCATTCTGTAAAACTTCACTTGGGACATTCAAACTCATTGTTCTAACAACATCTTTTTCAATTCCACTTGCTACATTAAATAATTCTTTATTTATTATTTCTTTTTCAGAATTATAAAATTCAATATATATATTTAACGTAGAAGGATTATCATATTTAGAACTTGATTCATAATTGAATATTATTGAAGACTCGTCTTCTTTTTTCTTAAAATTATAAAATTTAATTTTATCAATTTCTATACTACTTGTACTATCTCCAATTAATATATACCCATTAACTAAATTATTTGTAGTCTCATTCGTATTTTTTGAAGTAAGACTACCAGTAGACATATAGTTATCATAATATTCAATTACTTTATCTATATTAAATACAAATGCAATTAAAATAGCAACTAATATAATCATAACTATACTACTTGTTCTCTTTTTCTCAGTATTTACGACAGTTATTTCCTCATTTCCAGTTGGTACCTCAGTAACATTATTATTTACCTCAACTGGTGGTGTTGTAGGCATTCCAGATGGAGTATTAGCAACCTGACTTTGTGTTTGTATAGTGCTATTCACTGGTTGGCTTTGAGGAACTACATTTGTAGGCTGTACTGTATTATTTACTTGTTGTTGATTTTCATTGTTATTCATAAATTCACCTTCTACTCTTATTCCTACTAAAAATTATATCAAAAAAAGAATAAAATGTCATTATTTTTATTCTTTTAATATTTTACTTTAAATATTATTGAAACTACAAAAGCACAAAATATCGCAAAAGCAATGCCTGCTCCTGCATTTGTAAGTATTCCTTTAAATAATCCAATTATACCAAATTTATCATATCCTTCACTAGCTCCTGTTACTAATAAGTGTCCAAAATTAATTATAGGAACAGTAGCTCCCGCATGAAATTTATCTATTAGTTTATCATAAATACCAAATCCAGATAAAATACAACCTACTATTACCAAAGCACTATTTATATGTCCTGGAGTTAGTTTACTTTTCTCTAAAAAATATTGAGACACTGCACAAACAAATCCGCAAAATACGAATGAATATAAATATATCAATATTTCACCTCCAAACTAACTGCATGACTAATTGATGGAATTGGTATTTTTAAATTAGTACTTATTACAGAATGTAATGATCCTGTACCAATTATCAATATTTTCTTATATTTCTTTTTAGGAATTATATAATCAAATAATACAAGAGGTAAACAAACAGGGCCACTAGCTCCTGCATATATATTTTCTTCTTTATAAAAAATACTACCAGAATCTATAACATTATTTAAACTTTCTCCATTTATAATTTTAAAATACTTTTTCATAATTTTAAGTCCATATTCACCTAAATCACCAGTTAAAATCAAATCATAATAATCACTTTTTCTATTAGTATCCTTTAAGTGTTTATTTAGTACTTCTGCGCAACTTGGTGCCATTGCCGAACCCATATCATTAGAGTCTTTATGATTTGTTTGAGTAATAAAACCAATAGTTGAACTCTCTATTTTAATATTTGATTTTTTATTTGTGACAAGAGCACTTACACTACCACTTGCAGTACAAGTGTTTACCCTTTTTCTAACAGCCCCATATTCTACAGGAAATCTAAATTGTTTTTCACTTACTAGATTATGTGATGATGATGAAACTATAATATTTGATTTTTTATTACTTACTATATAACTTGCTATTATTAATCCTTCTACAAAAGTTGCACATGCTGAATATATTCCAAGTGTTGATATTTTATTCTTAGATGATGCTAAAGTTGAAGATAATATTTGATTTTGAAGGTCACCTGATATTATTAAATCTATATTTTTATATTTATTTTTTAATTTATTTATTGTCAATTCTTGATATTTACTTTCTGCAAGTTCTATTGCCTTTTCTCCCATATAATAATCTTCAACAAAAATATTTGTATGATTTAATACAATTGGATTATATTTTTTAGATGCAAGCAATGAACACTTATCTTTTATATAAACGTCACTATAATAATTTGTCATAATATTATACTCCTTATAAAACCAAATATTATTCCAAATACTATTCCATATAAAATAATGCTTCCAGTTAACTTAAATATAGAAGCGCCTATTCCTTTAACAAAGCCTTCACTTCTAGTGTCCATTGCACTACTTGTCATGGTATTAGCAAAACCAGTAGATGGAACAATAAGTCCACATTTACAAATGCTAAGTATTTTATCAAAAAAGCCAAGTCCTGTTAAAAGTGAACCAATAAATATTAATATCATAAAAGTAATCATATAAGCATCACTTAATGTAGTATTAAAATAATTAAATATAAAGTTTGATAATAATTCTCCTATTAGTCCTATTAATCCACCACTAAAAAAAGAAATAATAATATTTCTAACTATGTTATCTTCTACTACTATTTCTTTTATTAATTTGTCATATTCTTCATTTTTCATATTACTAGTATGTACTAGTATTAATTTTTTATACTTATATTACCTGCATCTATATTTATTTTTAATTCAATATCAGATTTTCTATAATTATTATTAATATCAATTGCTCCCAAATCTATTTTAGGATCAATATATATTTCATTTGTTTTACCTATCTCTAAATTACCAGCGTCAATATCTATAGTTGAATTTTCATTCAAATTTATTTCATTAATTATTACATTACCTGCGTCTGCTTCAATATTTAATTTATTATTAATTTTTCCTATCTTAATATCACCTGCATCTACATCTAATTTAATATTTTTAACTTCATCAATTGTAACTTTACCTGCATCTACTTCAATATCAAAATCACTATTTTCAAAATTACCTACATTTACATTTCCATAATCATTTTTAATAATTAATTTATTATCATAATCTTTTGGTAAACTTATTTCTATTGAAGCAATTTCATTTTTTAAGCAAAAGAACTTGCATTCCTTAATTTTAGATTCTATAGTTAATTTATCATAATCTTTAATACTTGTTTTTTTATCATCTCCGTATATTTTAACTTTGATTATTTGATCATTACTTTCCTTTATATTAATATTTGATGCATTTGAGTTAATAATAACATCTTTTAATTCATAAGTTTCTTCTATGATTAAATTCTTAGATGGTTTATAATTCCTAGAACTTATAAATGAAAGTCCTAATAAAATAATTAATATTACTAGAATACTAATCCATATACTATTTTTATTTTCCATATAATACACCTCATTTTAATTATATCAAACATATAATAAAAACACTATAATAGAGTTTTTTAGTCTCTTACACTTTTTATATTTTGCAATTCAAACCTATATTTTTGATTATTTTTATTAACTTCTTCTAAAAACATATTAATTGGTCTACACCAAAGTTTATTATCTCCATATAAAGCTCTATATATAACCATTTTTTCTTCAGTTTCACTATTGTATGCAATATCTTCAACAATATATAAGTCTCCCTTAAAATGTTTGTATATTCCATGAATTTTAATTTTTTGCATAATACCTCCTAAATATTTTATTGATATTAAAAATAATTTATGTTATTATATTTAAGTAATTGATTTGGCCCGTTGGTGAAGCGGTTAACACACAAGATTCTCAATCTTGCATACATGGGTTCAAACCCCATACGGGCTACCATAAAGATAATTAGGCAACTTTGTTGCTTTTTTTATTTGTCATAATCATCTAAAAATGAATATTCTTTTCCATCTTTTTTATATTTTAATACACAATTTAAATTTACGTTATCTAGTGCTTTAAAAATATTGAAATCAATATTTTTATTAACTTTTCTCATTTCATCAATTAACTTTTTCATTTCTTTTCTTTTACTAGTAGAATCGTCTTCTATATTACACATCTCAGTAAATCTACAAGCACAATTTATAAATTTAATATTATTACTTTTAGCCCAAGAAATAATATCTTTTTCTTTAACTAAATACATTGGTCTAATAAGTTCTAAATTTTCATAATTATCACTATGTAATTTAGGCATCATAGTTTTAATTTCAGAACCATAAAACATTGATAATAAAGTAGTCTCAATGACATCATCAAAATGATGACCAAGTGCTATTTTGTTGCAACCAAGTTCTTGTGCTTTATTATATAGATATCCTCTTCTCATTCGTGCACACATATAACATGGACTTTTAAATGCAACTTTATCAACCACATCAAAAATATCACTTTCAAATATTTCTATTGGCACATTTAATTTTTTAGCATTATCTTCAATCAATTTTCTGTTATATTCATTATATCCAGGATCCATAACTACGAAAAATAAATCAAAATTAATTTTTCCATGCTTTTTAATTTCTTGCATACATTTTGCAAGTAAAAATGAATCCTTTCCTCCACTAATACAAACCATGATTTTATCATTTTCTTTTATTAATTCATAGTCTTGAACAGCTTTAACAAATTTACTCCATATTTCTTTTCTATATTTTTTAATTATACTTCTTTCAATATCCTTATATTCTTCCATATTATCTCCTCAATCTTAATGAGTTTAATACTACCATTAAACTACTTATCATCATCGAAATTGATGAAAACATTGGATTTATGCTTATTCCAAACTTCTTAAATAAACCAATAGCTATTGGAATCATTATTATATTATAAATAAAAGCCCAAAATAAGTTTTCTTTAATTATTCTAATTGTTTTTTTACTTATATCAATTAACTTAATAATACTTTCAATTTTGTCATTCATTAATATTACATCAGATGAATCACTTGCTATATCAGTACCACTTTTAATACTAACTCCAATTAAGGCATTAGCAAGACTAGCAGCATCATTTATTCCATCTCCTACCATCATTACTTTTTTACCTTTTTTAGAAAGTTCTTTTACTATATTAGTTTTATCTTTAGGTAATACATTTGCCATAACATTTTTTATTCCTAAACTATTTGCAACTATATTAGCCGTATTTACATTATCACCTGTAAGCATAATAATATTTATTTTTCTTCTTTTTAATTCATCTATTGTTTCTTTGATATTATCTCTTAAAATATCTTTTACTCCAATTAATCCAATTATTTTTCTATTTTCTATAACATATACTATTGTATTTCCATCTTCTGTTAGCTTTTTTTCATCATCACTATGTTCGTTATTAATATTAACTTTTCTAAATAACTTGTTATTTCCCAAATAATAAATGTCTTTATTAACCTTTGCTTTTAATCCAATACCACCAATAACTTCAACACTATCAAACTTTTTATTACTAAACTCATTTTTAAATGCACTAGCAATTGGATGATTAGAATTTCTTTCTATACTAGAAACAATATTAAGTAATTCTTTTTTAGAATAATTACTATAATTATAAATTTCAGATATTTTTAATTTTCCATATGTAAGCGTTCCTGTTTTGTCAAAAACAATTGTATCTACTAAATTAGCATTTTCTAATACTTGACTACTTTTAATAAGTATTCCATTTTTAGCACACTTTCCTTCACTAATAACAACAGCAAGTGGTGTTGCAAGACCAAGAGCGCATGGACAGGCTATTACAAGTACGCATACAAATGATATCAATGATTCATTAAAATCATAACCTGATAATAAATATCCAACTAATGTAATAATAGCTATTATAAAAACTGAAGGTACAAAGATACTACTTACTTTATCTGCTAAAGAAGATATTTTTGCTTTTGTATTAGAAGATTCAACTACTAATCTCACTATTTCAGATATAGTTGAATTCTTACCTATTCTATCAGCTTTATATTCAATATAACCATCAATATTCATAGATCCAGCTACTACATAATCATTTTCTTTTTTCTTACTTGGAATACTTTCTCCTGAAATAAATGATTCATCAATATGTGTTTTTCCTAATATAATTGTACCGTCAACAGCAATCTTTTCTCCTGCATTACAAATTAGAATATCTCCTTTTTTAACTTCATCGATTGTTACTTTTTTACTACCATTCTTAGTTTTTAACACTGCATAACTTGGAGTAATTTGTACTAATTCTTTTATGGCTTCTCTAGTCTTTTTATTTGATTTATTTTCTATTATTCTACCTAACTTAACAAAAAATATAATAGTGGCTACGCTTTCAAAATATAGATTTTCAACATATTCATTTTTACCTTTTAATATCATTATCAAACTAAATAAACTATATATAAAACTTGAAAGTACTCCTATTGTAACAAGAGAATCCATATTAGGTATTTTATGTATTATATTTTTAATACCATTTTTTATAATATCAAATCCATAAATTAAAAAAGGTATTGTCAAAACTAATAATGACACTCCATAATTAACTGGATGATTAATCATATGTAAAAAAGAAATAACAGGAAGACCAATCATATGAGACATTGAAATGTACATAAGTAAGAATAATAGACATGCAAAAACTATTAAATAATTTTTCTTATTTATAGTTTCATCTTCTTTCCTAGGGTCATAAACACCAAGACTTTCAAACCCTGCCTCACTTACGAATTTATCTAAGTCTTCAAGTGTTAAATATTCTTCATATTCTATTAATGCCTGTGCAAGAACTAAGTTAACACTAGCACTAATAATACCTTTTTGTCTACTTAAATACTTTTCAAGTCCAGAAGAACATGCACTACAACTCATACCATCTATTTTTAATATAACTTTACTCATTAATTACCTCCAAAGTAATCTAAATTGTTATACTTTTATTTTTCTATAAAATACTCTTCTTTTGTTTCAAATCCTATATCATTTATTGTATTAATAATTTTATTATGATCAAGTTCTTTCTCATATTTAATTGTTGCTATGTTTTCTTTAATATTTACTTCCTTTACTTCATCAATATTTGATAAAACTTTAGTGATTCTACTTCTACAATTGTCACAATGAATTCCATCAATTTTTAATTTTATTTCTTTCATAATTCACTCCTTACCAAATATATTTTAACATAAATAGATTTAATCTAAAATATTAACTTTTATCTTTATTTATGTTATCATTATAAATGTAGTATGAAGGGAAAAATAATAATAAAAATTGCTTTTGTATTAACAGTCATTTTTTCTATATTAAGTATGACTGGTTTTTTTCATAAAAATAAAACTGATAATGAATTAATAGAAAGAATGAATAAAGGATTTTATTTAAAAGGAAATGATGAAGTAATAGTTGATTATGGTTCTGAATACATAGACGAAGGATTTGTTGCTAATATTGAAGAAAATAAAAGTATCAAAGACATTAAAATTGAAAATAATGTTGATACTAACAAAGTTGGTAATTATGAAATAATATATACAATTAAATATAAAGATAAAACAAAATCAATAAAAAGAATTGTTAAAGTCGTAGATAATGCTGCTCCAACTATTGAGGTTAACTGTAAAGATACTATTTACTTACCAATAAATTCAACATATAAAAATTGTAGTTATAAAGCAACAGATAATTATGATAAAGATGTAAAAGTAGAAATTAATTCTAATGTTAATACAAAAAAGAAAGGTGACTATGAAGTTACATATACTGCAATAGATTCTAGTAATAACAAAGCATCTAAAACTATAAAAGTAAGTGTTAGGAATAAAAATGAATTAAATTATATTGTTATTAAAATTTCAAAACAAAAATTATATTATTATAAAAATAAAGAATTAGTTTTTACAACTGCTGTAACAACAGGAAGATATAATGCTACAAAAACAGGTAACTTTAAAGTTAGAAATAAAGTTAGAAATACTACATTAAAAGGAAAAGACTATGAATCAAAAGTAAAATACTGGTTAGGATATAATGGTAATAATTTTGGAATACATGATGCTTCATGGAGAAGCAAGTTTGGTACTAAAAATTATTATTATACAGGAAGTCATGGTTGCGTAAATGTGCCAACTAAAAATATGAAAAAATTATATAATATGGTTAGCGTTGGTACACCGGTTTATATTAGAAAGTGAGTTATTATGGTTATACTAAGTATTTGTGATAATATTGATATATTAAAAATACTGAGAATTGTTAAAATTGCAATTACAATTATTAAAATTGTTGTACCTATTCTATTAATACTATCATGTATGATAGATGTAGTTAAAACTGTATCTTCAAATGATGTTGATATTAATGGAAAATTATTAAAAAATTGGATTTCAAAAGGAGTAGCTGCATTATTAGTATTTTTAATTCCTACTTTTATTAATTTACTAGCTGATTTAGGAAATGCTGATACAAATGAAATTTCAAAATGTATTAACAATTCAACAACTGAAAAAATCGATTCACTAATAACAGAACAAGCACAAAAATATTTAGATGTTTCAAAGAAACTTTAACAAGTAGTGACTACTCTGTTGCTCAATCTACAATATCTAAAGTTAAAGATAAAACAAAAAAAGAACAAATGCTAAAAGAATTAGAAGAAGTTAAAGAAGAAATTAAAAAGAAACAAGAAGAATCTAAAAGAAGAGCAAGTGCTGATAATGGTTGGTGGTGGCCAGTTGGTAGTAAAGAAACAACGTCATACGGCGGGGTGCTTTTCGCAGATGGTACACCTGCTGCAACAAGTATAACTGCATACTTTGCTGGTAATGATTCAGTACATAGAAATTTGGGAAGTGGTGGACACGGAGCCATTGATATTGGTGCTTATTATGATAATGTTATAGCATCAAAAAGTGGTAATGTTATATACCCTGGCCCAAACGATAGAATAGATTATCCAGATGAAGCAATAAGAGCTGGCGCTGATGGAAAATATAATTGCAAAGGTCTTGTAGGTAATTACGTAATTATAGATCATGGAGACGGGTATCAAGTTAAATATCAACATTTAAAAGCAAATACAATAACTGTTAGAAAAGGTGATCATGTTGAACAAGGACAAGTAATCGGAACATCAGGAAGTTCTGGTTGTTCTACTGGACCTCACCTACACTTTCAAATGTGGTATAATGGGACACTTGTAGATCCACTAAATTATGTATCCGCCTCAAATCCAAGACCATAAAAGAAATAGAAATATTTCTTTTTTATTTAGTTTCTTTATAAAATAAGTATTTTGTTATATAATATATTTAGGTGATATTATGTGGAAATTTTTTGTAATATTAACTTGTAAATTGATAAACAAGCTAAGTAAACTTACACATCATGAAGGAAGTGTTATTGGTGGTTATTATGCACTAAAACTTGATAAAAACATTTTAAAAAAAATAAAATTACCTAAATATGTAATAGGTATAACTGGTTCAAGTGGAAAAAGTTCATCAACAGAATTAATGTATAATATCTTAACAAATAATAATTATTCTGTTGTTTATAATAAGGAAGGAAGTAATACTATTAATGCTATTACTGCTCTTGTACTAAATAACTCTACTCTTTTTGGTAAGCTTAAAAAAGATGTATTATTAATGGAATTAGATGAACAATTTATGAAATATATTTTTAAATATATAACACCTACTCACTTAATGATTACAAATATTACAAGAGATCAACCACCAAGAAACTCACATCCAGAAAAAATATTTAATGAAATTAAATCTGCTATTCCAAATGGAACTCATCTAATACTAAATGTAGATGATCCATATGTAAATAGACTTAGAATTAATCATAAAGGTGCGATAACTACATATGGCATGAGCAAAAATGATTACTCAATAAAAAACAATTTAAATAATTTAGATGCTGCTTACTGTCCATTATGTAATTCAAAATTAGAATATGATTATTACCATTATGGACATATTGGTTCATATCATTGTCCAAAATATGATTTTAATAGAGGAACTCCAAACTTTGAAGCTAAAAACGTAGATGTTGACAATAAAACAATTGAAATAAGAGAAAATAAAATCAATCTTCCATCAGATTTCTTATATACAGTTTATTTTGTAACTGGATGTTATGCATTAAGTTTTGCAGTTGGAGTAAGTGAAGAAAATATTATTAAAGTATTAAATAGTGAATCACTAAAAACAAAAAGATTAATGATATATGATTATGATCATAGAAAATGGCAAATGCTTGTTAGTAAAAATGAAAACAATTTAAGTTACAAACAATCACTTGATTATATAATTCATCAAAATGTAGATAAGACAATTATATTAGGTTTTGATAATTCAAGTAGAAGATATAAAGAAAATGATATTTCTTGGATATGGGATATAGATTTTGAAGAATTAAATGATTCTAGAGTAAAAAATATAATTTTAATTGGAAGATTTTGTAATGATATGCGTTTACGTATGGAATATGCTGGAATAGATAAAAATAAAATAATACTTGTTGAAGATTTAAAAAATCTACCAGAAGTAATTAAAAAGAAAACAAAAGGAAATATATATTCAATGGTATGTTTTGATAAAGAAATAGAACTTAAAAAGATAATAGAAGGTGAAAATAATGATTAATGTATTACACTTATATTATGATTTATTAAATTTGTATGGTGAAAACGCAAATACAAGATGCATTAAAAGATCTCTTGAATTAAATAAAATAAAAGTTAAAGTTGATTTAAAAAGTATTGGTGATAATATTGATTTCAATAAATATGACATTATTTATATTGGACAAGGAAGTGAAGAAAATTTATTACTAGCACTTAACGATATCAACAAAAGAAAAAATGATTTAAAAAAATATATTGAAGAAGATAAATGTTTAATTTTAACTGGTAATGCAATGGACTTGTTTGGCAAGTATATAAAAGTCAATAATGAAAAAATAAAATCACTTGGTATATTTGATTATACAACTGAATTTATTAATGAGAGTACTTTTAAAAATGCTTCTAAAGATAGAATTGTTGGTCAGATAGATGGAACAACCACTCTAATAGATAAAAAAATAATTGGTTTTCAAAATAGATGTGATATAAATCATAATATTAAAAATCCACTATTTAACTTAGATGAAAAGTATTCAAATGATTTAAAAAATAATGATGAAGGATTCACATACAAAAGTGTTTATGCGACTCATATTATTGGTCCTTTATTAATACGTAATCCATATCTAACTCATTTTATACTTAAAAATGTCTGTGAAAAGAAAAATCTTAAATATGATTTAGATGATGAATTATCAATAAAAGCATATAAAAAATATCTAGAAATTATCTAGATTTTTTTATTTTTCTTGTATAAATTTCTAACACTAATAAACGTCATAGCAAATAAAACAAGAAGAAAAAATAATTCTAACTATTAGTAATTTTGTTTTTTTGACACACTAATCACCTAAACTTTTTATTCTATTAATTATTCTATTTATAAATTTAGCTTTACCTATACCCTCTCCATATTTTACGATAGTTTCAATATTTTCAAATGAATTATCCATAATATCCTTATCAATATTAATAATATTCTTTTTTACTAATAATACTATTGTTGAACCACCAAATTCAAAATAGCCTTTTTCTTCACCTTTTTTAAATTTATATTCTCTATGATTATTTTTAATTCTACCTACTCCAAGTGCACCAACATCAATATCAATAACTTTTCCAAAATTCTTTGTATTAAGTATTGTCCACTCTCTAGAATTAGTCTTATAAAAATTATATTTTTTTAAAGATATAGGTTGAACTGTATGAAATACTCCTTTTATATAATAATTATCACTTTTACTACCACTATCAATATAACAATACCTATGATAATTATCAGTTGAAAGTCTAAATACTAATGCATAACCATTTTTATATTCATCCATTATTTTTTCATCTACTAAAGAATCTATACTGTAATATGAATCTTTTATTTTTAATGTTAAATCTTCAGTAATTTTGTAAACTAATAATTTGCTATCACAAGGAGATATAAAAATATCTTTTCTTGCATTAATAGGTCTTTTATAAGGAATTACTTTTCTTGTAAAGAAATCATTGTATGATTTATAGTTTTTTGCTTCATATTCAAAAGTATTAATATTGTTTTTATCAACAAATTTACTTATTTTATGTTTAGATAAACTACTATTCATATATATTCCAATTAAATTAGAAATTGGTTTAGTAATTATAATCTTTAATATTAGCCTTCCTAAAAATGTATCATAAAAAAAATTAAGAGCCTTACTAGACTCTGTAATAATATTTTCTTTACTATTTCTTTGTCTTGAATAATATATCATATTAATTTACGTATAGAAAGTATTAATAATATTTCTATAACTCCTATTATAATAAATAATATCATTGCTTTTGTTTGAGGTTTTTTAACCTTAATCTTACTAATAAATAATATACCAACTATAAGTAATAAAGCACCATAAACAAACACAAAATATTTACCAATCATTTTTTTAAATATCCATAAAAATGGAAATATAAGTGCAGAAGAAGTAACTGGAAGACCAATATACTCTTTAACAGGTCCATTACCTTTTCTCATAATCTCAAGCACGTTAAAATATGCAAGTCTAATTAATGCAGCAAGTGGATAAAAAACAATAATTGGAATTAAATATGATTTGCTAATTCCTAAGTGATATCCAATAACAGCAGGTAAAACACCAAAACAAACTAAATCTGATAAACTATCAAGTTGAATACCAAAGTGTTTTTCTTCTTCTGTTCTTCTCTTTTTAGTTCTTGCTACTTTTCCATCAAACATATCACATAAACCAGAAAACATTAAACAAATGATTCCAGTGAATAAATGTCCAGTGGATGCAGATAGTATACCAAGTACACCTGATGCAAATCCTAAATAAGTTAATATAACTGTATAATCGTAAAATCCTATCATAATCACACCTCAAATTAATTATACTAATATTTTTACTAAATTGCAAATTTATAAATAAATAGGAAGTTCTTAATGAAGTGAACCCCAAATAGTTCACATAAATAAAAAGGAAGTCCAAGATTATTT
>CAMKNB010000032.1 GCA_946414095.1 uncultured Mycoplasmatota bacterium
TTAAAAAGTAAAAAAGATTTATCTTCACTTTTTAAAGAAATTAAAAATAAAATAGACGTTTCTATGCATAATATGAGAAGTTTAAATAGAAAACCTTGGAATCAAAATCAAAAACTTCATGCTGAATTTCATACACATTTTGTTGAAATATTAAGTGGAAATGAGTTTTTAGATTTTGTAAATAAGTACAATATAAACTTCCCAATGAATGATAATGGTGAACTAGATTTTGAACATGGAATAGATTACTCATTTAAAGATGTAGTGTTTTATGGATGGGATAAAAAATTAATTGATAGTTTAAGTTTAAAAGTAGATGAAGTTAGTGATTTCAAGAAGTTACAAATTGTTAATAAATTTAGAGATAATTTGTTAAATAGGTGCGCTTCTTCTTTTGCTAAAACATTAGATGATGACAGAGAATGGCAAAAAACATTAGAAATAATAGATGAAAATAAGAAAAAAATAGAACAGAAAATTAATGATTTACAAGTATTAAAGAAAACTAAATCAGCAAAATATCGTGGTAGGATTAATGATTCTATAAATAGATTGAATAATGAACTAACTAAATTAAAAAATTATAAGGCAACTTATAGTTCATCAGTTGTATATAATGAATTATTTGATAAATGTTTAGAAAAATTATCTTCTGAAAATATTAATTATGCAGAAATTAGTTATTGTAATGAAAAAAGAATCAAATATATAAGCGATATGCATAGAGGGGATGAAAGATTTAGAATTCTTTTTGGAATGGATAGACTTAAGAAGGTAAAAGAATTTGATAAGATGAGTAAGGACCTTGAATCACTTCTTAATGATGGACTTGTTATTGGAGCAGATATTTTAGGTGAAGAGCATAGACTTGAAGGTATTGAATATGATGAATTTAAAGATAAATTAGAATGGCTTTTACCAGTATTACATATTCATCCAAATAGCGTACTTAGAATTCATGCAGGAGAATTTAGTGAGGCAACTGAAAATGTTTATAAAACTTTAAAAGCGATTAAAGAGGTTAGTAACAAAATAAATGAGAGTTGTGTAGACTTATTTGGAGAAGTGTGGGGAGTAGTACCTCCTCCAAGGATTAGAATAGGTCATGGAATAAATATTGAAAAGAATCCAGAACTAGTTAGCTTGATTCATGAAATGGATGCTACTGTTGAATTTAATATTTCATCTAATTATGCATTAGGTAATGTTGATGATTTAAGTAATTTACCACTTGATTTTTATCATAAAAATAATATTAATTATGTGATATCAACTGATGGTGGTGGGATGTATAGTACTTCTATCTTACAAGAAGAGAATATTGCTAATAACTTGCAGACAATAGATGTTAATCCAAGAAGACAAGGTACTAAAAATGATTATATTAATAGTGCTAAGGAAACTGAAAAAAAGATTCTAGAAGAAAATAGTGCATTAAGTCAAAGTGTTAGTGAAAAAGATAGAGAATTATATAGAAAATATCATGAATATAAAGAAAGTAGCAAAAAGGAAAGAAAATATTCAAGTTTTACTGAAGCACTAGATGATGAAAATAAAATATTATTTGGTGATGGTGAAGTAGTAGAAAGCAAAAAAGTAAGTGAGGAAATATTTAGATTAAGTAGATATATTATGGATAATCATATTGAATTCGATGAACAGTATTACAATAGTAGAATTAGTAGAATAATGGAATATAGTAGTAAAAATATGGGAGATTTTTCTAAAATATATTTATATTTATTAGAAAATGAGTTGTTTCCAGAATTTGATTCTTCACTTAGAAGTGTTGAGTTTATATCAAAGGAAAATGAAAATAGTAATAGAATAGAAAGTGAACTATATAAAATATATAAACTTGTTAGTAATATATATGAGTCTGATAGTATAACAAGGGATATAAAGAGAAGATAGAGGGTGATAAAGTGAATAATAAGGTATATATATTTGGGCATAAAAATCCAGACACTGATTCAGTATGTGCTTCAATAGCACTTTCATACTTAAAGAATAAACTTGGATATAATACAACTCCATGTGTTCTAGGAAATATAAATGCTGAAACTAAATTTGCTCTTGATTATTTCAATGTCAAATCGCCTAATCATTTAAATGATGTTAGATTACAAATCAAAGATGTTAATTATCATAAAAATTGTTATATTGATAAAAATTTATCAATCAAAGATGCTTTTGATTATATGAGTAGACATAAGCTAACAGGTATTCCTGTAGTAGAAAATAAAAATAAGTATTTTGGGTATGTTTCATTAAAAGAAATAGCAAAAGAAATTATTAATGGTGACTATCATAAGATTGATACGTCTTATGGAAATTTATTAAATGTTTTAAAAGGAACTAAAGTATTAAAATTTGATAAAGAAATAAGTGGTTCAGTGTTAGCTGCTACTTATGGAAATGAATCATTTATTCAAAAAGTTAAAATTGATAATTCAAGTATATTAATAATAGGTGATAGAAAAACTATATTAAATTATGCAATTAGTAATGAAGCTAAATTAATTATTCTTGTTGCTAATGCTACTATTACTGATGAATTATTAAGTAAAGCTAGAAAGAATAGAGTAAATATTATAAGTACACCACTTTCTAGTTATGAAGTTGGTAAAATGATATCATTATCAAATTATATTAGAAACTATATTAGAAATGAAGATGAATTTGTTACTTTTAATGAAGTTGATTATTTATCTGATTTTCAAGAGCAAACTAAGAATTTAAGGCATACTAATTATCCAATATTAAATAAAAAGAATGAATGTACTGGTATGATGACTATATCTGATAGTAATAATGTTAATAAAAAGCAAGTAATGTTAGTTGATCATAATAATATTTCTCAAAGTGTTGAGGGATTAGATGAAGCAGAAATATTGGAAGTAATTGACCATCATAATGTAGGAGATATTAGTACTAAGAAGCCTATAAGTTTTAGAATTTCTGTATGTGGTAGTGCTAGTACTATCGTGTACACAATGTATAAAGAAAATCATGTTGAAATACCAAGAAATATAGCAGGGCTTTTAGCATCAGCTATTATATCTGACACATTACTATTAACTTCTCCTACAACTACTGATATTGATAAAACTGCTCTAAATGAATTATGTAAAATAGCAAGAATAAAATCCAAAAAGTATGGAATAGAATTATTAAAAGCTGGTATGAGTGTTAAAGGTTTATCTAATTTACAACTATTACATAAGGATTTTAAAACATATAAAATAGATGATAATTTTATTGGAATAGGCCAAATATTAACATCTGATTATAACAGTATGAAAAAGAAAATAAATGATTTAGTGTCTTTCTTAAATGAAGAAGCAGAAAAAGAAAAATATAGAGTATTAACATTGTTCATAACTGATATTTTTGAAAAAAAATCATATTGCTTATTTAATGAAAGTGCTGGTGATATTATTAAAATAAGTTTTAAATTGGATAAAATTTATGAGGGAGTAGAGTTAGCTGGTGTGGTATCTAGAAAAGTACAAATAGCACCATATATAATGGATGCTCTTGATAAGTAGGTGTATTATGAATCATGAAAATGTTATAAATGAATTAAATTCTATTATGATGAGTGTTCCAGTAAATGCTACACCAATTGAAAAAATAAGATATATTTATATAAAAGTTGGTGAAGTATTTAGTTATGACTATTATTATTTAGAAAATCAAGATACATATAAAATTAGATTTGAAAATGATTATATAGATAGATATATTACTTGCAAAGAATTGAGTCAAATTTTAGCTTTAATGATTAATAATCTTGATAGAGAAAATATAAAATGTGAAGTAATAGATAGACCAAAAAGAATGATTAGAGGATATGAAGAAAATAATCATGTAGCTAATCTTGTAACACTATCTAATGGTGAAAAGTATATATTAGATTTAACATTAGATCTTCATTTAATACAAAGTGGATGTCAAACAAAGGAGTTTGGTTATACTATGATGAATGATGAAGATATTATTCCACTAAGAGAATGTGAAGATATGGATAGAAAACTTGGACTTATGAAAGGTGAAGAGTATACTGATAAAAGAATAAATGAATTATCTAATAGAGTTAATCAAAGTGATTTTGATGGAATGTCTTTTGATGAGAAAATATTTACTAAAATTCATTATTTGAATAGTGTAATGTTTAAATTTAGAGGCTTACAAGAAGGAAAAAACTACATAAAAATGTTACTGTCAAGAATAGTTCGATGTAATTTTAAGGAATTTAATTTAAGGGGTACTAATGGTGAAATGATTACATGTTATTTATTATCAGGTGGGTATGATGAACAGGTTTGGTATTTATATGATGTTAATAAAGGTTTAGTAAAAACTACACCTGAAAATATATTTGGAATGTTACAAAATGGTTGGGATACTAAAAGTATTTCTTTAGATGAAATATTAGAAAATAGTATGACAAGATAAAAGACATTTAATTAAATGTCTTTTTATTTTTCAAAATCCATTAATATTTCGTGTATTATTTCTTCTTGATTACCTATTTCTACTTCTTCTATTCTATCAACCCTACATTTTTCACAAGTTATAATAGCATCCATTTTTGATAGAGCATCATCTAAATCATCATTTACAATAACATAATTGTATTTAGATACTTCATTTATTTCTTTATATGCTGTTTTAAATCTTTCAATTACTTGTTCTTTTGTTTCTGTTTTTCTACCAATTAATCTTTCTTTTAATACTTTCATAGATGGTGGCATTATAAATATAAATACAGCATCGCTTCTTTTTTCATTTACTTTTCTTGCACCTTCTATATCTATTTCTAATATTACATCGATTCCTTTATTTAAATTTTTATCTACAAAGTCTACTGGTGTTCCATAGAATTTATCAGTATAAACTTCTGCATATTCTAAATATTTATCATTTTTTATATTTTCTTTAAATTGTTCTGGTGTTATAAAGTTGTAATCAATACCATCTTTTTCTTCACCTCTTGGTTTTCTTGTGGTATCTGATATTGACATTACTATATTTTTCCTTTTGTTTAATAATAATTGATCCAGTGTACTTTTACCACAGCCGCTTGGACCTGATACTACAATAAGTAAACCTTTTTCATTTTTTTTAATCATAATATACCTCTTTTCTTAATTATATCATTTTAAATATTATATTCAATGAATAAAAAAATAAATAATGTGCAAAATAATATTGGTGAATAATATGAATGAAAATAATGAATTGTTAATGCACATTTATAAAAGTGCTGAAATGGGAGTATATTCTACAACTGGATTAATCAATGCTTTAAGAAACAAAGATAATAAGATTAAGCATGTTTTAGAGTGTGAAATTAAAGGCTACGAGAAGTTTATGAAAGAAAGTGAAGAAATCCTTGTAAAAAGAAAAATAACTCCTAAAAAGAGTGGTATCATGACTAAAATGGGAAATGATATGGGTATAATGTATGAAACTATGAAAGATAATAGTGATGCTGCGATAGCTTCGATGTTAGTTGAAGGTTTTACTATGGGAGTTATTGAAATGGAAACTAAAATCAATCAGTATAAGAATATTGCTAAAAGAAATGTACTTACTATGGCTAGAGACTTTAAAATTTTTCAAGAGAATGAAATTGAGAAGCTAAAGACATTTATGTAAAATGTCTTTTTATTTGACATGGTTTATGTTATAATTATTAAAAATAGAGGTGCATATGAAAAAGTTTAAATATATATTTTTAGTTTTATTTTGTTTAGTTTTTTTAAGCGGTTGTGTTAAAAGTCATAATACTATTGGTATCAATAAAGATAAGTCTATGTCTTATGAAAATGAAATTTTATTTTCAAAAGAATTAGGTGATGATATGACTACGCTTGTTGATAGTGAAAAGTATGAAAAAGCTGGATATAAAGTTACTGTTGTTGATGAAGAAAAATATAGTGGAATAAAAATATCTAATAAATATAGTAATATAGATGATTTTTCAAATAATAAAGGTGAAGAAGTAACAATATCTAATTTCTTAGATGATAATTTTGATAAGAGTGTATTATTCAAAAAGAAATCAGGATTTTTAAAAGATACATATACAGCAAATTTTAAATATAGTATTGACACTACTGAATATAACAATTTAGAAGAAAATACAACTTCATTTGAAACAGAAGAAGAAAATACAAATGATACAACAGAAGAAGAAATTGTTGCAGATGATACAACAGAAGAAGGAAATCTTGACAATTATATTAATTTGATGGGAGAAATGGAGTTTACTTTTAAAGTTAATCTTCCATATAAAGCAAATAGTAGCAATGCTAGTGAAGTTAATAATGATGGAAAATCTCTTACTTGGAAATTAACTATGGACACAGCTAATGATATTAATTTTGAATTTAGTATTTATAATATGACTCATATTATTATGCTAGGTGGTGGTGCTTTAGTACTTATAATTATTATTGTTGTATTATTATTGGTTTTAAAGAAGAAAAAAGCTTCTAAAGAAACATTAATACATAAAGATTATGATCCTAGTATTGAAGGGTTAGTAAATACTGATAATACCCAAGTAGTTAATAGTACTATTGTTACTAATCCAGTTTCGAATACAGAAACTATGGCTACACAGATTGAGAGTGTATCTAATCAAACTAATGTAACTCAGCCTCAAGAAGTACAAGAATCTGTAGCGCCAAGTACAAATACTGTTCCTGAAGTTCCTACAAGTCCTACTCAAGTAGTAGAACCTACTGTAGTTTCTGTAACCAATAATCAAAATGTTCAATAAAAAAAGCACTCATGTGCTTTTTTAATATGTAGAAACATCAACCCAAGAAATATAGTTTGATGTTTTTTCTAGTTCTTGAATTGTTAATTCAATTGCAGAGTTAGCACTTCCACATGCTGGAAAAACTGTTTCAAATCTTTTTAGTGATTCATCTAAATATACTTCAACTTCATCATTTATTGCAAATGGACATACACCTCCAACTGGATGACCAATTAGATTGTTTACTTCATCTATCGATAGCATATGAGCTTTCTCGTGGAATTGAGATTTGTATTTAGAATTGCTTATTTTTGCATCTCCCGCAAGTACAATTAATAATATTCTATCTTTAGCTTTGAATGATAATGATTTTGCTATTCTTTTACCTTCAGTATTTAATGCTCTAGCTGCTTCTTCTACAGTAGCACTACTCATATCAAATTCTTTTATTCTATTATCCATATTAAACTTTTTTAAAAATTCTCTAACTTTATCTATTGCCATATGTCACTTCCTTTAGTAATCATTATATCATAATATACTTTTTAGTAGTTTAGATTATCAATAAATGGTATAATTTTATTAGAGGTTAATATGGATGTAAATATACTTAATAATAAAATTGTTATAGTAAAAGATTCTATGAAAAATAGTTTGCTTAAGTTGATTAATAATTCTTCTAAATTATTAAATATTAAGATTATTACTTTAAGTGAACTTAAAAAGAATTTTTATTTTGATTATAACAATGAAGCAGTTTATTATCTATGTAAAAAATATAATATAGTAAGTGATATAGCAAGAATATACTTGGAAAATTTATATTTTATAAAAGATATTGATAATGATAAAATTAATTTTTTATATAAAATTAAAAAAGAATTAGATGATAATAATTTACTAATTTATAATAAGTTATTTTCTTCATATTTAAATGGAAAAGACATTGTATTATTTGATTTGGATTATGTTGATAAATTTTATTTAAATATGTTTTCTGTAATAGGTAAAAAAAATAATGTTAGTAAGTTGTCTATAAATAAAGATACTGGTAAAAAAGATTTATATGAGTGTAAGAATAGTGAAGAAGAAATATCTTTTGTTGCTAGTGAAATATGCAAATTAGTTAAGAGTGGAATATCTATTAATAATATTAAGCTCGCTAATGTGAGTAGTAATTATTATTTTATTATTAAGAAAATATTTAAAATATTTAATATTCCAATTAATATTAATAGTAATAGTAGTATTAAAGGTACTAAGATAGTTAAATGTTTTAAAGAATTTTTTTCTTCTGATATTAATAAAACATTAGATGAAGTATATAAACTTGTTAAAGATAAGAATGATGAATACATTTATACAAAAATAGTTGATGTTATAAATTCTTATTCATTTACTGATTTAATAAGTGCTAAAGACTTAATATTTGAAGATATTGATAAAATTAAAACCAATTGTAGTAAATATAAAAATGCTGTTGAAGTAATTGATATATGTAATGATATTGTTAATGATGACGAATATGTGTTTTTAGTAAACTATAATGAAGGTATTATTCCTGTAAATAATAAAGATATAGATTATTTAAGTGATAGTATTAAGAGTAGTGTTGATATAAGTACATCTTTTGATTTGAATGCCAATGCAATATTAGGTGTTACATGTGCAATAAAAAGAATTAAAAATTTAGTTATTACATATAGTAAATACGATGGATTAAGTGAGATATATATTTCACCTTCCTATGATGAAAGTTTATTTAATAAAAAAAACATTGTGATAGACTATAGTAATTCAAACATATATAACATTAATATTCTTACAAGTTTGATGGATGAGAACAGTAAATATGGTGTAATTGGTGATGATTTAGTAAATCTAAAAAATCATTATTCAAATTTTAAGTATTTAGATTATTCTAATAAATATACTTTAATATCTAAAGAAGATTTATATAATTTTATAGGAAACAAGCTTTCTTTATCTTATAGTAGTATTAATAGCTATTATGAGTGTGCTTTTAAATATTATTTAAATTATATTTTAAAAATTAATAAATATGAAGATAGTTTTGAAATAGTGATTGGAAATATATTTCATCATATTTTGTCTAGATGTTTTAACGCTAATTTTGATTTTGAATTTAATTGGAAAAGCGAAATAGAAAGTCTTGATTATAAATTTAGTGAATCTGAAAGATATTTTTTAGATTTATTAAAAGAAAAACTTATCAAAGTTATAGAAATTATTAAAAATCAGTTAAATTATACACAACTTGATAAAACTATGTATGAAAAAGAAGTAATTATTAAAGTAGATGATGAAATGAACGTTACATTTAAAGGGTTTGTTGACAAAATACTTTACGGTGAATTTAACGGAGATGTTATTGCTGTTATTATAGATTATAAGACTGGTAATCCTACTTTAAATATTAATAATTGCGTATATGGTCTTGATATGCAGTTACCGGTTTATGTTTACTTAATTAAAAATATTATTTCCAATGTTAGAATTGGTGGATTTTATTTACAAAAAATATTAAATAACACTAAAAATGATGAGGAAGAAAAAAGTATGCTAAAATTACAAGGTTATTCTAATAGTGATTTTGATGTACTAGAAAAAGTTGATTCATCATTTCTTGACTCTGAGTTAATTAAAAGTATGAAAGTTGGAGAAAATGGCTTTTATCATTATTCTAAAACTATAAGTGATGAAGAAATAGATAGATTATATGATATAGTTGATGAAAGAGTTAAAAATGCTAGTAAAGAAATATTAAATGCAAATTTTAATATTAATCCTAAGAAGATTGGTGATGAAGTAAAGGGTTGTAAATATTGTAAATTTAAAGATATATGTTATATGAAAAATAGAGATATCGTTGAACTAGAAACTGTTACTGATATATTTGGAGGTGAAGAATAATGGCAAGTTTTACAGAAGAACAAAAAGAAGCTATTTATAAAACTGGTACAAATATAATAGTAAGTGCAGGAGCAGGTAGTGGTAAAACTGCTGTATTATCAGAAAGAGTACTTCAAAAAGTAATAAATGGAATTCATATAAATGAATTATTAATACTTACTTTTACTTCAGCTGCAGCTAGTGAAATGAAAGATAGAATTAGAAATAAAATTAAAAATGATGATAATTTAAAAAGTGAACTTGATTTAATAAATAGTTCATATATTACAACATTTGATTCTTTTGCGCTATCTGTTGTTAAAAAGTATCATTATTTAGTCAATGTATCCTTTGATATTAGTATTAGTGATGAATCTCTTGTACTTTTAGAAGAAAAGAGAATAATAGATGAAATATTTGAGGAATTATATTCATTACGTGATGAAGATTTTTTAGATATGGTTAATAATTATTGCTTTAAAAATGACAAATTACTCAGAAGTAATATTTTAAAACTTGCTAAAAAGATTAATAGTATGATTAATAAAGAAGAATTTTTTGAATACATAACTAATTCTTATTTTAGTGATGATAACATTAATTTAATAATAGATGAATATAAGAAATTTATAGATGATAAGAAAAAGGTAATTAGATTAGAAATTAGTAATTTAAGCTATTATTTTGATTCTGATTATGTGTCTTCTATTTTTGAAAAAACTGATAGTTTATTGTCAAGTGATATTGATAGCCTTCCATTATTTAGTAAGATATCTTTACCTAATGTACCTAGAAACACCGAAAAAGAGGCTAAGGATAAAAAAGCTTATGTTAAAAAATTATTAGATGAATTAGTTTCATATGGTGAGTTTGGCAATTCTTCTAAAATAAAAGAAAGCATTTTAAATAATAAGAATATCGTGTTTGAAATTGTAAAAATAATTAAAGAATTTATTAATAGATTGAATAAATATAAGAGAAAAAACAATATTTATACTTTTAATGATATTGCTAGTTTGTCAATTGAAATACTTAAGAATAATAAGAGTGCTCGTGATGAACTAAAATATGGTTTTAAGGAAATAATGATTGATGAGTATCAAGACACTAATGATGTTCAAGATATTTTCATTAGTTTAATTGAAAATAACAATGTATATATGGTTGGCGATATTAAACAATCTATTTATAAGTTTAGGGGATCAAATCCTAATATATTTAAGAAGAAATATGATGAATATTCTAAAAATAATGGTGGATACAAAATTGATTTGATTAAAAATTTTAGAAGTAGAAGTGAAGTCTTAAATAACATAAATGATATATTTAGATTATTAATGGATTATAATCTAGGTGGAGCTAATTATAAGGAAAGCCATGAAATGATTTATGGAAATAAAAACTATGATAGTTCTAAAGATAATCTAGATTATAATGTGGATATTATAGAATATGATACTGAAAGCTATGAAAAATTTAGTAATATTGAAAAAGAAATATTTATTATAGCAAATGATATTAAAAATAAATATTCTAGTAAAATTAAAGTATTTGATAAGAATACATCATGTATGAGAGAAATTAGATATAGTGATTTTGTAATTATTTTAGATAGAAGTAAATACTTTGATTTGTATAAAAAAATATTTGAGTATGTTGGTATTCCATTAACAGTACTTAAAGATGAAAAATTAAACAGTAGTAATGATATTTTACTTATTAAAAATATAATTGATTTTGTATTAAGAATAAATAATAAAGATTATGGAGAAAACTTTAAATATGATTTTATGAGTATAGGAAGAAGTTTTTTATATGAATATGATGATATTTACTTGTTTAGTATGTTCAAAGATAATAATTTTTATAGTAGTACTTTGTTTAAAGATTTTAGTGATATTAATATAAATAGTTTAAGTATTTCTGAATTATTTGAGTTAATATTAGATAAGACTAATTTTTATAGTAAGATATATAAAGTTGGTGAATATGAAAACGTTAATGTTAGAATTAAAACTTTATATAATATATTTAATGGTCTTAATGAACTTGGACTTAGTATTGAAGATGTAAGAGATTATCTAGAGAATGTTAATGATGAAGAAATAGATATTAAATATAATGCATTCAATTCAAGTAATGATAGTGTAAAAATACTAACAATTCATAAATCAAAAGGTCTTGAATATCCAATTTGTTATTTTGCTGATTTAGATCATAAATTTAATATTAAAGATGCTGATGATTTATTTGTTGTTTCAAATAAGTATGGATTAATTATTCCAAATGTAATTGAAGATAGTGATACAAGTTTATTAAAGAAACTATATAAATATGATTATATAAAAGATGAAATTGATGAGAAGATTAGACTACTTTATGTAGCTCTTACAAGGGCACGTGAAAAAATGATTATAGTTATACCAAATAAGGAAACAACTAAACTTGAAAAAGATGAAAATGGAGTTATTGATGAAATAAGAAGACTTAGTTTTATTAAATTATCAGATTTTATATATGGAATAAAAGATTATTTAATTAAATATTTCAGGAGTTGTAATTTGGATGAAGTTCCATTAACTAAGAATTATTTATATAATAAAGAATCTAATACTGTATTTAAAGGTGAATATAAAGACTTTATAGTTAGTGAAATATCTATAGAAAATGATGAAATAGAAAATGAGCATTTTTCAAAAGAAAATACTAGTATTATGACTAGTGAAGAAATTAAACTATTACGATTTGGTACTAAAGTTCATGAAACATTAGAACTAATAGATTTTAAAAATTATGATGATAGTATTATAGAAGATGAGTATGTTCGAAAAAAAATAAATAAATTTATGAATTGCGATATTCTTAAAGGTATAAAATCATGTAATATATACAAAGAGTATGAATTTATGTATAAGAAAAATAACACTGATTATCATGGTATAATAGATTTAATGATAGAGCATGATAATTATATTGATATTATTGATTATAAACTTAAGAATATTGATGATGATAAATATATTAATCAGCTAAATGGATATAAAGAGTATATTGAAACTATAAGTAGAAAACCTATTAACTTGTATTTATATTCTATTATTAATGAAACAATTCAAAAAGTATAAGAATTGTTTCTTTTTTTTATTTATGTGGTAAAATATATTGAGTATGGTGATGTAAATAATGAAAATAATAATTGTTGGTATTGGAAAATTAGGAGAGTATTTAACAAGAAGTCTTGTAAAAGATGGAAATGATGTCACTATTGTTGACTTAAATTTTTCTACAAGTAAAGATTTAATTAATAACGAAGATGTTAATTATGTATGTGGTAATGCTCTTGATGCTAATGTATTAATTGAAGCAGGAGTTAGGGACACAGATTTATTAATTAGTGTTATGGAAAAAGATGAACAGAATATTATTTGTTCTATGATAGCTAATAAATTAGGTGCTAAACATACTATAGCTAGAATTCGTTCTTTAGAGTATTCTACATCAGTTGATTTACTTAAATCTGATTTAGGATTATCTATGAGAATTAATCCAGAACAATTAACTGCTAGCAGTATTGCAAGAGCTCTTAGTATTCCTAGTGCACTTGAAGCAACATCTTTTTTAAGAGGTAGATTGCAAGTGATATCTTTAAAAGTTAAAGAAAAAAGTGTGCTTGATAATCTGAAAGTTCATAATTTATCTAGAAAGCATAATCTTAGTGTAATAGTTTGTTCTATAGAGAGAGATGGAACAACTATAATTCCAAGTGGGAAAGAAAAAATAAAAGCTGGAGATATTATTAGTGTAGCTGGTTCTATTAAATATATAAGTGAGTTTTTAAATTTTGCTAATTTAATTAGTGAGAAAACTAAGAATGTTATTATAGCAGGTGGTTCTTCTACTAGTGTTTATTTAGCTCAAAGTTTACTCGATATGAAGATGAAAGTTAAAATAATCGAGATAGATCCTGAAAGATGCCGTGAATTAAGTGAAAAACTACCTGGTGCTTTAATTATCAATGCAGATGTTTCTAATCAAAATGTTTTGTATGAAGAAGGTATAGAGTCTGCTGATGCTTTTGTTTCCTTAACTAATATCGATGAAGAAAATATTGTTTATTCTATGTTTGCATCAATGAAAAATGTTCCAAAAATAATAACTAAAATTAATCATATAGATTTAGATGGAGTTATTGAAAAAGCAAATATAGATACAGTTGTAACTCCTCACAGAATAGCAGCTAATCATGTTGTTCAATTTGTACGTGGTATGCAAAATAGTAAAAAAAGTAGTTGCGAAGCTATATATAAGTTTGATGATGATGTTTTTGAAATGCAAGAATTCTTTATTAAAAAAGATTTTAAAGGTAAGAATAAAAAAATCAAGGATATGAATATAAAAGAAAATATTTTAATAGTTGCTATTCAAAGAGGTAAAAATATTATAATGCCTAGTGGCGAAGAAACTATTAATTTAAATGATACTATAGTTTTGATTGATGGAAATGATTCACTTAAGAATATTAATGATATTTTGGGGTAAATTATGAAAAATAAGATTATTTATAAATATTTAGGAAAAGTATTAATAGTTTATTCATTTATGATGATTATTCCTATAATTATTGGTATTTATTTTAAAAATAGTATTATTGGATTTATAATACCATTAATTATTAGTTTAATAGTTGGAATAGTTTTAAATAGAATTAAAACTATTAATAAAAATATTTATGCTAAAGATGGATTTATTATTGTATCATTATCTTGGATAATAATTAGTTTAATTGGTGCTATACCATTTTGTATTGATGGAAATATTTCTTATGTAGATGCATTATTTGAAACTGTTTCAGCAATTACTACTACGGGGTCTACAATTTTTAATAATGTTGAAGTTTTACCTAATAGTTTATTATTTTATAGAAGTTACTTACAATTAATTGGTGGTATGGGTGTTATTACATTTGTTATGGCTATTATTCCGTTATCTAGGAATGATAAATCTCTTCATTTATTAAATGCAGAGATGCCAGGTAATTCAGTTGGTAAGTTAGTGCCAAGTACTAAAAAGACCGTTATATATCTGTACTTGATTTATTTTATATTACTATCAAGTGAAATACTATTATTAGTGCTTGAAAATAACGGCTTATTTAGAAGTACTTTAATATCTATGTCTACTGTTAGCACTGGAGGTTTTGCTTATTTAAACACAAGTTTATCTACAATAAGTTTAAAAAGCAAATATATAGTAGCACTTTACATGTTCTTATCTGGTATAAACTTTAATGTATATTTTTTAATAGTGTTAAGAAAGTTTAAAAATGTAATTAAAAGTGAAGAACTAAGAGCTTATTTTATAATATTTATTTTGTCTAGTTTATTTGTGTTTATAAAAACATTTAATCTTTATGATAGTATTTCAGTATCATTGTCTGGTTCAATTTTCCACACTGCATCTATTATGACAAGTACTGGTTTTTCAATTAATGATATAAACATATATCCTTCTTCATGTAAAATAGTATTTCTAATATTAATGTTAATCAGTGCATGTGCTGGTAGTACTTGTGGTGGCTTTAAAATATCTAGATTATTATTAAGTCTGAAAACTATTAGGAGGGATATATTAAAAGTAATTCACCCAAATAGTGTTCACATAATTAAATTTGAAGGTAAAGCAGTTGATGATAATTTAATTAATAGTAATTCTACGTTTTTATTCTTATATGCAATATTAATTATTTTTATCATGTTTATTGTTAGTTTTGATGGATTTTCTCTTGATACAAATATTAATGCTGTTTTTTCTACATTTGCTAATACTGGTTTGTGTTTTGATATAGCTAATTTTTCAATATTTAGTAATTTATCAAAAGTAGTATTGAGTCTTGGAATGTTACTTGGTAGATTAGAAATATTTCCAATAATAGTTTTATTTAGTGATTTAAGAAAATGATTTTACAAGTATAAATGTAAAATCATTTTTTGTTTATGCAAAAGAAATATCATTTTTTATATAATTGAAGTGGTGAAATATATGAGAGAAGATATTATTAATATGTTAATTTATGGTAATGATAGTGACCTATCTACTAGATATAATTTTCCTATATTTGTAGCTAATATGTTAAGTTACTCATATAAGAAATTAAATAGTGTATATCATAGAAGTATGATTGTTAATAGAATAGAGAGTGGATATTATTCAAATGAAAAAGAAATTGAAAATATGGCTCGTGATTATATTTCTAATTGTATATTGTATTCACCTGATCATGGAATTGGTATGCTTACTAGTAAATGTTCTTTAAGCGAAGAAGAAGCTAGTGAGTTTATTAAGGAATATATTAAATATAATGAAAATTTAAAGGAATTACTAAGTGCTGAACTTGATGTTAGTAATACTAATATTCAAATGAGAGATATGGTAAATAAATTAATAAGTTCATTCTTAAATAGTGAAAAAAGTAAAACACTACAAATAAATTAGCATCATTTTGATGTTTTTTATTTGAAAATATAATAAAATATTATTAGGTGAGATTAATGAATTATGAATTAAAAAATCTAATAATATCTTCTGGATTGAAAGATGAAAAGAAAAAATTGCAAAGTTATAGAGATGAGATATTTAATAATGAAAGAAGAATGTCTGAATTAACATTTGATAGAAGAGTTGGATTGTATGCTTATAGTTTTGAAAAATATTTATGTTTAATGCTGAATGAAGAAAGTGACGAAAAAGAAATTAATAAATTACTTGATACCATGAATTCCTTGGAAGAAATTGAAGGAGTTCAGGAATATTTAAGACTAAGAGGTAAGAATGATTTGTTAAAAAGCAAAATAGATAATTACTTTAGAGATGTTAATATTGGATTTAGAAGAAAACTTAGTGATTTAGAGTTACCAAGTATATACGTTTATGGAAAAGACAAATTTATTCACATTATTGAATCAGAAAAAGAATTAAGTATACCAAAAAGCAATGATACTTTAGTTTATCCATATTACAATTTAACCTCATTAAGAGATCTTAGACATTTTTATAATAAGCTTAGTTTTCATTATTTAGATTCAATGATTGATGATTATAGTTTTGATATTAAAAGCAAAAAATTGGGTAAAATTAAGGTTGTTTGAGCACTTTGTGCTTTTTTTATTGCAATTGTATAAAATTAGTGTATAATGAAAATGAAAATGATTTTCAAATTGGAGGAATTATGAAGAGAAATTCATATAGTACAAAACAAAAGGAATTGTTATTTGAAATAATAAAGAATGAAACAAGTGAATTTACTATTAAAGAATTATATAATAAGTTAAATGGTAGAGTAGGACTTACTACAATTTATAGATTAGTAGATGAGTTAGTTAATAAAGGAGTTCTATCTAAAATTATTGGAAAGGATAATAATACTTATTATTTATATTCTGAATGTGAGCACGAAAATCATTTTTATTTAAAATGTGATAAGTGTGGAAAGATGATCCATGTGGATTGTGATTGTATTACTGAACTAT
>CAMKNB010000033.1 GCA_946414095.1 uncultured Mycoplasmatota bacterium
TCTTCAACAATTTCTTCATTTGATTTTTTATAAACTATCTTTGTAATTGAATGTGGTTCTGAATAGTATCCACCATTACCAAATGCAGAATATGCAGCAGCTAATTGAACTGGACTTACACCAGTGAATCCACCAATTGAATGTGCTTCATTTATGTATTTTGTTTTTCCCAAATATTCAGGTTTTATTCCAAGAGAAGTTACAAACTTATTTATTTTTGAGTTGCTTACTGCTTGAAAAGCTTGTAGTGCACATGTATTTCTTGATCTAACTAAACATTGTTCTAGTGTTAAAAATCCTTGATAAGAGTTGTCTACATTATGCATAACCCCACCATAAGTATATTTAACTGGTTTATCAATAAATGGAGTATATGTTGACCAATTTTTATATTCTATTCCTGGACCATAATCAAATAATGGTTTAGCAGTTGAACCTGGGTGTCTACTGATTTGTGTTGCATAATTTAAAGACATTTCACTTTTTTTATTTCTACCAGCACCAACAGCTATTATTGCTCCAGTTTTATTATCTATTATTCCAATTCCAACTTGTACTTTTTTATCTTTAAATTTATGATTTTTATAGAATTTATTTATTACATCTTGTTTACTTTTTACCATTGTTGAATATATATCCATTGAAACTTCATATGGATTATTTCCAGTTCTATCAATTACTTCTTGTACTACTGTATCTATAAATCCTTGATATGGGTTAATCTTAGTTGATTGCTTTTGAACAATATCTTCAACATCAATTTTTTTAGCTTGTTCAGCTTGTTCTTTTGAAATAAAACCATGTCTTAACATTAAACTAATAACTTCATTTTTTCTTGTTGTTGTTTTTTCTGGATTAACATATGGATCATAGTCTCCTGGTGCTTGAAACATTCCTGCGATTGTAGCTGCTTCTACTAAGTTTAGATTACTTACATCTTTATTAAAGTAAGTTTGTGAAGCCATTTGAACTCCATAGTTACCACCACCTAAGTAAGGAGCGTTTACATAAAATTCTAATATTTCTTCTTTTGTATAATCTCGTTCTATTTTAAATATTGACATATATATATCAGTAAATTTTCTAACAATACCAGCCATTCCTGATGCTTCTGTTGATGTGAAAGTATTTTTTGATACTTGCATTGTAATTGTTGAAGCACCACCTGCATTATTTCCAGCAAAATATCCATAACTTGCTTTTAAGAATCTAGGTAAATCTATTCCATTATGCTCAAAAAATCTAGCGTCTTCTGTTGCAATAATAGCATCAATTAATACTTGAGGAAGTTCCTCATATGTAACAATTTCTCTTTTTTCTGTACCTATTGTTGCAATTAAATTACCCTTTGAATCATAGATGTTTGAAGACTCTTGTTTATATAATAAATCTGTGTTAAATTCAGGGGCATTAGCATAAATATAATAAAAGAAACCTGTAATGATTAAACCAAAAAAAACTATAATTGATAATATTACAGTCGCAAATTTATTCCAAAAAAGTTTTTTATTTTTATGATTGACTTTTTTATTAGTCTTTTTCTTTTTCATGACAGTTCCCCCACAATTAATAAGTATACCACAATAATATTATTAACATAAACAAAAAATATATACTTTTTGTTAAAAATTTGTGTTTTTATTTTTTTGGTGTAATTTACTTATAATTTTTAAAATGATATAATGATTTTTGAAGGGTGATATTATGAAAAAATGTGTTGTTATTTATAATCCAAATAGTGGTAAATTAACAAATAGAAATGATGTCAAAAAGATATATAAACTACTTGAAAACTATGATTATGAGACAGAGATTATATATACTGAATATAGAGGTCATGCTAAAGAAATAACTAAAAAACTAAAAAATGTTGATCTTCTTTTATGTGCAGGTGGTGATGGAACTTTAAACGAAGTTATTTCTGGTAACATTGAAAGAAAGAAGCCAATATTATTAGGTCATTTACCGCTTGGAAGTGTTAATGATGTTGCACATATGTATGGTATGAGTAATAATACAGTTAATAATATCGTAATGTTATTAAATGGTGTTGAAAAAAACATAGATGTTTGCTTAATAAATAATAATCCTTTTGTATATGTTGCATGTATGGGAGCTTTTGTTGATATTTCTTATGCAACGCCTAGAAAATTAAAAGAAAAATATGGACGTCTTGCATATGTAATATATGGAATTAAACAACTTAAACAAAAAATGCAATTTCATCATATTAAATATACAGTCGATGGGAAAGAGTATGAAAATAAGTTCTCATTTATATTCATAACTAATAGTAATAGAGTTGGAGGTATGAATATCAAAGATATATATAGTGATGTTAAGCTTGATGATAATAAGTTTGAAGTATTGATGTGTGATATTAAAAGTAAATGGGATATTATAAAAGCTGTACATTACTTAAAGCGTAGAGAACTTAATGAAATACCTGGATTTACTTATTTTAAAACAGATTACATAAAATTTGAATTTGATGAAATTCCACCATCATGGTGTATTGATGGAGATGAATTAACTCATAAATCTAAAGTGTTTGAAATTAAAATTAATAAAGATAACAATATGTTATTACCTAGTAAAAATATAGATTTATTATTTGAAAATAAGAATGAAGATTCTAATAATGAATAGAATCTTTTTTATTTACAAATAATTGTTAATAATTTATAAATTTATTTTAAATTGTTGATAATTAGTTTATAATATATTATAGGATAGGAGAGGTTAGTGTGGAATACATTAAAGTAATTGTGTTTCTTTTGATTGGATTTGTAGTGCTTGTAAAATGCTCAGATCTTTTTGTTGATGCAGTAAGTTCTATTGCTACTAATTTTAAAATGTCTAAAATGATGATTGCTTTAACAGTTGCTGCATTTGGTACTTGTGCTCCAGAACTTGCTATATCATTTACAAGTATTGCAAAGGGTGCAGGAGATATAGCACTTGCAAATGTTCTTGGAAGTAATGTTGTAAATATTTTATTAGTGGTTGGACTCGCATCTTGTATTGCTCCTATTAAAGTAA
This sequence comes from uncultured Mycoplasmatota bacterium, assembly GCA_946414095.1. Lineage (GTDB taxonomy): Bacteria > Bacillota_I > Bacilli_A > RF39 > UBA660 > CAG-1000. Next base: position 3,043 of record CAMKNB010000033.1, read on the forward strand.
AAAATAATGTTATAAAAAAGGAATTACCAATATTATTAGTAATTACTTCCATGTTTGTTTTATCAATAATATCACATTATTTTGGTGCTAGTGATAATGATTTTATATTAAATAGACAAGATGGTTTATTATTTATGTGTTTCTTCTTTATGTTTATTTTTTATATCATATCTGTAGTTAAAACTAAGCAAGGTGTATTTGAATCAGATAAACCTAAATATGGTATTGCCAAATCAATAATAATAACAATAGTCTGTTGTTTATTTATAATTTTATCAAGTGATTTAGTAGTTGAAAATGCACGAGAACTTGCTACTTTATTAAATGTTAGTAACAAGTTAATAACAATGACAGTTGTTGTAATAGGTACATCTTTACCTGAAATGACCATGACAGTTGTTGCAGCAAAGAAAGGTGAATTTGATATTGCACTTGGTAATATTATTGGAACAAATATATTTAATATTGGTATTGTACTTGGATTACCTTTAATAATATATGGAGGTTTTTCATCAACTAGTTTTAGTTTAATTGATATATTATTTGTACATTTAGCTGCATTTGTTTTATATGCTTTTGCTAAAAATGATAAAGTTTTATCTAAAATAGAAGGGGCTATAATGATAGTTTTATTTGTTATGTACTATACATATGTATTTTTGGGATAATCAAGCAATGCTTGATTTTTTATTGCAATAATATTTGTTTTTTTTTATAATATTTTATGTGAGGTAATAAAGTATGAAGAAGAAATTTGGTAAAAGAGTTAAAAACGTTCCAGGTATGATGCAATTAAACTGTGATATTAGAAAAACAAGACAAGAAAGTTACTTGTTTGCTAATCAAAAATTTGATGTTACTGAACTTATGAAATATTTAGAAAATAGGAAAAAAAAGGGTGATCATATTACTTTTTTTCAAGCATTTTTAGTTGCTCTTGGAAAAACATTTTATAATCGTCCTGTATTAAATAGATTTGTTAAAAATAGACGTATATATGAACATAATGATGTATCTTTTGCATTTGTAGCAAAAGTTGCTTTTGATGATAAAGCAGAAGAAATGATGATACAGTGTAAAATTGATCCAAAAGATAATATAGATACAGTGAGCAAAAAAGTTTCTGCTAAAGTAAATAAGGTTAGAGAAGATGCAAAAAAAGTTGAAAAGAAAGGTGCTAATAGCGCTATGGATATTCTTGCTAAACTTCCTAACATTATAAGAGTTCCTTTAGTTGGTTTTTTTAAATGGATGGATAAAATTGGATATTTACCTGATTTTCTTGCTGATGATAATATTTATTATAGTAGTTTGATACTTTCTAATTTAGGCTCATTCCACTTTGGGGCAATTCATCATAATATAAATGAATTTGGTATTTCAAGTGGCCTTGCAACAATTGGTGAAATAAGAGATGAAGAAGTTATTATAAATGGAAAAAAGCAAGTTAGAAAATTAGTTGAACTGGGAGCTAATTTTGATGAGAGGGCTTCTGATGGATTTTATTTAATAAAATCATTAAATTTATTACAATATATTTTAGATAATCCTAAATTGTTGGAGGGACCTGCTGATGAAAAAATTGAAATCAAGTGATAGACCTTGGATAAAATACTATAAAGATGGTGTTAGTCCTAACTTAAATTATAATAGTAGAGCAATGGTAGGTATGCTTTTAGATGCAGTAGCAAGATTTCCTGAATATACTGCTTATGAGTATTATGGTGCTACTGTTACTTTTAGAGAATTATATGAAAAAATAAGAACAAATGCTGCATGTTTAAGAGAACAAGGAGTTAAACCGGGAGATAAAGTTACTATATGTATGCCTAATACACCATCAGCAATAATTATGTTTTATGCTATTAATATGGTTGGCGCAATTGCTGCAATGGTTCACCCATTATCAGCTGAAAAAGAAATAGAATTATATTTAAATGAATCTGAAAGTACATTTTTGTTTGTGCTTGATATGGTTTATGAAAAAGTGCGTAATATAGTTGATAATACAAAAGTAAAGAAGATTGTAATTGGCTCAGTTTCTGATAATTTAAAACCAATTAAAAAAATACTTTATAAATATAAATCAAGAGGACAAGTACCAAGTATTGAAACAACAGATGACATCATGACTTATCAAGAATTTTTAAACTATGGTTATGGATATAGTGGTGAAATTATGACACTTAGAAAGCCTGATGACCCTGCTGTAATACTATATAGCGGAGGGACTAGTGGAGATCCTAAGGGAATTGTTTTATCCAATTTGAACTTTAATGCTCTTGCACTACAAAGTCATTTAATGTGTGATCCTTCTAAGGAGGGTGAATCAATACTTGCAATATTGCCGATATTTCACGGATTTGGTCTTGGTGTTTGCATTCATACTACTTTATGCTGTGGAATGAAGGTAATACTAATACCTGATTTTTCTCCTAAAAATTTAGTTAAAGAAATTAAGAAACATCAACCAAACTTTTTATGTGCAGTTCCATCACTATTTGAAACATTAGCTAAGAGTAGTAAGATTGGTAAAAATGATTTAGCATGTATTAGATGTGCTGTTAGTGGTGGTGACTTTATGTCTTCTAGTTTAAAGAATGAAGTTGATAAGTGCTTACGCGAACATGGCTCTTCTGCTGAGGTAAGGGTAGGTTATGGACTTACTGAAGCTAGTGCTGCAACTTGTTTAACTCCAACCGGTAGATATAAACAAGGGTCAATTGGAATTCCATTTCCAGATACTTATTATAAAATTGTAGCAATTGGTTCTCATGAAGAAGTTCCGTTTGGAGTAGATGGTGAAATATGCATTAGTGGTCCTACTGTTATGCTTGGTTATTTAAATAGTCCAAAAGAAACAATCAAGGCGTTGCAAAAACATTCTGATGGAAAAATATGGCTTCATACTGGAGACATAGGATGTATGGATGAAGAAGGGTACGTATTTTTTAAGCAAAGACTTAAAAGAGTAATCATCTCAAATGGATATAATTTATATCCTACATATATTGAAAATATTATAAATAGTCATGATAAAGTACTTACAAGTACAGTAATAGGAATACCTCATCCAAAGAAAGTACAGGTTGCAAAAGCATATATTGTACTTAAGGACGGAATTAAGCCAAATAAAGATATACTTAAAAGTATTAAAAATCATTGTGAAAAAAATTTGGCAACATATTCACTTCCAAGTGAATATGAATTCATGTTATCTTTACCCAAAACATTAGTAGGAAAAGTGGCCTATACAAAACTTGAAAAAGGTGAAGAAAAAAATAAAATTGAGATAGAAGAAAAAAGGGTAATCGAAACTGAAAAAGAGAAAAAGAAAAGATTAAAAAGAGAAAGAAAAGAAGCTTTAAAGAAAGAAAAACTTGAAAAGAAGCTTTTAAAGAAAGCTCTTAAAGAAAAACGTAAAGAAGAAAAGAAAAAACTAAAATTAGAAAAAAAAGCACATAAAAACAATAATTAATGTGTAAAAGGAGTAGATTATGAAAAAATATGACGTTGCGATAGTGGGAGCTGGTCCTGCTGGATTATTTTGTGCTTATGAACTTATTGAAAAAAATAGTAAGTTAAAAGTAGCTTTAATTGATAAAGGGCGTAGAGCTGAAACAAGAATGTGTCCAATGAAAGTTAATGGAGGTAAATGTTTAAATTGTAATCCATGTCAAATAATGTCTGGATATGGTGGAGCTGGTACATTTTCAGATGGAAAACTTAATTTCATTCCTAAACTAGGTAAAAGTGATTTATTTAAATATATGTCACAAAGTGAAGCTTATAAAATAATAGATGATACTGAAGAAATATTTACTAAATTTAATATGGATAGCGAAATATATCCATCAAATATGGCTGAAGCTGAAGAAATTAAAAAAGAAGTTGCTAAAACTGGAGCAAGACTGTTATTAATTAAGCAAAAACACTTAGGTAGTGATAAATTACCAGGCTATATTAAGGATTTTACAAATTATTTAGAAAATAAAGGTGTTGATATTTATCAAAATGCTGATGTTCTTGATATAGTTAGTAAAAGTAAAAATGAACATGAATTAATTGTTAAGACTCCAAAAGAGGAAAAATCATTAATTAGTAAAAATGTTGTAGTTGCACCAGGTAGAACTGGTGCTAAATGGGTTCAAGAACTTGCTGATAAATATAAAATTCCATATACAAGTCAAAGCATTGAAATCGGTGTTAGAGTTGAGGTAAGAAAGGAAATTCTTGAAGATATTACAAATGTAATTTATGATCCAACAATTTTTATTAAAACTGATACTTATACAGATGAAATTAGGACATTTTGTACAAACCCTGGTGGATATGTTACAAAAGAAAACTATTATGGATTTATTTGTGTAAATGGTCACTCATTAAAAGATGTTAAATCACCTAATTCAAATTTTGCGTTTATTAGTAAAGTTGGTCTTACTGAACCAGTTACTAATACAAGATTGTATGGTGAAAGTATAGCAAGAATTGCAAATGTCTTAGGTGATGGAAAACCAATTGTACAATCATTAAGAGATTTAAAAAAAGGTAGAAGAAGTGATTGGAAGAGAATTAATAAAGGATTTATTGAGCCAACATTAAAAGATTGTGTTGCTGGAGATTTAGCTTTAATTCTTCCACATAGAATTATTACTAACATTTTAGAGGGCCTTGAAAAATTAGATAAAATAATTCCAGGTGTTAATAATGATGAAACATTATTATATGGTCCAGAAATAAAATTCTTTAGTAATGAAATAGATACTAATAATAAATTTAAACTAGAAGACTATGATATATATTTTATAGGGGATGGGTCAGGTAAAGCAGGTAATATAGTTACTGCTGCTGCAACTGGATTAATTGCAGCAAGAGATATACTTGATAGAAAATAGTATGGATGATGAAAAATTAGGATTAGTATTAGATACTCTTATTGAATATACAGAGGATGACAGAATAGAATTTATAAGGAAAAATATGTCATTGTTAAAAGAATTAAGTGCTATTTTATATGAATCAGTATTGGATATTGATCCAAGAGAGGAAGAATATGATGAATACTATAGCACGTTTGATTCTATAAAAATTGCTAGGGAATTTATTGAATTTATTAATCCAAATTACTTAAAAGACTTTGATAAATTTTTAATTGATGGAAGTTTTGATATAATTAGTGAATCGGAAGAAGAAAATGATGATGGATATGTAGATGTTGAAATCTTAGATGATGGTAAAATTAGAAATAGCATTCATATTCCATTAAAGCATAATTTAGATGATGTTTATGCTATTGTTCATGAGTTTTTTCATACAACAAATATTGAATCATTTGAAAACATTGATAGAGATTTACTTACAGAAAGTGTATCTATATTTTATGAATTTGTATTGCATGATTATTTAAAAAATAAAAATGTTAATCAAAAAGATAATGATGCATCTATTAATTTTAGACTTAATCAATTGTTAGATGATAGCTATAGTTTAAATTTTGAATTAGATGATATTTATGATACTTTAGATTCTATGAATTTAGATTATAAAAAACATTCTACTAAAGAAATAGATGAATATTATGAAGATTTAATAAGTGATGTTAATTATTTTGTTTCATCTTTGATAGCAATTATTAAATATTATGAATATAAAAAAGGTTATATAAGAATGAATCAATTTGAAAGATTTAATGAAAGCTTAAAAAGAAAAGATGGACTAAATAGTTTAAATTATATTTTTATAAAAGATATAAGTGAAGAAGATATAAAAGAAGCTTGTGAATTTATTAAAAATGAACTTAGTAATGTAAAAGGTATGAAAAGATAATTCATATCTTTTAATTTCTTGAAATATAATCTCTCTCTTTATATAATAAATAATTAAAGAATTATTTGTTATAAAAAAGATTTAAAAAAAGAATATTGTGTGTTAAAATATTATGTAGATAAGGAAGGTAATTAGCAGTGGGAAAAGTAATATCATTAGTAAATCAAAAAGGCGGAGTAGGAAAAACAACAACTAGTATCAATTTATCTAGTTCTTTAGGACATTTAGGTAAAAAAGTTTTACTAATTGATTTGGATTCACAAAGCAATACTACTACCGGACTTGGTGTTGAAAAAGCAAAGATTAAAAATAGTACTTACAATGTAATCATGGGAGATTGTGATATTAAAGATGCTATTATAAAAACACCATTTAAGAATTTAAGCGTAATACCATCTGTTATAGATTTGGCAGGTGCTGAAATAGAAATAATTCAAATGAGTTCTCAAGATAGGAACTTTATTATGACAGGACAACTAAAAAAGCAAATTGATACAATTAGAGATAGATATGATTATATAATAATAGATTGTCCACCTGCACTTGGTATTTTAACAACAAATGCATTAGCAGCATCAGATTCTGTATTAATACCAATTCAGTGCGAATATTATAGTTTAGAAGGAGTAAACTTATTATTAAAAACAATTTTACAAGTTCAAAAGAAAGTTAACTCTAATCTAGAAATTGAAGGCGTATTATTAACTATGCTTGATGGAAGAACATTACTTGGTCTTGAAGTAGTTGAAGATGTTAGAAAGTTCTTTAATGAAAAAGTATTTAGTACAATAATACCTAGACTTGTAAAATTAGTGGAGGCTCCATCACATGGAAAGCCTATTATTGAATATGATCCAAAGAGTAAAGGGGCATTAGCTTATTTAAATTTAGCTAAAGAGGTGATAGAAAGAAATGGAAACAAATAGAAAAGCATTAGGTAGAGGATTAGAACAACTATTTTCTAATGAGTCATTGTATTCAAATCCATTAGATACTCTTGATAAAATGGTTGAGGAAACTCCAAAAGAAGAAGTTGTTGAAGTAAAACTAAGTGAACTTAGAAGCAATCCATATCAACCAAGAAGAAATTTTGATGAAGAGAAATTAAAAGAATTATCTGAATCAATTAAAGAATTTGGCGTATTAGAGCCAATTTTGATTAAGAAAAGTATTCATGGCTATGAAATAATAGCAGGTGAAAGAAGATATAGAGCTAGTCAAATGGCAGGACTTGAGACAATTCCAGCTGTTATTAAAGATTTTAGTGATGAAAATATGATGCAAATTGCTCTTCTTGAGAATATTCAAAGGGAAGATTTAAGTGCTATAGAAGAAGCAGAAGCATATTCAAAACTTGTAAAATCTTTAGGTATTAGTCAAGAAGAACTTGCACGAAGAATGGGTAAAAGCAGAAGCCATATTACAAACATGATTGGACTTTTAAAATTACCAGAAGAAATTAAACAAGATGTAGTTGATGGACTTATTTCAATGGGGCATGCAAGAGTTCTTAGCAAGCTAGAAGATAAAAATAAAATTATGGAACTTGCAAATAAGATTAAAAGTAATCATATGTCTGTTCGTGACTTAGAAAGTATTGCTAGTAGTAATGAATATAAAAGGGTTAATCCAACTACACCAAAAGTAAAAGAAACTAATCAATATAATTATGTTGAAGATGCTTTTACAGATAAAATAGGAAATAAAGTAAGAATTAAGAATAAAAAAATAGTAATTCCATTTAATAGTGATAAAGATTTAGAAAGAATTCTTGAAATATTAAGTGTAGAAGTGAAAGTTGATTAATATGAATAAAGATTATAAAATCGGAAGTAAAGTAATTATGAAAAAAGCACATCCTTGTGGTACTAACCTTTGGGAGGTAACTAGAGTTGGTGTTGATATAAAAATAAAGTGTGTAAATTGTGGTAGAAGTATTATGATGGATCGCACTGAATTTAATAAGAAAATAAAGAAAGTAGAGGAATACTAATGTTTAAAAGAAAAAAGAAAATAAGTCCTATATTAGCATTTATTATCTTAACTCTTATAACTATTATTCTTAGTGGTTTCTTACATTTAATTAATGTTCAGGGAGAATATATAACTGTAAATAAAGCTACAAATGATTTTGTTAATAATGTAGTTGAAGTTAAAAATTTATTTAGTGCTAGTGGTATTAAATATATAGTAACTCATGCGGTTAAAAATTTTGTTAGTTTTGCACCTTTATCAACATTAATTATTGTATTAATTGGAATAGGTGTATTAGAAAAATCAGGATTTTTAAAAGCATTTTTTACATTAATAGCAAAGCATACTAAGAAGAATACATTGACATTTTTACTTATATTTATTAGTTTATGCTTTTCATTGTTAGGTGATATTGGCTTTGTTATTATGTTACCTATTGGAGCATTATTGTTTAAATACGGTAGAAGAAATCCATTTGGAGGAATAATAGCATCTTTTGCAGCACTATCCTTTGGTAGTGGAATAAATATATTTTTATCTGCTAATGATAGTTCATTATTAAATTTAACATTAAATGCTGCGAGACTTACTGATTCATCATATAAAATGGGTTCATTTTTCTCTTTGTTTATCATGATATTCTTGCTAATAGTGGTTGCATTTACATTTACTTATATAACAGAAAAGAAAGTAATGCCAAAATTACCAAGATATGAAGCTGAGGAAGAAGAACTAATAATAACAAATAAAGAATTAAGAGGTTTGATAATAGGACTTGGTGCTGGAATAATATATACATTAATAATAATTTATATGATTATTCCTGGTTTACCATTATCCGGAGCATTATTAGATTCACGAGCAACGATGTATATAGATAAGTTGTTTGGTGCTAATTCATTATTTAATCAAGGATTTATATTTATAGTGACTGTATTATTTTCAATCATAGGATTTGGTTATGGAATAATGACTAAGAGTATTAGGCACAGTAAAGATGTTACAGAAAGTTTGGCTTATTCATTAGATGGAATAGGAAATATTCTTGTATTGTTATTCTTTGCATCATTGTTTATAACTGTATTTACTGAAAGTGGAATAGGAGAAGTATTAACAGCAGGGATTTCAGGCTTAATTGGTGGTTTAAAATTTACTGGAATAGGATTGATTTTAGTATCAGTATTACTTATTTGTATTGCTAATATTTTATGTCCTGATTCATTAACTAAATGGACAATTTTATCTGCTACAATAGTTCCACTATTTATGAATGCAAGTATTAGTCCAGAATATTCACAATTAGTTTTTGTAGTAGGAGATACAATTACAAATGGACTAACACCAATATTTGTTTACTTTGTTATATATTTAGCATTTTTAGAAAAATATAATAAAGGTGAAATGGTTACTTTGAGAGGAAGTATAAAATATATGATACCATATGCTACTTACTCAACAATAATTATGTGTGTTGTAATAGTAGGATGGTATATGATAGGAGTTCCAATTGGAATTGGGTCATACCCAGGTGTAGTTTATGGCGCTTAAAGCAGGAATTATTGGTTTACCAAATGTAGGAAAAAGTACATTGTTTAATGCAATAACTAAAAAGAATATTTTAGCTGCAAATTATCCGTTTGCTACTATTGATCCAAATGTTGGAGTTGTTACAGTTCCAGATAAAAGATTAGAAACATTAAATGATATGTATATGCCTGAAAGATTAATTGCAACTCAATATGAATTTATAGATATAGCAGGTCTTGTAAAGGGAGCATCTACTGGTGAAGGACTTGGAAATAAGTTTCTAGCTAACATTAGAGAAGTTGATGCAATAGTTCAAGTTGTTAGATGTTTTGAAAATAAAGATATTATCCATGTTGAAGGATCTATTAATCCTAAACGTGATATTGAAATAGTAAACTATGAATTAATTCTTAGTGATTTAGAGATAGTAGAAAATAGATTGGCTAAAATAGAAAAGAAAGCTGTGACTAGTAATGATAAAGATGCTTTATATGAGGTTGCACTTCTAAAAAAAGCAAAAGAAAAATTAAGTAGTGGAATAATGCTAAGACTTGTTGATTTTGATGAAAAAGAGTCAAAGCTATTAAAAACATATAATTTAATTACTAATAAACCATTTATATATTTAGCAAATGTTAGTGAAGATGATTTATTAAGCGATGGAAATAAATATGTAGATGAAGTAAGGGAAATAGCATCTAATGAAAAATCTTCTGTAGTACTAATGTGTGCTAAAATAGAAAGCGAATTATCTGAACTTGATGAAGAAACAAAAAAAGAGTTTTTAAAAGATTTAGGTATAGCTAATAGTGGACTTGATCAATTGATTCATATAACGTATCATATGCTTGGACTTAAAACATTTTTTACTGTTGGAAAAGATGAGGTAAGAGCATGGACATTTAGAGATGGAATGAAAGCTCCTGAGTGTGCTGGAATAATTCACACGGACTTTGAAAAAGGATTCATCAAGGCTGAAGTAATGAGTTATGATGATTTAATTGAATGTGGAAGTGAATTAAAAGTAAAAGAAGCTGGAAAAGCAAGATTAGAAGGAAAAGAATATTTGATGCAAGATGGAGATATTTGCTACTTTAGATTCAATGTAACAAAATAAGAGTGTTTTCACTCTTTTTATTTGATATAATATATATAATAGGTGAATGATATGTATACAAAAGAAGTTGTTGAAAAAAAGAAAAAGCGAATAACTAATTTAATAATTGCTACAATTATTGTGCTTTTAGTGCTTATGATTGAAGTAACATATTTATATTACAAACCAAAAAATAATATAAAAGAAAATGAAGATTTTAAAGAATCAATTACTAATATAATAAATGTAGGTAACATACCTAGTTTTGAAGTTGCAAATCTAAATAATGAAATAAGTGCATTAGAATTTGTTGATTCAGTTGGTAGTGGACTAGAACTAAACAGCGGAAAATATACAGCAAGAATAGAAAATAATAGTTTAATTCTTGCTATTAATGATAAGGAAATAGAATATAAAATTAAAAGTCCAAAGTCTATAGTTATAGGTGCTTTAGAAGATAAATATATAACAGTTTATGTTTTATCAAATGAAGGGAAATTATATAATATTAAATACGATTTAGTAAAAAGTGTTGATTCTAGTTGTGTTTATTCAATAAATAACGTTTCATCAATTGATATAGATACTGGTGAAGTAAATATTGGAAATAAAGAAAATTTTGAACCATCTGTTTATTTTAAGACAACCGATAATAAAATTTATACAAGTGATAAATTATTAGATAAACAAGAATATTTTATAGAATTAATAGACAATTAAAAAAGGTAACAATTTGTTACCTTTTATTTTTTTAATATTTATTTTATTTCTATGAATTTCTTTGTTTCTTTCTTTTCTTCTTTTGGGAAGGAAATTTTTAATACACCATTGTTAAATTTAGCACTGATTTCATCTTCTTTGATATTTCCAACAGTAAATTGTCTTTTAAATGATCCAAATACTCTTTCTTTTCTATAGTAGTTTTTATCTTCATCTTCTTTTTCGTTCTCTCTAGTTGCTTCTACTGTAAGAATTCCATCATCAACATCAAGTTTAATATCATTTTTGTCAAATCCTGGAACATCTAATTCAATGTGAACATTACCACCTTTTTCATAGATGTCACACTTCATATCCATTCTTGGCATTTTTGGCATTGGTGCGAAATCATCAAAGAAATCATCTAAATAAAATTTTCCTGGTAATAAACTCATTATTATCATCTCCTTACATATTTAATTATACTCATAAATTAGCACTTGTCAATAGGGAGTGCTAATTTTTTTAATCTTTTTTACACCTATATTATATTCATTTTGTAAAATATTATTAATTTATGCTTGATTTTTCTTTTTTTAGTATATAAAATATGTTAAAATATTATTGTTTTAGTGAACTATAATGTTTTATTAATTTTTATTAAATTATTTAATATTATTTTATTAGGGGTATTTGTATGAAGAAAGATAAAAAGTTTTTAAAAGATTTAGAAGATAATTTAGGAAATATTAAAAAGAAATATAAAGAAGAAATTATTTCTAAATATCAAAATATTATTAATGAAGAAAAATCTAAAAAAAGAAAAATCACTTCAATTATAAAAGATTTAGGAGATCCTAAAGAAATTGCTCAAAGTGAACTTAAACTTATTAAAAAAGATAATTTTCTTCAAAAGATTAGTAGCTCAATTAAGAAAATTTTTTCTCCTAAAAAGAATAAAAAAGATAACTATATTAAAGAAGAAACTAAAAGAATTAAAAAAGAAATTAGGAAAGAAAAAAGAAATAATTTTAAAAATAAATTAAAATCATTTGGTTTATTTTTAACTAGGGATATAAAATTAAAAGATAAAAATAAAGTAAATAAAGAGAAAATCAAGATAGAAAAAGAACCAACTATTGTTGAAGATGTAGTAAATGATTTTGATGAAGAAGTAAGTAATGTTTCTGAAATTGTTGCTGAAAAGAAAATATTTGAAAGTAAAAAAGATAGAAATAAAAGGATATTACTAAAAACTTTAGGAATTATATTAACTATTTTATTATTATTTATTTGGCTATGGGTATCTGTAGTTTTTATTGCTAGTATATTTGCATATTTGGATGGAATTAGATTTATTGGTATCAATATTATTTTATTTGGAATAGATGCTTTAGTACTATGGATAGTTATAATGGTAAATAGAGCTATATTCAAAAAGAAGAATAATTTAAGATTAAATTTAATAATATCTATTATTTGTATAGTAATAATTGCATTTGGAATTGTAATAACTATGAAACAAATATCTGAAATTGAAACAGTAAAAGATGTTAGTGTTAAATATAGTATGACTACTAAACTTAGTACATATGATTTACCAAATGAATTAGATAAAAAATTTAATATAACATTTAATAGTAATTATAATACTCAATATGTAATGAATTATGATGATAACTTAAAAGATAAAATAAAAGTAGAAGTAAAATACTATGAATGTTATTATGATTATTATGTTAAAGAAACATCAAATAGTTCATATATATCATTAAAATTAGATAATAGGGATAGATTAAGTGTATATATTGATGATTTAAAAGATGGACAAGTATTTGATAATGATGAATTATCTAGATATGTAGTTAGAATATCTATTAATCCTGATGATGTTGGAAGATTAGTCATTAATGATTAATCTTTTTTATATAAACAAAAAACTCAAGATGAACTTGAGTTAATTTTTTAATGGCGCCCGATGCAGGACTCGAACCTGCGACCTAACGGTTAACAGCCGTGCGCTCTACCGACTGAGCTAATCGGGCAATTTCTTTTGACTACATGAAATATTATATGATAGTATTGGCCTTTTGTCAATAAAAATGTAGACTTTTATAAATAAAATTGATAAAATTATTTTAGTTAAAGAGGGATAATTATGAATGATGATTTAGAAATAATTGATTTAGATAATAATAAAAAAGAAGATAATAAAATTAAATATAGTATTCTTGATACATATGGTGAAAATTTAAGTAAAAAAGAATATGTTACTAATCCAGCAATCGGTCGTGATAAGGAAATTGAACAAACAATTGAAATACTATTAACTCCTGAAAAAAGTGCATTACTTGTAGGTAAAGCTGGTATAGGTAAAACTGCTATAGTTGAAGGCATTGGATATAGAATGGTTAATGGTACTATCCCAAATGCTTTAAAACCATATGAATTAATTAAAGTAAATATTTCAAGTTTACTTGGAGAAACTGTTATTGATGGTCATACAGAAAATAGACTTCAATTATTAGTAGATGAATTAAAAACAAAAAAGAATATATTATTATTTATAGATGAAGTTCATTTGCTTGTAAACAGAAATACAACAAATATGAGCATAGACTTTGCCAATATGTTAAAACCAGGACTTGATCGTGGAGATATCAAAATGATAGGTGCTAC